>NZ_JBHSHU010000001.1:0-474242 GCF_042653125.1 Nocardioides sp. GCM10023255
GGTTGACTGCCATGCCTCATTCTACGACAAGTCAACACCATATTCGAGTAAAGTTTCGAGTCTGTGGAAAGGCTCGAGAGGCGCCCGAACCGCGGATTCAACTGGCTGTTGCAACGAGTCTCTCGTTAAGGACGTGGGCGGGAGTCTGCCAGTTCAGGGTCATCCGGGGGCGGGTGTTGAGCCTGAGGGCGACGTCGTCGCAGGCGGTCTGAGTCAGCTCGCGTAGGTCGGCGCCCTTGGGCCAGTACTGGCGTAGCAGGCCGTTGGTGTTCTCGTTGGTGCCGCGCTGCCAGGGCGACTGTGGGTCGCAGAAGTAGACCGGGACACCGGTGGCGATCTCGAACTGGGCGTGCTGGGCAATCTCGCCGCCGCGGTCCCAGGTGATCGAGCGGCGCAGGCTCAATGGCAGGGTCGCGATCATCTCGGTCAGGCTCATCCGGGCCGCCTCAGCCGTGTGCCGCCCCGGCAGGGGGGCAAGCAGCACGAACCGGCTGGACCGCTCGACCAGGGTGATCACCGCCCCCTTGCCGTTGCCGCCCATCAGCAGGTCGCCCTCCCAGTGGCCCGGCACCGCACGGTCGGTGACCTCGGCTGGCCGGGCCCGGATGGTGATGTCCTCGGTGATGCCCAGGGTGGCGCGCTTGGCCCCGCCGTTCTGAGGCTTGCGGCGGGTTCGGCGACTGCGCAGGTGCGCGGTCAGCTCCTTCTTCAGCTCGCCCTTGGTCTGGACGAACAGCGACTGGTAGATCGTCTCGTGATTCACGCGCATCACCGGATCGTGCGGGTACAGGGCCGGCAGCGTCTTCGCGATCTGCTGCGGTGACCAGTCTGCCCGCAACAACTCCCACACCTTGGCCCGCAGCCGGGCGTGGTCCAGCCGCCGAGGCTTCGGACGCCGCGCCTTGTGCGTCGCCCACCGATGCGCCCGCTCAGCGTCGTAGACCCGCTGGTAGCCCTGCCCGTCCCCGCGACCAGTTCGTCGCTTGGGCGAACGGGACCCCGGCGCGGAGAAGCTCCTCGCCAGCTCCCGGCTCACCGTCGAGGGATGCTTGCCGATGATCGAGGCGATCTGCCCCTGCGACAACCCGATCCGGTACCCCCGCTCAATCGTCCGTCGCTGCTCGACCGTCAACCGCGCACCAGGCATGACCGGAACTCTTCCAACTCAGTCACGAGTTGCAACTACCGGTTGAAACCACGAACCGGGTCGGCCGGAGCAGCGGCGGAGCCGCAAGCCGGGAGCCGGCGCCACCCCGAGCGGGCTGTCGCCATCGCCAGCCAAGGACGCCGATCACAGACAGCCGACAAGCCCGAGGACCACAGCGAGCCAAGCGGAACCACCGAGCAGGAAGTCCGCCAGTCCGGCCGGGTCCATCCGCTGGACGTGCGAGGAGAATGGGGCTGTGGGTCGACAGAAGGCTGCGGAGCGAACCGGCCCAGTCGTGCGCCTCGGCAGCCGTGCGCAGCGTGTCGTCGGGCGGGCCGTCGGGGGCGGCAGCCGTTCGTCTTCGTGGGGCCTGGCCGCCCGTTGTTCGCAGAGGGCCCTGGCGGCGCTCGGTCACTGGTCGCGACGCGTGGGCCGCGAACCGGGAGCCGACGGCCACGACGAGCCACCCCCTCGGTAGCCAGCCGAACCCCGGCCGTCCGAGGAAGAACGACAGATCAGCCCTTCGGGATGTGGATGTCGTACTGCGCCACCTTGCGGTAGATCGTCGCCCGGCTCATCCCGAGCTCCTCGGCGGCTTCCTTCATGGTGACCCCCGGCCGGGTCAGCACCCGCACGATCTCCTCGCGCTCGAACGCCTCGATCCGGGTCAGCCGGTGCGCCGTTCCGGAGAGCACCTCCGACGGCAGGTGCCGCACGTCGATGACATCGGTACGCGCGGCGGCGTCGCGGACCACCCGGTTCAGCTGGTCGACGTTGCCGGGCCAGCCACAGCTCGCGAGCGCCTGGACGGCCGCGGGGGTGATGTCGACGTCGCGACCGCGCACCCGCCGGGCGGCGTGCCGGGCCAGCGGGAGGATGTCGTCGAGCCGCTCACGCAGCGGCGGCACCTGCACCACGGTTCCGACCAGGCCGGCCAGCGGGGCAGGGATGTCCTCGAAGCGCTCCGCGGTGATCGAGAACGGCAGGCACGGGACGGAGGCCTGGGCGCGCACCACCAGCTCCCTGAGCCGCTCGGCCGCCCACACCGGCAACGCGTCGACGTCACACACCACCACCGCAGTGTTGGGCTTACCCAGCTCGGGCGACCAGAGCGACAGCCACGGCTCGATGTCCTGCGCCGCCGGCGAGCTGGCGGAGAGGATCCGGTCCCTTGGGAGCGCGTGCCGCTGCGCCTGAGCGAGCATCGTGCCCCGGCCCGCGCCCGGCTCCCCCACCGCGGCGACCACGCGCCCGGCGACCATCGCCTGCTCGGCCCGGGCCACCGCGTCCAGCCATGTCGGCGACAGCTCCTGGAGGGTCCCCGACCCGGGTTCGGTCTCGACCCGGAACACCTCGCCGCGAGGCGCCGGGCGCGGCCGCTGGCCGCGCGACCGGGCCAGCATCAACGCGGTGGTGTTGCCGGCGGCCGACTGTGCCAGCGCGAGCAGCAGGTCGCTGGAGGACTTCGACCAGGTGGTGAGGTTGACGCTCCCCTCCAGCCGACCGGTCAGCGGGTCGAGCACGGGCACCGCGGCGCAGGTGTACGTGCACAGGCTCAGCGAGTAGTGCTCCTCGGCGCGCACGACGGTCGGCACCCGGTCGGCGAGCGCCAGCCCGAGGCCATTGGTCCCCGCCGCTCGTTCGGAATAGGCGAACCCGGGCGCGAGGTGCACCGCGTCCAGGGCGCGGAGCAGCGACGTGTCCCCACTGAGCCGGTTGAGCACCAGCCCGTCCGCATCGGTGAGCATCAGGGAGATCGGCTCGTTGACCAGCGTGCGGTGCAGGTCGGTGAGCACCTCCCGGCCGCACTCGAAGAAGAGCGACTCCTCGTCGTAGGTCCCCGTGAAGACCGGCTCGACCGACTCCAGGGGGACGCCGTAGTCCTGGCTGCGCTGCCACGAGGCGAGCAGCCGGTCCGACACGACCCGACCGTCTGGCACCCCACGCAGCCCGGGGACCTCGAGCGCGCGGTGCATACGCACGCGCTCCGGCAGCTCGCTCTCGCTCATGACGCCCCCTCCGACCGTGCGGCAAGTCCGGCCCCGAGATGTGACCGACGTTACATGCGGCGCGACGAGAGGCCGAGAGAACGGCGTCTCAGATTGAGACACCACCGGTCTCAGATTGAGACGCAGCGACCGGTCGCAGGCGCTCCGGGCCGACTTACGTTCGACGGCATCAGTGACGCCGGTCACGTGGAAACGGAGATGCACATGTACACCAAGGACGGCGAGAGCTACTTCATCGTCGACGCCCACATCGCCCTGTGGGACGGCCGCCCCGAGAACCAGAAGAACATCCACGGCAAGCAGTTCATCGACTGCTTCTACGACTACCACCGCAACCTCTCCCCCGAGCAGGCCCAGTGGACCTACGAGGACTACCTCTACCAGGGCGGCGATCGGCTGATGAAGGACCTGTTCGAGGACGGGTACGTCGACCACGCCATCTTCCAGCCCGCCTTCCTCGGCGAGTTCTACCACCGCGGCTTCGGCCAGACCGAGGAGGCGTTCGCGCTCGCCCGGGCCAACCCGGGCAAGCTCACCTACAACCACAACTTCGACCCGCGCAACGGCGAGGCCGGCCTCGACCAGCTCCGCGCCGATGCCGAGCGCTTCGGCCTCAAGGGCGTGAAGCTCTACACCGCCGAGTGGCACGGCGACTCGCGCGGGTGGCGGCTCGACGACCCGTGGGCCTACCGCTACTTCGAGGCCTGCCGCGAGCTCGGCATCACCAACATCCACATCCACAAGGGACCGACCATCCGGCCCCTGGACCGCGACTCGTTCGACGTCGCCGACGTCGACCACGTGGCCACCGACTTCACCGACCTCAACTTCGTCGTGGAGCACTGCGGCCTCCCCCGGCTGGAGGACTTCTGCTGGATCGCCACCCAGGAGCCGAACGTGCACGGCGGTCTGGCGGTCGCCATGCCGTTCATCCACACCCGGCCGCGCTACTTCGCCCAGATCATCGGCGAGCTCCTCTACTGGATCGGCGAGGACCGGATCCAGTTCTCCTCCGACTACGCGCTGTGGACGCCGAAGTGGCTCGTCGAGTCGTTCGTGGACTTCCAGATCCCCGAGGACATGACGGAGTACGCCCCGATCACCACCGAGCAGAAGAAGAAGATCCTCGGCCTGAACGCGGCCAGGATGTACGACATCCCGGTCCCTGCGCAGCTTCAGCTCCCCGAGGACGAGCAGACTGCCGACGAGCCCGCGGTCGGGCCGCGCGGCGCCGACCTGGCGGCGGCGCGATGAGCGTCGCCGCCGTCCCGTCGTACGCGCAGTGGGAGGCCGAGGCGTACGCCGCGCTGGGCACCGTGGTCGACCCGGAGCTCGACGAGCCCATCACCGACCTCGGCTTCGTCCGCACCCTCGAGGTGCACGGCGGGCTGACCCGCGCCGACGTCGTCGTGCACCTGCGGCTGCCCACGTCGTTCTGCTCGCCGAACTTCGCCTACCTGATGGCCTCCGACGCCAAGGACGCCCTCGTCGGCCTGCCGTGGACGGCCCGGGTGGTCGTCGAGCTGGACGACCACCACGACTCCGACATCATCAACCGCGGCCTGGCCACCGACGCGGGCTACAAGGGCACGTTCCTCCACGAGGCGGAGCGCGACCTCGAGGAGCTGCGTACGACGTTCCGCCGCAAGGCCCACACGGCCGCCATGGAGCGCTGCCTGACCGGCCTGCTGCGGGACCAGCCCGGTCGGCCCGTCGAGACGCTCGGCGCGGTGACGCTGGGCGACCTGCCGCACGGCCGGCACACCGACGCGCTGCTGCGGCGCCGGCGGGCCCTCGGCCTGCCGGGCGGCGCCGACGCGCTCGTGATGGTCGACCACGACGGCCACGGGTACGCACCCGAGGACGTCCCGCTGAAGCTCCGGATGGCCCGCTCCACCCGGATCTCCATCGACGGCAACGCGCACTTCTGCCGCGGTCTGCTGCGCACCCGCTATCCCGGCTCGGAGTCCGACCAGGTCCACCGCGGCGAGGGCGCCGAGCCGGCCGACGCGCACTACGACCCCACGTTCATCCCCCTCTCCACGCTGAAGGAGCACACCTCATGAGCACCATGCGAGCCGTCCAGGTCGTCGGCTACCACCAGGACCTCGAGATGACCGAGGTCCCCGTCCCCGAGCCCACCGGTCCCTGGGACGTGGTCGTGAGGATCGGCGGGGCCGGTGTGTGCCGCACCGACCTGCACATCCTCGAGGGCCAGTGGGCCGAGAAGTCGGGCGTCGCGCTGCCCTACACCATCGGCCACGAGAACGCCGGCTGGGTGCACGCGGTCGGGTCCGCGGTCACCAACGTGGCCGAGGGCGACAAGGTGATCGTGCACCCGCTCATCACCTGCGGCCTGTGCCGCGCCTGCCGCTCCGGGGACGACGTGCACTGCGAGAGCAGCGCCTTCCCGGGGATCGACACCAACGGCGGGTACGCCGAGTACCTCAAGACCTCGGCCCGCAGCGTGGTGAGGATCGACGACTCCCTCGAGCCCGCCGACGTGGCGGCGCTCGCCGACGCCGGCCTCACGGCGTACCACGCCGCGGCGAAGGCGGCCCGGCGCCTGACCCCGCGCGACCGGTGCGTGATCATCGGGGCCGGCGGCCTGGGCCACATCGGGATCCAGGTGCTCAAGGCGATCAGCCCTGCCGAGCTGATCGTCGTGGACCGCAACCCCGAGGCCGTGAAGCTCGCCGTCGCGATCGGCGCCGACCACGGCGTCGTCGCCGAGGGCAAGCAGGTCGAGGAGGTGCTCGACCTCACCGGCGGGCACGGGGCGGAGGTCGTCGTCGACTTCGTCGGCGAGGGCGGCTCGACCGCGGAGGGCGTGCGGATGCTGCGTCGGGCCGGCGACTACCACGTCGTCGGGTACGGCGAGGACATCGACGTCCCGACGATCGACATCATCTCGACCGAGATCAACATCGTCGGCAACCTCGTCGGGTCCTACAACGACCTGCAGGACCTGATGGCCCTGGCCGCCCGCGGCGCGGTGACGCTGCACACCGTGAAGTACGCGCTCGACGACTTCCAGTCCGCCATCGACGACCTGGACGCGGGCCGCATCCGCGGCCGGGCGATCCTCACCCCCTGATCGGAGCAGCGCCATGAAGAACTTCCTCGGCATCGGGGTGTCGGTCGGCGTGCTCGCCGGCCTGTGGACCCAGGTCAGCATCGAGCTCGAGCTCGTCGCGTTCATCGCGTGGGCGTGCTACTTCGCCGCCGGCGGCAGGCGCGACGGCTTCACCAAGGGGCTGGCGGCCAACCTGGCCGGCGTCTTCTGGGGGTGGGTGGCCAGCCAGGTGCTCGAGCAGCTCACGTTCACCGGAGCGGTGGCGATCGCGGTGACCGTGGTGGCGCTCATCCTCTGCGTCCAGGCCGCGGCGGCGCCGTTGTCGTTCATCCCCGGTGCGTTCGCCGGCACCGCCGTGTTCTTCGGCACGGCCTTCGACACGTGGGGCACGGTGATCGCCCTGGTCGCCGGTGCCTGCCTGGGCTGGGTCTCCGACGTCCTCGGCGCCCGGATCCAGGCCCTGGTCGACCGGTCCGCCCCCGCGCCCGAGGTGGAGCCACCCGCCCGGGCCGCCTGAGCGATCAGCCGGCGTAGGGATCGGTGACCTCCCGCAGCTCGGCGAGCAGGGTGCGCAGCCGCTCGAAGCCCCGCTCGCCGAGGTGGCGTCGCCACTCGTCCTCGACCGCGGCGACGGTGCGCCGCGACGCCTCGACCGCGCGGGCGCCGCGCTCGGCGACGACCACCAGCCGGGCCCGGCCGTCGCTGGGGTCGGGCGCCCGGGTGACGTAGCCCGCGGCCTCGAGCTGGTCGACGAGGAACCCCGCCGACTGCTTGGTGATCTGCGACTGCTCGGCCAGGTCGGTCAACCGCGAGCCACCCGGCGCGATCCGCTGGAAGACCCGGGCCTGGGCGAGGGTCAGGTCGTCGAAGCCGGCGTCGGCCAGCTCCCGCATCACCCGGGCCTCCATGGCCCGGTAGGGCAGGAACAGGAGCAGGCCGACGTTGGGCCCGGATCCGGTCACGAGCCGCCTCCCCTTGACGAAGTGGTCAGTCAGTCTGACGATTGTAGTCAGTTGATCTGACCATCCTCCCCGAGGAGGCCGCCATGGAACAACCGCTCGCCACCCTCGACGCGGAGCGAGCCTGGGGGGTCATCGTCGCCGAGCGACGCGGGCTCGCCGACCTGCTGGCGGGGCTGGCACCTGCGCAGTGGGAGGGCCCGTCCCTGTGCACCCGCTGGCGGATCCGGGACGTGGCCGCGCACCTGGCGCTGGTCCCCCACCCGCCGAGCGCGCTGTCGCTGGCGCTCGGAGCGGTCCGCGCTCGCGGCAGCTTCCACCGGCTCAACGAGGAGACCGCCCGCCGGCACGCCGCCATCGGCCCGGACGCGATCGTCGCGGAGCTGCGTGAGCACGCCGAGTCCCGGAAGGTCCCGGTGGTGTCGAACGCCGACAACGTGCTCTTCGACATCCTCGTCCACGGCCAGGACATCGCCGTGCCGCTGGGCATCGACCGCCCCATGGACCTCGAGGCGGCGCGGGCCGGCGCCGACCGGGTGTGGGCGATGGGCTGGCCGTTCCACGCCAGGCGGCGGCTGGCGGGGCTGCGGCTCGTCGCCACCGACATCGCCTGGGCGCGCGGCACCGGCCTCGAGGTGCGCGGCCCGATCCGAGCCCACCTCCTGGCGCTCACCGGACGGCCGGCGGCGCGGCGCGAGCTGTCCGGCCCGGGCACGGAGCACCTCCCCCTGTGACACGCTCGGGGCATGCGCGTCGTCAGCGTGGGGTTCGCCCCGGTCAAGGGCACCCGCTGGGCGACGTACGACGCCGTGACGCTGGACCGCCACGGGCCGGTCGGTGACCGGGCGTTCTGCCTCGTCGACGTGGCCGCGCGCCAGGTCCTCCGGACGGTGCAGAACCCGACGCTGCTGGCCGTGCGGTCCCACTGGGACGGCCGGGTCCTCGAGCTCGCACTGCCCTCGGGCGGGGTGGCGTCGGCGCCGGCAGTCCCCAGCGGCGAGCGGGTGACCTGCGACTACTGGGGCCGCCCGGCCGACCTGGCGCTCCTCGACGGGCCGCACGCGGCGCTCGCCTCGGCATGGCTCGGCCGGCCGGTCCGGCTGGCCGCGGCCCCGCGGGGCGCCGTGGTGTACGGCGCGCCGGTCAGCGTGGTCTCCCTCGCCTCCCTGCGGATCCTGGCAGACCACGTCGAGCGGCCGGACCTCGCGACCGCGGCCGCGCGGCTGCGGGGCACCGTCGTCATCGACGGCGACGAGCCCTTCGCGGAGCGGACGTGGGTGGGCCGGACGCTGCGGCTCGGCGAGGCCACCGTCCGGGTGCACGAGCCGATCCCCCGCTGCGCCGTCATCGACCTGGACCCGGCCACCGGGGTGGCCTCGGCGCCAATCCTCAAGGCGCTGGGCTCGCTGCCCCGAACGACACCCGGTCTCGACCTCGGCGTGGACGCGCACGTCGTCGAGCCGGGCGTCGTCCGCCCCGGGGACAGCGTCGTTCCGTCCTGAGCGAGGGTCAGCGCGGGGTGTAGACGAGCTTCTTGTTGACGAACTCCTCGATGCCGTACGGCCCGAGCTCGCGGCCCACCCCCGAGCGCTTGGTGCCGCCGAAGGGCAGGTCGGCGACGGAGCCCTGGGCGCTGTTGATCCACACCATGCCGGTGTCGAGGCGGTCGGCGACCTGCTGCGCCTTCTCGACGTCGGCGCTCCACACGACGCCGCCGAGACCGAAGGAGGAGCCGTTGGCCAGCTCGACGGCCTCGTCGGCGTCGGCCACCCGGTAGACGACGGCGACCGGCCCGAACAGCTCCTCGGCGTACGCCCGCATGTCCGGGGTGACGTCGGTCAGCACGGTCGCCTCCATGAACGACCCCGGCCGGTCGACGCGGTGGCCGCCGGTGCGCACCGTCGCGCCCTTGGCGACCGCGTCCTCGACCTGCTCGAGGAGGTTCTGCAGCGCGGTCTCGGAGGAGAGCGGGCCGAACGCCGAGCTCGGGTCCGTGGGGTCGCCGGGGGTGAGGGCGGCCATCGCCGCGGTGAACTGCTCGACGAACGCGTCGTACAGGTCGTCCACGACGATCATCCGCTTCGCGCCGTTGCAGGCCTGGCCGGCGTTGCCCATCCGCCCGCGCACCGCGGACTTCACGGCAGCGCCGAGGTCCTCGGCGTCGAGCAGGATGAACGGGTCGGAGCCGCCGAGCTCCAGCACGACCTTCTTCAGGTTGCGACCGGCGATCTCGGCCACCGCCGAGCCGGCGCGCTCGCTGCCGGTCACCGAGACGCCCGCGACGCGGGGGTCGGCGATGATCTCGGCGGCCTGGTCGTTGGTGGCGAAGACGTTCAGGTAGGCGTCGGCGGGGAGCCCGGCGTCGACGAAGACCTGCTCGATCGCGAGCGCCGACTCGGGGCACTGCGGGGCGTGCTTGAGGATGATCGTGTTGCCCACCATCAGGTTGGGCGCCGCGAAGCGGGCCACCTGGTAGTAGGGGAAGTTCCACGGCATGATCCCGAGCAGCGGCCCGACCGGGTCCTTGCGCACCACCGCGTCGCCGCCCATCCTCGGGCTCAGCGGGGTGTCCGCCAGCAGCTCCGGACCCTCCTCCGCGTAGTAGCGGTAGATGGAGGCGACCAGCTTGATCTCGCCCTTGCCCTCGCGCAGCGGCTTGCCCATCTCGCGGGCGATGATCGCCGCCAGCTCGTCGGCGCGCTCCTCGTAGAGCTCGGCCACGCGCAGCAGCACCTTGGTGCGCTCGTCCCTGCCCGTGGTCCGCCAGGAGCCGTAGGCGCGGTGCGACCGCTCGAGCACGTCCCGCACCTCGGCGTCCGTCGCGGTGGGGTACTCCTTCACGAGCTCGCCGGTGGCCGGGTTGACGATCTGGTAGTCAGTCATGCACCCGACGCTACGGCGGCCACCCCCGCGCGCAAGGTGACCCTCGACACCAGCGGCCGCGGGAATGCCCCGGCGGGTGCCGGGGTTCGGGCAGACAGCACCCGGGCTCTTCTCTGAGTGGTTGGGCATCGACGTCTCAGGAGGGCCGAGCATGGGCAGGCACACGGCAGCGACGGAACGCAGGACCGACTACCGGGTGACGTTCCTCGTGCTCTGCCTCGGCGTCTCGTCGTTCTCGCTGCTGCAGTCCATGGTCAACCCGGTGCTGCCGACGATCGAGGCGGCGCTCGACACGGACCAGGCGACGGTCACGTGGGTGCTCACGGCGTACCTCCTCTCCGCGTCGGTCTTCACGCCCATCATCGGCCGGGTCGGCGACAAGGTCGGCAAGGAGCGGATGCTCGTCTTCGCCCTCGCGGCGCTCACCGTCGGCTCGCTGATGGCCGCGCTGGCCCCCACGATCGGCGTGCTGATCGCAGCCCGTGCGGTCCAGGGCATCGGCGGCGGCGTGCTGCCGCTGACCTTCGGGATCATCCGCGACGAGTTCCCGCGCGACAAGGTCGCCGGCGCCGTCGGTACGTCGGCCGCGCTGCTCGCGGTCGGCGGCGGGTTCGGGCTGGTCCTGGCCGGCCCCGTGGTCAACGCGCTGAGCTACCACTGGCTGTTCTGGCTGCCGATGGTCATGACCCTCGTCGCCGCCGTCGCGGCCGCCGTGTGGGTCCCCGAGTCACCCGAGCGCACGCCGGGCCGGATCAACGTCGGCAGTGCCCTGCTGCTCTCGGCCTGGCTGGTCGCCCTGCTGCTGGCCGTCAGCCAGGGGCACAGCTGGGGCTGGAGCTCGGGACGTGTGCTCGGCCTCTTCGTGGTGGCCGCGGTCCTGCTGCCGATATGGGTGGTCGCGGAGTCCCGCAGCGACCAGCCGCTGGTCGACATGCAGATGATGCGGATCCCCACCGTGTGGACCGTGAACCTGGTCGCCCTGCTCTTCGGCATGGGGATGTACTCCATGTTCGCGTTCCTGCCCCAGTTCCTGCAGACGCCCGAGCTCACCGGCTACGGCTTCGGCGTCTCGGTCACCGAGTCCGGCCTCCTGCTCCTGCCCCAGACCGCGGCGACGTTCATCGCCGGTGTCTTCTCCGGACGGCTCGCCGCCCGGTTCGGCTCCAAGGCGATCCTGGTCGCCGGCGCGGCCCTGACGGCGCTCGGCACCCTCGGCCTCACCGTGGCGCACGACAGCCTGTGGCAGGTGGTCGTCGAGACCACGGTCCTCGGCCTCGCCTTCGGCCTCGCGTTCGCCGCCATGTCGAACCTGGTGGTCGACGCGGTCCCGCAGACCCAGACCGGCGTCGCCAGCGGCATGAACGCCAACATCCGCACCGTCGGCGGCGCCCTCGGAGGTGCGCTGCTGGCCAGCGTGGTCACCGCCAGCCTGCGCCCCGACGGCCTGCCGGTCGAGGCGGGCTACACGCACGGGTTCGGCGTCCTGGTGGTCACCTCCGGGCTCGCGGCCCTGGTGGCGGTGTTCGTCCCGGTCGTCCGCGCCCGCACGCACGTCGTGCCGGGCCCGCAGGCGGAGTACGAGGCGCGTCACGCGGCCCTCTCACGCGAGGGCGCCGAAGAAGTCGCACCGGCCCCACACGCCTGACCCCCGGTCCCGGGCCTGTGCCTCCGCCCGGCGCATGAGGCCGATGTAGCGGTCGTTGGGCTCGTACAGCACCGAGCGTGCCGCGCCCGAGCGCACCAGCTCGAGGTTGACGAACTCCCCGTCGGCGTTCCAGACGTAGAGCAGCGTGCGGCCGTAGGGGTCGACGAGGTCCTTGTCCGGGAGCACCCAGACCTTCGACCCCGGCGGTGCCAGCCGCTCCAGCTCCGCCGCGGCCCGCTTCGCGTAGCACTCGACCGGCGCACCCGGCTCGACGCTCTCGGGGGTGTCGATCTCGAGGAGCCGCACCGGGGTCCGGTCGCCGACGGGCACGCCCCGGGTGCCTTCGGGCACCCGCAGCTCGAGCGTGTCGCCGTCCACCACCCGCACCACCGTGGCCGTGCGCGCCCCCGCCGGTCGGGAGACGTCGTCGCGCGCCACGGCGGGCGGGGCGGCGGTCTCAGGTGGTGCCGACGTCGTGCTCAGCCACCATGCGCCCATGGCTCCCGCCACCAGCAGGGCCCCGCCGATCCCGCGCATGCACGCACCTCCCCGTACCCACGAGGATGCGCCCGACCACCGACACGGTCACGGTGCGGGCGCCGGGGATACCGCGGATCGGGGACCCGGCGTCAGCGACCCAGCAGGGACAGCGCCGCGTCGACGATCGAGCCGGTGTCGATGCCGTGCAGCGCGTAGGCGTCCTCGAGGCCCGAGGACTGGCCGAACTCGCTCACGCCCAGGCACCGGGTCCGGTCGCCGCGCAGGCCGGCCAGGAAGGACAGCGTGTGCGGGTGGCCGTCGAGCACGGTCACCAGGGGCGCGGGGTGCCCGGCCGGGAACAGCTCCTCGGCGATCCCGCTCCCCTCGCCCGACGAGCGGCTGGCCCGCTGCTGCCAGGAGCGGAACACCAGGTCCGGCGAGGTCAGGCAGACCACGCCCGTCGTCACCCCGGAGGACTCCAGCAGCTCGGCCGCGGCGAGCACCTCGGGCATCATCGCGCCCACGCCGACCAGGGTGACCTGCTCGGTGGCCGGGTCGTGCGAGGTGATCCGGTAGCCGCCGGCCACCGCCTGACGGCGCCGCCGCTCCAGCAGCGCCGGCTCCTCGGGCAGCCGGGCCAGCGCCGGGTCGAGCGGCCGCGTGGAGAGCCGGAAGTACGCCGAGGTGCCGCCCGGGACGCCCACCTGCGACATCGCGTGCAGGAAGCACCACTCCAGGTCGGGTGCGAACGCCGGCTCCCAGGCCACGCAGCCGGGCTGCTCGAGCCCGATCGAGGGCGTGGTGATCGACTGGTGCGCGCCTCCCTCCGGCGCCAGCGTCACGCCGGACGGCGTACCGACCAGGATCGACTGCCCGCCTGAGTAGATGCCGTAGGACCACGGCTCCAGCGCCCGCGACACGAACGGGTCGTAGAGCGTCGCGATCGGGATCAGCCGCTCGCCCCAGCGCGACCAGGTCGCGCCCAGCTCGCCGAGCAGCCCGACCAGGTTGACCTCGGCGATGCCGAGCTCGATGTGCTGGCCGTTGCTGACCTCGGACCACTTCAGGACGCGCTCGGTGTCGTCGGCGAACCAGTCGCGCCGGTCGTGCACCGACCACACCCCGGTCTTGTTGATCCAGCCGCCGATGTTCGTCGAGGACGCGACGTCGGGGCTGCAGGTGACCACCCGCGCCGCCGCCTCCGGGACGTCGTGCTTGAGGTCGGCGAGCAGCCGCCCCAGGGCCGCCTGCGTCGAGACCGCCTTGCGGTGCGGGTGGCCGAGCGTGGTCGGCACGGCGACGGCGGCGGGGGCCGCGACGGGCGTGCGCCGCAGCGCGTCGCCGCGGGCGCGGCACAGGTCGGCCGCGGCACTGCCGGGCTCGAACACGGCCCACGGGTCCTGCAGCGAGGTGCCGGAGGCGTCGGCCAGGGCGTGCATCTGTGCCTCGGTGAGCAGCGCGGAGTGGTTGTTGGGGTGGCCCTCGGTGGGCAGGCCGCGGCCCTTGACGGTGTAGGCGAAGACCACGGTCGGCCGGTCGTCGTCGACGGCGCCGAAGGTGTCGACGAGCAGCCCGAGGTCGTGGCCGCCGAGGTCGCGCACGGCAGCGGCGAGCTGCGCGGTGGGCACCTGGTCGAGCAGCGCGCGCAGCTGCGGCGAGCCGCCCTCCCCCATGATCCGGTCGGCGACCTCGGACGAGTCGACGCGGAGCATCCGCTGGTACTCCTCGTTCGGCATCTCCTCGAGCCGGCGTCGCAGCTCCTCACCGCCGGGACGCTCGAACAGCTCGGAGATCAGGCGGCCCCACTTGAGCGTCACGACCTGCCAGCCGGCGGCCTCGAACATGCCCTGCAGCCGGGCGATCTGGATGTCGGGCACGACCCGGTCCAGGGACTGCCGGTTCAGGTCCACGACCCAGAGCAGCTCGCCGAGGTGGGCGACCTGCGGGTCGGCCACGGCCTCCCAGATGGCGCCCTCGTCGAGCTCGGCGTCACCGAGCAGGCTCACGAACCGGCCGGCCGGGGGCGCGTCGGCGAACTGCGAGCGCACGTAGCGGTGCGCGATGGCCGCCCAGAGGGCGGCGGTGGCACCGATGCCCACCGAGCCGGTGGAGAAGTCGACGGTGTCGGGGTCCTTCAGCCGCGACGGGTAGGACTGGAGTCCACCCTTGGCGCGCAGCGTCGGCAGGTAGCGCGCGTCGAGGTCGCCGAGCAGGTAGTTGATCGCGTGCAGCACCGGCGAGGCGTGCGGCTTCACCGACACCCGGTCCTCGCCGGTCAGCTCGTGGAACCACAGCGCCACCATGATGTCGACCATCGACGCCGAGGACGACTGGTGGCCACCCACCTTGACGCCGCTGGTGTTGGGGCGACCGCGGTTGGCGGCGTCCACGATCGCGGCGGAGAGCCACAGCACCCGCTGGGAGATCTCCCGCAGGGTGGCGGCGTCCTCGTCGGTGAGGGCAGGGGCTGCGTGGTCGAGCTGGCTCATCGTGTCCTTCCCCGGGGTGTGGGCACAGTGATGATCGCGCACCGGGGCGGCGGGCCGCCACGCCGCCCCGGTCGCGTGCCTCACGGGCTCACCGCAGGACCTGCAGGCGGCGCAGCTCGACCTCGATGTCGCGCTGCTGGCGGCGCCGCAGCTCGTCCACGCGCTGTCGCTTCTCGTCGCGGGTCAGGGAGTGCCAGCTGCGGCGGGTGGTCGTCCTGGTCATGGTGGTGTCCTTCGTCGCGTGCCCGCCACGGTGACGAGCAGGTCCAGCGTGCTGGTGGCGACTTGCAGCCCGCTTGGAGTCGCCTTTGAGACCGCTCAGGGTCACCCGCCGGGGACGAGGCGCGCCGGGTGGAGCGGGCCGAGGGTGGAGGGACCGACCACCACGGAGGAACGTCGTGACCCACCGCCTGCCCGCCCTCGTCCTCGCGCTCGCCCTGGCGCTCCCGGCAGCCGCGTGCGGCTCCGACTCCGACTCCGACGAAGGCTCCCCGTCACCGTCGACCTCCTCGTCGGCGACCTCGTCGAGCAGCCCGACCGGGACGGCCTCGGCGGAGGTCTGCGCAGCCCTCGACCAGCTCACCCAGGACGTGAAGGCGCTCAAGGACGACAAGACGGCGGCGGAGTACTCGGCAGACCTGACGGCCATCAGCGCGGACTTCAAGAAGCTCGCCGACGTCGCGGGGACTGCGTACGCCGACGACGTCGACACCTTCCAGGCGGCGCTGACCACGTTCGCCGACCAGCTGAAGTCCCTCGGCAACGGCCAGGGTGCCCTGCAGGCACTCCAGGACCTCGGTCAGGCGGCGGGCGACCTCGAGGACGCACTCGCGAGCCTGGCCGGGCAGATCAAGTGCTCGAGCTGAGCAGCGCCGCGTAGTCGTGCGGTCGCCACGCGGCGATCGTCTTGGTGCGCATCGTGGCGCCGAGCCGCTCGTAGAACCGCCGGGCGCCGTCGTTGTCCGAGCGGAGGCCCCACCGGATCAGCAGGGAGTCGGCGGCGGCGTACGCCGCGAGCGCGCGCATGACCTGCTCGCCCACGCCGCGGCCGCGTGCGCACTCGCGGACGTAGAGGTCGTCGAGCGCGAGCAGGTCACGCCCCAGCCACAGGTTGACCTGGCGCACGGCGCTCACGTAGCCGACCGCCTCGTCGCCCTGCTCGGCGAGCAGCACCACCACCTGCGGGTCGGCCAGCAGCTCGCGCCAGCGGGCGACGTCGACGTGGACGTGCTGGCCCTCGCCCTCGTGGTCGGCGAGCTCGAGCAGCAGCTGCTGCACGGTCCCGGCGTCGGCGGGGGTGGCCCGGCGGACGGTCGTGGGCGTCATCGGTGTCTCCTGTCCTCTGCCCGGGCGGCTCCCGGGGGGTGCACCCAGCGTCGTCGGACCGGCCTGCGGTGGCACCGGGGAAATCGCCGGGATTCCGGTCGCAGGTCCCGGTAGGGTCGCGACGTGCTGCACGGCCGTGGGAGGGAACAGGCCCGGGCAGCGCAGCTGCTCGGGGCTGCGCGGGACGGAGCCGGTGGAGCGCTGGTGCTGCTGGGCGATCCCGGCACCGGCAAGTCCGCGCTGCTCGCGGACACGATCGCGGCCGCGGAGGACATGACCGTGCTGCGCACCCAGGGCATCGAGTCCGAGGCGCCCCTGGCGTTCGCCGCGTTGCAGCGGCTGCTGCGACCGCTGATGCCCCTGGCCGGGGAGCTCCCGGCCCCGCAGGCCCGGGCCCTGCGGGTGGCCCTGGGCGAGGAGGTCGGCGACGTCGCCACCGGCAGCGACCGGTTCCTGGCGTTCCTCGGCACGCTGAGCCTGCTCGCCGAGGCGTCCGAGACCCGACCGGTGCTGGCGGTCGTCGACGACGCCCACTGGCTCGACGAGGCCTCGGCCGCGGCGCTGCAGTTCGTCGCCCGCCGGCTGCAGCTCGAGCGGGTGGCGCTGCTCTTCGCGGCCCGCGAGCACGACGTGCGGACCTTCGAGTCCGCCGACCTGCCGACCCTGCGCCTCGACGGCCTGGACCCGGCAGCCGGGACCGAGCTGCTGCGCGACCTGACCGGCGCCACGATCACCGCGGAGGTCGCGGCCCAGCTGCTGGCCAGCACCGGCGGCAACCCGCTGGCCCTCGTGGAGGTCCCCCGGGCGCTCTCCAGCGGCCAGCTCTCCGGGCACGAGCAGCTGCCCGGGCGGCTGCCGGTCACCGGCACGATCGAGCGGGTCTTCCTGGACCGCGCGCGCCGGCTCTCCCCCGCGGCGCAGCGGTTGCTGCTGGTCGCGTCGGCCGACGACTCGACGCGCCTCGACACGGTGACCGCGGCGGCCGCGGCCCTGGGCGCCGGCCCGGACGCGCTGGCCGAGGCCGAGACCTCCGGGCTCGTTCAGGTGGAGGGCACCGCGCTGGGGCTGCGGCACCCGCTGGTCCGCTCGGCGCTCTACGCCTCGGCCACCAGCCTCGAGCGCCGGGCCGTGCACGCGGCGCTGGCCGACGCGATGACCGGTCCGGACGAGGCCGACCGCCGGGCCTGGCACCGGGCCGCCTCGGTCGACACCCCCGACCCGGCCGTGGTCGCCGAGCTCGACGCGGCGGCGGCCCGCGCCGAGCAGCGCGGTGGCCACGAGGCGGCCGCGGCAGCCTGGGAGCGGGCCGCAGAGCTCAGCGAGGACGCGCCCGGCCGGGCCCGCCGCTGGTACGCCGCCGGGTCCGCGGCCTGGCTCGGCGGGCAACCGGCACGCGCGCGGCAGCTCGCCGACCGCGCCCACGACCTGGCGGAGGAGCCGCTCCTGCGCGCGGACGTCCAGCACCTGCGGGCCATGATCGAGTGGAACACCGCCTCGGTGCCCGTGGGGCAGCGGATGCTCCTCGAGGCCGCCCGGGACGTGGCCGCGCACGACCCTGACAAGGCGCGGGCGATGGCGATGATCGCGGCCGCGCTGGCGGCGTTCGCCGGGGACCCGGGCGGGGACGTCGAGCCGGCGACGTACGCCGCCCTGCCCGACGGTGACGTGCCGCCCGCCCAGCGGTGCTTCAGCGAGCTGACGCTGGGGCTGCGCAGCGTCGTCGCCCGCGACTGGGGCTCCGCGGCCTCCTTGCTGCGAAAGGCGTTCGTCACCGGCGAGCAGCTCGGGGACAACCGCGACCTGCTGACCAACCTCGGGCTCGCGGCGCTCCACGTCGGTGACACCCGGGCCGCCGAGGACTACCACCAGCGCGTCCTGACCCAGGCCCGCGGCGCAGGGGCCGTGGTGGTGGTCCTCCACACACTGACCCTGCTCGCCCTGAGCGAGCTGCCCAACGGGCGGTGGGCCACCGCGGCGGCGCACCAGCACGAGGCGCTCACCCTCGGCGAGGGCACCGGCCACCCCGTGCTGGCGGCGATGCCGCTGGCCAACCTCGTGCTGCTGTCGGCGCTGCGCGGCGACGATGCCTACGACACCCAGCTGCAGGAGCTCGAGAGCGCTCTCGAGGACCGGTCGGTCGGCATCCTCGACGTCGTGCTGCGTGACGTCACCCGCTGGGCGAAGGGGGTGCACGCCGCGCCCCGGTGGTCGACCGCGTTCCACCACCTGGCGCAGGTCACGCACCCGATCCTGCAGCGCTCCGCGGGGCTCGACCGGGTCGAGGCGGCGGTGCACGCGGACCAGGCCGACACCGCCCGGCTGTGGATCGACGACCTGCAGGCGTTCGCCGACGCCACCGGCCAGGCCTGGGCGGGCGCCCTGGCCGCCCACGGCCGGGCCGTCCTCGCCGGCACGGACGACGAGGCGGCCACCCACTTCGAGCAGGCGCTCGCCCTGCACGCCGACTCGGCCCGCCCCTTCGAGAAGGCCCGCACCCAGCTGGCGTACGGCGAGCACCTGCGGCGCGCCCGCCGCCGCGTCGCCGCCCGCGAGCACCTGCGCGCGGCGCTCGAGACCTTCGAGGACCTCAAGGCGACACCGTGGGCGGACCGGGCCGCCCAGGAGCTGCGGGCCTCGGGCGAGACCGCCCGCAAGCGCGAGGTCGGCGCGGAGGTCGACCTCACGCCCACCGAGCTGCAGGTCGCCCAGCTGGTCCGGGGCGGGCTGTCCAACCGCGAGGTGGCCGCCCAGCTGTTCGTGAGCCCCCGTACCGTCGACTTCCACCTGCGCAACGTCTTCGCCAAGACCGGCGTCACGTCCCGGCTCGAGCTGTCCCGGCTGGCGCTGGGCTGAAGGAGGACCCCATGGACCGCACCGCCCTCGTCGTGGTGGACGCCCAGGTCGGCTTCGACGACCCGTGGTGGGGTGCCCGCAACAACCCCGGCTGCGACGACAACATCGCCGCCCTCGTCGACGCGTTCGCCGCCGCCGGGCAGCCGCTGGTGTACGTGCGGCACGAGTCGGAGGAGCCCGACAGCCCGCTGCACCCCGACAACCCGGGGAACGCGCTGAAGCCCTACCTCGCCCGGCACACCCCGGACCTGCTCGTCACCAAGTCGGTCAACTCGAGCTTCCACGGCTCCCCCGACCTGCAGGCCTGGCTGGCCGGCGAGGGGATCGAGCGGATCGTGGTCTGCGGGATCACCACCAACCACTGCTGCGAGACCACCGCCCGGGTCGGCGGCAACCTCGGCCTCGACGTGTGGTTCGCGATCGACGCGACCCACACCTTCGACCGGACCGGCCCGGACGGCACCACGATGACCGCCGACGAGCTGGCGCGGGCCACGGCGACGAACCTGCACGGGGAGTTCGCCACCGTGGTCCCGACGGCCGAGCTGCTCAGTGGACGTGCACCACGAACGGAGCCGTGACGACCGTCCCGTCCTCGAGCTCGAACTGCCCCCACAGCCGGTAGGCGCCGGCGACCTCGAACCGCACGTGCAGGTCGAGCTCGGGGCCGAACTCCGTCCCCGGCAGCGCGTTCACCGGCCGGTCGCGGTCGTCGTACGTCTCCGCGTGCCGGTGGCCGAACATCGACCCGTCGGAGCGCATCACCACCACGTGCCCCGCGGCCCCGAGGTAGGGCTGCAGGTCGTCGACCGGCGCACCCGTCGCCTCGTCGGTGAAGCGCAGCGTGAAGTCGGTGGTCTCCCCGACGTGCGGGTCGCCGTCGAGCTGCACGCGGACCCCGTCGACCACCTGCTCCCGGACGTCGGCGGCCGGGACCTTCACCCGGGCCGGCACGGTGCCCTCGACGTGGACGGCGTGCTCGTCCAGCACGTCGGCCATCTGTCCCTGGCGGCGGAACTCGGTGTGGACCGTGTAGTCGCCGCCGGTCGGGAAGACCGCGGTCACGCTCAGGACGCCGTCCTCACCCGTGGGCTCGGGGTGGATGTGCGCGAAGGTGCCCAGGTCGGACCGGGTCAGGATCATGTGCATCCACACCTGGTGGGTGCGCACCAGGTCGTCGACCGGCTCGCCGGTCTCCGCGTCGCGCACGGTGACCGTGATCGGGGTCGGCTCCCCCGGCCGGACGACGTCGGGCACGTCGAGGTCGACCTCGAGGCCGGCGTCGTGCGGGCTGACCGGCGGGACGTCGGTCTCCTCCATGACGCTCATCAGCGGGCGCATCGGCATGCCCATCCCCTCCGACCACGCGAGCACGCCGTTCATGCCGCGCTCGGCCTGGTCGGTGCGGCTGAGCCAGGTGAACCCGGCGCCGAGGGCGAGCGCGAGGGTCGCGACGCCGAGGAGGTACGCCGACTGGCCGACGCGGGCGCGCAGCGGCCGGTGCAGCACCTCGTGGGCGCTGGCCGGCGGCCGGAAGCCGCGCAGCCGCAGCGCGTTCGTGACGACGCTGACCGAGCTCATCGCCATCGCCGCGCTGGCCAGCACCGGGTCGAGCAGCAGCCCGTCCCACCAGTACAGGGCGCCGGCCGCGACCGGGATCAGCAGCACGTTGTAGGCGAACGCCCAGACCAGGCCCTGCTTGATGGTGGTCACGGTGCGCCGCGAGAGCGCGATCGCCGAGACGAACCCGCGCAGGTCACCGCCGACCAGGGTGATGTCGGAGGCGGCGATGGCCACGTCGGTGCCGGTGCCGATCGCGATGCCGAGGTCGGCACGGGCCAGCGCGGGCGCGTCGTTGATGCCGTCGCCGACCATCGCGACCACGTGGCCGTCGGCCTGGAGGCCCGCGACCCGCTCGGACTTGTCGCCGGGGAGCACCTCGGCCATGACGTGGTCGATGCCGACCTGGGCCGCGACGGCGCGAGCGGTGCCGGCGTTGTCGCCGGTGACCATCCAGACCTCCAGGCCCAGCGCCTTGAGCTGGGCCACGGCCTCCGCCGACTCCGGACGGACCGTGTCGGCGACGCTGACCAGCCCGGCGAGGCGGCCGTCGACGGCGACGTACATCGGGGTCCGGCCGTCGTGGGCCGAGCGCTCCGCCGCCGTGGCGAGGGCGCCCGCCTCGACGCCGTGGGCGTCCATCAGCGCGAGGTTGCCGACCAGGACGGCCCGGTCGTCGACCCGGGCGGTGATGCCGTGCCCGGCGACCGCCTCGAAGCCGGTGGCGGTTCGCAGGGCCAGCCCGCGCTCGCGGGCGGCGGCGACGATCGCCTCGCCCACGGGGTGCTCGCTCCCGACCTCGGCGGCGGCGACCAGGGCGAGCAGCTCGTCCTCGTCCCAGCCGTCGACGGTCTCGATGCCGGCGAGGCCGGGGCGGCCGCGGGTGATGGTGCCGGTCTTGTCCAGCACGACCGCGGTCAGCCGGCGGGCGTTCTCGAGGGCCTCGCCGTCGCCGATCAGGATGCCGAGCTCCGCGGCCTTGCCGGTGCCGACCATGACCGCGGTCGGGGTGGCCAGGCCCAGGGCGCACGGGCAGGCGATGATCAGCACCGCGATGGTGGTGCCGATGGCGAGGACGAGGTTGTCGGTGCCCGGCCCGAAGGTGACCCAGGCCAGGAAGGTGGCCAGCGCCGCCAGCAGGACGGCGGGCACGAACCAGGCGGAGACCCGGTCGGCGAGGCGCTGCATCGGGGCCTTCGAGCCCTGCGCGTCCTCCACGAGCCGGACGATCTGGGCCAGGGTGCTGTCGGCGCCGACCGCGGTGGCGCGGACGACCAGCGTGCCGGTGCGGTTGAGGGTGGCGCCGATGACGGAGTCGCCGGCCGCCTTCTCGACCGGGGCGCTCTCGCCCGTCAGCATCGACTCGTCGACGCTGGACGCGCCCTCGGTGACCACGCCGTCCACGGGCAGCTTCTCGCCCGGGCGGACACGGACCAGGTCACCGGCGGCGACCTCCTCCACGGGTACGTCGACCTCCTGGCCGCCGCGCAGCACGCGGGCCGTGGCGGGCGCGAGACCGACGAGCGCCTTGACCGAGGCGGCGGTGCGCTTCTTGGCCTTCAGCTCCAGCCAGCGGCCCATCAGGACCAGCGCGACCACGACGAGGGCGGTCTCGAAGTACAGGTGCAGCGGCAGCCCCCACGACTGCGCCTGCCCCGGCCAGAGCGTGACGAACGCGCTGTAGCCGTAGGCGACGCCGGTCCCCAGGGCGACGAGGGTGTTCATGGTGGTGGCGCGGTTCTTGGTCGCCGCCCACGCCAGCCGGTAGATGTCGGCGCCGGCCCACAGCTGCACGCCGGTGGCGATCACCAGGATGAGCGGCATCAGCCAGTCCATGGTGTCGAGGTGCAGCGGCAGGTACATCACGCCCATCAGCCCGAGGCCGGTGGTGAGCGCGACCTGCCAGCGGCGCTTCAGGTGGCCGATCTCGGCGTCGCGGCGGGCGTCGAGGTCGTCGACCTCCGTCCGCTCCCGAGCCGGCTCGTCGTCCCGCGCGGCGGGGCCGCGCACGGTGCCGGAGTAGCCGGCCCTGGCCACCGCGGCGGTGAGGTCGTCCGGGGAGACCGAGCCGGCGTCGTACTCGACGTGGGCGGTCTCGTTGGCGAGGTTCACCGAGGCCGTGACCACCCCGTCCACGCGGGACAGGGCCTTCTCGACCCGGCCGACGCAGGAGGCGCAGGTCATGCCACCGATGTCGAGGGTGCACTCGGCGGCGGTGGGTGCCTCGGTGCTGTGTCCGGCGGCGCCGGGCCCGGCGGTGCGGGGCGGGGTGGTCACGGTCATCTCGGTGCTCCTTGCCTGGGTGCTGCCTGGTGGTGCGGGTGGGGCCCGGGACGGGCTCAGGAGGCGAGCTGGTAGCCGGCCTCGTCGAGGGCGGCGGTCAGCTCGTCGTGGGTCAGCGGGCGGGTGCTCGTGACGGTGACGTCACCGGTGGCCAGCTCGACGCGGACGTCGGTCACGCCGGGGATGGCCCCGACCTCCCGCTCGACGGCGCTCACGCAGTGGCCGCACGTCATGCCGGTGACCTGGTGGGTGGCGGTGGTGGTGGACATGTCCATTTCCTTTCGTGATACCCCTAGGGGGTATCTGTTTTCCCTGACAGAAGATACATACCCTCTGGGGGTATGTCCAGAGGCGGTTCAGTGGTGGCCGTGGCCGTGGCCGTGGCCCGCACCGTGGGCGACCTTGTTCGGGGTCAGGGCGGCCGGGACCACCAGGCCGACGAAGATCGCGGCGACCGCGAGGAACGCCTCGGTGTGCCCGGCGACCAGGCCGGCGCGGGTGGTGACGTCGCCGGCGACCGCGGTGAGGACCGCGACCCCCAGGGCGGCGCCGACCTCGTGGCCGGTCATCATCAGGCCCGACGCCAGGCCGGACTCCTCGTGCTTCACGTCGCCCATCGCGGCGACCGAGATCGCCACGAACATCGGGCCGACCCCGAGGCCGAGCACCAGGAAGCCGGGCAGCACGTCGGCGGCGTACGACGCGTCGGCGCCGGCGGTGGCCAGCAGCAGCGCGCCCGCCGCGGAGACGACGAGGCCCACGAGAATGAGCGTGCGGGGGCCGGCGTGCGGCAGCAGCTTCGAGGCGACAGCGGCGGCCACCGTGATCGCTGCGGCGAGCGGCAGGAACTCCAGGCCGGTCACGATCGCCGAGGAGCCCAGGACCTCCTGGAGGTAGAGCGAGCTGAGGAAGATCGAGCCGACGACGGCGCCGGTGACGCCGGCCATCACGGTCGAGGCGGAGACCAGGGACCGGATCCGCCAGGTGCGCGGCGGCACCAGCGGGGCCGCGACCCGGCGCTCGGTGACGGTGAATGCGGTGAGCAGGGCCGCCGCGCCCGACGCGCAGACCAGGGTGGTGGTGTCGGTCCAGCCGTGGCTGCCGGCGCTCTCGATGGCGTTGACGAGCAGGAGCAGCCCGCCGACCAGGGTGATCGCGCCGGGCACGTCGAGGCCACGCAGGCCGGCGCCGCGGCGGGTGCCGGCGGGGACGGCGCGCAGGGTGCCGACCAGGGCGACGACGCCGATCGGGACGTTGATGAAGAACACCGCGCGCCAGTCGAACGCGCTGGTCAGCAGGCCGCCGAAGAGCACGCCGGCGGCGATGCCCATGCTGGCGATGGTGCCCCACACGGCGAGGGCGGCGGCGCGCTGGCGGCCGGCGTACGTCGTCATCACGATCGACATGGCGGCCGGGGTGAGCATCGCGGCGCCGGCGCCCTGGGCGCCCCGGGCGAGGACGAGGGTGAGCGCGGAGTCGGCGAGGCCGCTGACCAGCGAGGCGCCGGTGAAGAGCGTCAGGCCGATGACGAACATCCGGCGGCGGTCGAACAGGTCGGACATCCGGCCCCCGAGCAGCAGCAGGCCGCCGCTGAGCAGGACGTAGGCGCTGACCACCCACTGGTAGTCGGACGAGCTGAAGTGCAGGTCGGCGCCGATGCTCGGCAGCGCGACGTTCACGACGCTGACGTCGAGCACGACCATGAACTGGGCGGCGAGCATGAGGCCGAGCACCGTCCAGGGACGGCGGGCCTCCTCGGCCACCGGGTGCGGCGGGTGGTGGGCCGCGTGGGCTGTGGTGGACATCGGGTTCTCCTTCGGCACGGGCTGTCGATCCGGTGTGGATCTCGTGCTCCGAGCCTCCGTCTCCCGGGGCCCTGCTCGCGCCGGTGGAACCACCGGGGTTGGGGCCGTGCAGGACTCCCCGGCTGGCCGGTGAGTCCTGTGCTTGTCGACCGTTGCACCGGCCGACAAGCACAGGACCTGGCCGACAACCTCCGCCCTCTCCGGCCCGGGAACCATCCGAACCCGGCAATTTCACCGGCGCGACCCGGCGATGTCGCCGGGCACGGTGGTGACCACACCCCACCGAAAGGCACCACCATGAGCTCCACGCACGACGCCCTCGACGTCCTCGTCATCGGCGCCGGTCAGGCCGGCCTCGCGACCGCGTACCACCTGCGCCGCCAGGGCCTGCGCTTCCTCGTCGTCGACGCCGCCCCCGAGATCGGCCACGCGTGGCGGTCGCGGTGGGACTCGCTGCGGCTCTTCTCCCCCGCGGAGTACGACGGCCTCCCCGGCTGGCCGTTCCCCGCGGAGAGCGGCAGCTACCCGGGCAAGGACGAGGTGGCCGCCTACCTGGTCGCCTACGCCGAGCGCTTCGACCTGCCGGTGCTGCTGGACTGCCCGGTCACCCGCCTGGAGCGGGTCGACGGGCTCTTCGCCGTGCACACCCGGCAGGGTCGGCTCCTCGCCCGCCAGGTCGTGGTTGCGACCGGACCGTTCCAGACTCCGGTCGTCCCGGAGCTCGCGGGCCGGATGAGCGGGGTCACCCAGCTGCACAGCGCGTCGTACCGCAACCCCGCCGCCCTGCCCCCCGGGCCGGTCCTGGTCGTCGGGGACGGGAACTCCGGCCGTCAGATCGCGCTCGAGCTCTCCGGGACCCGCGACGTCACCCTCGCGGCCGGCTCGGGGTCGCTGGAGCTGCCGCAGCGCGTGCTGGGTCGCGACCTGTTCTGGTGGCTGACGCGGCTGGGCGTGATCACGAAGACCGCCGACTCACGACTGGCGCGGCGGATGCGCTCCCGCGGCGATCTCGTGATCGGCACCCCGACGCGGGACCTGCGCGCTGCAGGGGTGAGCCTCCGCCCGCGACTGGTCGCGGCGTCGTCGGACGGGGTGCGGTTCGAGGACGGCTCCGTCGCCCGCCCGTCGACCGTGGTGTGGGCGACCGGCTTCCGCCGCGACTACTCGTGGATCGACGTGCCGGGCGTGGTCGTCGACGGGGCAGTGGTCCACGAGCGCGGGCTCACGGGCGTGCCAGGCCTGGCCTTCGTCGGCCTCCCCTGGCAGCACACCCGTGGCTCCGCACTGCTCGGCTTCGTCGGGGACGACGCCGCGTGGGTCGCGAGCCGGCTGGCTCAGTCGAGGACCGAGGGAGCGGCGTCCTCGTCGTCGATCTCCCACTCCTCGTCCAGGTGATCGCGCTCCGACTTCTTAGAGCCCCTGCTGCGGTCGCCGCCGCGCCCGGTCACACCCGCTGCGCCACCGCGACCGCCCGCTGCACCGCGGCCGCCGCTCGTCGACCGGCCACCGCCGGCGCGCCCGGAGCCGCCGCTGCCGCTGCCGCTGCCCGTCCCTACCGGGGTCGAGCCGCGTCCCAGGGTGCCCGTGGTCGCGGAGCGCGCCGTCGAGCCGATCGGCCTGACACCCGAGCTGCTGGTGGAGACCGGGGTGAGGCCACCCCGGACCCCGCCCATGTTGCCGCCGAGGCCGCTCATCGCCGCGCCGCCGAGCAGGCCGGCGCCGCCGGTGATGCCGGCACCCGCGCCCACCGAGGTCGCGGGGGTGGTGCTGCCACCCGCGCCGCCGGTGAGGGCGCCGGGGGTGGGCGCGCTGGGGTCCGACCCGGTCCAGGAGCCCTGCGAGCTGCCGGACGGAGTCAAGCTGCCGTCCTCGGCGACCGGGTAGTGGTCGGGCTGCGGGTCGGTCGGGGTGGCTGTGGTGCTCGTCGTGTTGGTGTTGTTGTTGTTGTCGTTGTTCTCCGTCGTGGTGATCACCGACGTGTTGTGGTGGGTCGTGCCGGTCCGGCCACCGTTGTCGTACGGCGAGCGCGTGGACCCACCCGGGCCGCCCGGCGTCGTGGTGGAGCCCGGACCCTGCCGGTCGGTGGGCTTCGGCACCGGGTCGGGCTCACCGTGGATCTTCTT
This sequence comes from Nocardioides sp. GCM10023255, assembly GCF_042653125.1. NCBI lineage: Bacteria > Bacillati > Actinomycetota > Actinomycetes > Propionibacteriales > Nocardioidaceae > Nocardioides > Nocardioides sp. GCM10023255. The sequence goes on from NZ_JBHSHU010000001.1 coordinate 26,639, forward strand.
CATCGTGGCGGTGGACTCCCGGAACCGGCTGTCCATCTCGGTGGTCGTCTCGCGCGCGATCTGCTCGCGACGCTCCTGGTCCTGCTCCCACGCCGACACTGCGGACTGCTGCTGCCCGTGCTTGGCGATCTCCTTGTCCGTGGCGCCGGGGGCCAGCGGCTCCGGGTCGCTGGGCCGCGGGCCGGGGTCGCCGCCGAGCTGGTTGGCCCGCTGGTTGCGCCCGTAGACGATCGCGTCGGCGGCAGCCTGGAGCGCCCCGCTGCCATCGTTCAGCTGCCGGGCCTTGTGGCTCATCGCCTTCGCGGACTTCTGGAAGGCCGCCGAGGCGGCCGGCCCGGTCTGTCCCCCCAGCTCGCCCGCTTGTCTCGCCGCATGCTCCAGGCGGGCCTGCACCTGCTCGAGCAGCATGCTGGCGCGGCTCCACTCCTTGGCGCCGTTCTGCACCGCGTCGTGGCGGCTGTCGTCGAGGTAGGCGTCGAGCTTGGCCTGCTGGTATCCCTTCGCCATCTCATGCACCCCCGTCCGTGGGCAGCGTGCAGGAGCTGGGCGCCGAGAAGCTCGGCGCGGCCACGCACGTGGTCGATGCCTGGAGGGCCTGCAGCTGCGTGGCGCTCTCGTCGTCGGCGACGTGCGCCCGCTCCGCGAAGTCCTTGATGTTGACGGTGAAGCCGCGGAGGCCGGCGACCATGTCGTCCATGGCCTCCTTGACGTGGCGGTGCGCCTTCGCGGTGTTCACGGCGAGGTCGACGGCGTCGGTCCCGGGACCGAAGGCCCCGTCGGGCACCTCCCCCACCGGGTGGGCGTGCAAGTCGTCGGCACCTGATTCGAGCATCTCGAGGATGTCCCGGACGACGTCCGGATCGACGGCCAGGTCGTTCAGTGTCGAGCCGACCTCTGAGATCGCCACCATGATGTTCTTCCCCCTACCCAACGTGTTCGGTACTGCTCAACGACGGCCTACCCGGTGCGTCACGCCGGCAAACGCCCGCAGCGCAACTGGGTCGTCCGAGCCCTGCCGGCCGGTCGCTATCCTGACCACCACCAGTCCCCACGACGGAGAGATTCTCGGGTGAAGAAGCGGATCTGTGCCGCTGTTGTCGGCCTCGTGCTGGCTACGAGCGCCTGCACCGGCTCGGACGACGATCCTGCCAGAGCGGACGACACGTCGACGCCGAAGGGCGCCTCGTCGACCGGCGCGGAGCCCGACCCCGGTCCGTCGGTGCCTCCCGCGACCGGGGACCTGCTCGAGCAGGCCAGCGCCACCATGAACGCCCCCGACGGCTACACCCACATGCCTGACATGGCGGACTACCTGGACTCCGCCGGGGAGGACGAGGGCATCGGCGTCGTCGGGCTCGGCGAGGACCCCGGGTGGACCACGGGGACGTTGGCCGAGGCCGCCTCGACCACCAGGCGGAGCAAGCCGTTCAGACCGCTGCCGGAACGACTCGACGACGTCGAGCTCGACGGCGAGCGCGCCTTCCACCTGTCGGGTGCGATCAACGCCTACTCGGTGTACGACGAGTTCGGCGCGTTGCGCAACGGGAACTTCATCCACGTGGAGTTCAGGCAGAGCAAGAGCGTCCCTGCGGCCGAGCGTCAGCGACTGATCGAGTCCGCGCTGGCGAGCTTCCGCTGGCGCTGAGCGCGGGCGGTCAGTCCAGCAGGGCGGCGAGGCGGCGCGCCTCGACCTCGACCTGGAGCTGCTGACGACGACGGAGCTCGGCGAGACGGTCCTGCTTCTGCTCCGGAGTCAGGGTGTGCCACACCCGCTGTCCCGTGCTGCTGGCCGTCCGCATGCCGCCCCTCCTCACCGACCGCACCCCCTGGTGACGGTTCCGCCCGGGGAACCTGACCGGCGGGCATCGTTGTTCCCGCCGGCACGGGCGGACTGGACCAGCGGCTCAGCGGCGCTCGAGCCGCACCAGCAGCTCGTAGTGGTCGGTGTTGGGGAACATGTCGAGCACCCTCCCCCGCTTCGGCACCAGCGCCGGCATCGCCGCCAGGTCGCGGGCGAGCGAGGCGGCGTTGCAGCTGGAGTAGAGCACGTGCCCGACCGAGGACGCGTCGAGCCACCGGCTGAGCTCGTCGCCGATCCCGCGACGCGGCGGGTTGACGACGATCAGCTCGGGCGCGCCACTGCTGGCCACGGCGTACGCCGTCGCGTCGCCGGCCTCGAACCGCACCCCGGTCAGCCCCGCCTCGACCGTGCTCTGCCGGGCGCTCTCGATCGCCTCGGCACTGGCCTCGATACCGACCACCTCGTGCGGCCCCGCGCTCGTCGCGGCGTGCAGCGCGAAGCCGCCGACCCCGCAGTACAGGTCCCACACCGACGCCGGGGCGAGCTCTGCGACCCACTCCGTGGCCTGGCGGTACAACGCCGACGCCATCTCGGTGTTGGTCTGGAAGAAGCTCTGGGGCCGCAGGTGCAGGTCGAGCCCGTTCACCCGCATCCGCAGCGTCGCCCGGTCGGTCAGCAGGATCTCGCGGTCACCCTCGAGCACCGCCTTGTGCTCGGGCTGCAGGTTGACCGAGACGACGACCGCCTGCGGCAGCGCGGCCAGCAGGGACGGCAGGTGCTTGCGGATCCGCGTGACCGGCTCCTGGGAGCGCAGCACGAACCGCACCATCAGCTCGCCGTCCGGTGACTCGGTGACGAGGAGGTGCTTCAGCTCGCCGCGGCGCTGCGGGACGTCGTACGGCGTGATCCGGGCCCGGGTGACGAAGTCCGCGAGGACCGGGAGGGCGGCGTGAAGGCCGGGCGTGTGCAGCGGGCAGTCGCGCAGGTCCTGGCCCGATCCGTCCGGGCGCAGGATGCCCAGGGACGGCTCGTCGACGCTGCCCGTCACGACCATCTTGGCCTTGTTGCGGAACCCCTCCTGGCGGCTCGGGACCGGGGGCAGCCAGACCAGGTCGTGGTGGCCGGCGAGCAGCTCCTCGACGTGTGCCTGCTTGCCAGCGAGCTGGCGGGGGTAGGGCTGCTCGAGCAGGGTGCAGGAGCGGCAGCGTCCCGCCTCGAAGTAGGTGCAGTGCATCGCCGGGCCAGCGTACTCAGCGGTTGTCCACAGATTTGCCCGCGGACCCCTGCGGGCCCCGATCGGCGGGCAGTCTCGGTGGCGGACGACGTACTCGCTCTTCTCGGGGGACGACATGACCATCAACGTCGAGGACACCGCGTTCCGCACGGCGCTCGCGGACATCGACCGGGCGGCCGACCGCTTGCACCGGGCCCGCCACCACATCACCCGCGAGGTCGACCGGTTGCTGGACGGTGGCTGGACCGGCCGGGCCGCCGCCGCGTTCGCGGAGGGCTGGGAGGCCTGGGACCACGGGTCGCAGGACGTGCTGGCGGGACTGCAGACGCTGGGCCGGCTGGTCGATGCCGTGCACCGCGACCTGGTCAGGCAGGACGTGGAGACGCAGGCGCGACTCGACCGGGTCGCCCACGCCGTGGTCACCGCAGGAGACGGCCGGTGAGCGGGCTGGCGCCGTTCGTGGCCGACGTCGACGGCCTGCTGGAGGCGGTCGAGGACATGGGCCGCTGCGGCGAGGAGCTCCGCGCACTGGTCGACGATCTGGCCCGGTCGGTCGGGAGGCTGCACCTCTCCTGGGCGGGCGAGGCGGCGTCGGCGCATCGGGTCGCCCACGACCGGTGGACCGGCGGCTTCCGCGAGATGCAGGAGGCGCTGGCGGTGCTGCGCGCGGTCGCGGACGTCGCGCGCGGCAACTACGACGCCGCGGCGCGGGCCAACACGCACCTGTGGAAGCAGGTCCGGTGAGGCTGGAGGTCGACGGCACCGGCTACGAGACCGCGGCCGAGGCGTTCGTCGGCGGCAACCAGCTCGCGGCACTGTGGTTCGACAGGCTCACCGGGCAGCTGGCGGGTCTCGGCGGGATGGCCGGCGACGACTCGACGTCGCAGGAGTTCGCCACGGCGTACGACGAGAGCGCGCGCGAGGCCGTCGCAGCACTGGCCGACCTCGTCGGCTCGTTCACCGGGCTCGGCCACCTCACCCACGCCGCGCTGACCAACCACGTCCGCGCGGAAGTGCGTTCGGTCGCAGCCGGGTCGGCCGTCTACGACGGCGGCGTGCTGCCCGACGTGGGCGACGACCGGGGGTACGTCGTGGTGCTGCCCTCGACGCCGCCCACCTCGCTCGGCGCGACCGAGCCGGGACTGCCCTGGAAGGTCGGCTGGATCCTCGACCACCTCGAGGGGTTCGTGTGGCCGGGTGCCGACGTCGACCGCCTGCGCTCGGCGGCCGCCGCGTGGCGGGCGGCCGCGGACGGGCTCGTCGGGCTGGAGACCCACTGCGACAGCGCGATGCGCGGCTTCTGGCGCGAGCGCTCCCCCGAGATCCCGCTCGCCATCGACGCCACGCACGAGCTGCGGTCGACGGTGCGCGACCTCAGCGCGCAGTACGCCGCGCTCGCTGCCGCCTGCGAGCAGTACGCCGACCAGGTCGAGGCGAAGCACCAGGAGATCCTCGACGCGGCGATGTGGGTGCTCGAGCAGATCGTCGAGGGTGTCGCGATCAGCGTGGCGCTCGGCGTGCTCACCGGAGGCGCCGGCACCGCCGCCGGCCTCTCCGCCGTCGCGGCCAAGGTCGCCGCGGAGTCACCGCGCTTCGTCGCGATCGTCGAGGCGCTGCGGGCCTTCACCGCCTCGATCGCGAGCACGGTGCGGGTCAGTCGTGAGGGACTGAAAGCGGCACGGGCGTCCCTGACGAAGTTCAAGGACGCGGCCGCTGCGCGGTCTGCTGCACGGGGCGAGGCCGGGACGCTCAGGCTCTGGTGGGAGCGTGAGGCCGGCTGGCTCTCGAGGCACGAGCACTCGGGCAGTCACACGATCCAGAGGCACGTGGGCAAGACCGACGAGGAGCTGCTCCAGCGGCTTGCACGGGACTCGCGGCCGGAGTTCGCCTCGACTTTTTCCAGCCAGGACAGCGCCGAACACGCCATTTCTCGAGTGCTTGAGTTGAAGCGACAAGCGATCCGGGAGTGGTTGGATCATGGAGGGTCGCGCCGCCGACTCGATGCGACGCTGGACTTCGTCACCGGGCGTTCCGCCTCGCGCACTGGCGACGTATTCGAAGTAACAGGCTTGCGGGTGCTCTTGGTCCGGGACGCGTCGATGCCGGATGGATACAGGATTCTCACCTCCTTCCCCCAGCCGTGACACACAAGGAAACTTCATGGAGACACCAGCCCTGGAAGAACTGATGGGTACGTACCTGCATCAGGACTACGACATCGTCGGCACCGTCGACGACAACGTCGATACATTCCTGCGCGAGTCACCCGAGCTCGCGGTGCAACTGCCCCGGGAAGTCGCCTGGGCCCTCGACACCTACTCCTCCGAGCAAGACCTGCACACGTTTGTCCATGAGCTCGGGTGTCAGATTCGTCCGCTGGAGGATGAGGGCGGCTATCGCGGCTGGCTGACCGAGATCGCACGCCGCGTGGCGGCAGCGACCCAGAACTGACCCAAGACCCGGAGTCGTGCAGGCCACCGTGCGCCAGGACGCACTCTGAGCCACACGACCCTGCTTGCCAGAGTCAGGCGGGCTCGACCATCGAGAACGGCACGGTCATCACCGAGCTCCCGACCCGCAGGTGGTAGCGGGTCCGGCCGCGCTTGACGAGAGTGCCGACGACGCCGTCGTACTTGCTGCCGGGGACCGCGATCCGCAGCCGGTCGCCCATCCGCACCCGCACCGGCGGGACAGCGGCCGGGGCGGCGGCCCGCTGCTCGAGGCGCTCGAGCTCGGCAAGGTAGGCCGGGTGCATCGGGGCCGGCTCGCCGCGGTAGGTCCAGGTCAGCAGGTGCGCCACGTCGAAGGACCGCGAGCAGGTGCGGCAGGAGGACGGCCGCTCGGGACGGCGGTGCCGCGTCACCCGGTGACCGGCCGGGCAGGTGCCGGCCCAGCTCCCTTCGATGCTCGGCGCGTCCTCGCTCCCGCACCGCTGACCGCTGCACCCGATGCGCAGCGCCATCGCCCGCCAGACCTCGTCGTGCCCGTGCCGCACCCCGACGAGGGCGTGCGCCACCTCGTGGAGGATCGTGTCGCGGACCTCGGCCTCGGGGTGGAGCGCGGTCAGGGGCGCGCTGAGCCCGATCTCCTTGCGACCGGGCCGACACACACCGGCCCGGCGCTTCGCCCGGTCGAACACGATCGTCCAGCCCCGCAACCCGTGCTCGTCGAGCAGCTCGCGCCCGAGCCGCGCCGCCTCGGTGAGATCCATCCACGTCCCCTCGGTCCGCGAGGCACCCCTCGGCCTCTGCGGGAGACACCGTAGGAGCGGGCACCGACAACCGGTCGGGCGCATGGGTGCTTCCACCCACGACCGGTGCGACAGCGGTGCGTGATCCGCCCGATGCGGCGGCCCGGCCCGCGTTCCTAGCGTGAGGAGCACACCCACCGGGAGGAACCATGGACCACGTCGAGACCGTCGTCATCGGGGCCGGGCAGGCCGGCCTCGCCACGGCGTACCAGCTGCAGAAGCGCGGCCGCACCTGTGTCGTGCTGGACCGCAACCGCCGGATCGGCGACAACTGGCGCCAGCAGTGGGACAGCCTGCGGCTCTACTCGCCGGCGAAGTTCGACGGGCTGCCCGGGATGCCGTTCCCGAGCGCCCCGTGGTCCTTCCCCGGCAAGGACCAGGTCGCGGACTACCTCGAGGCCTACGCCCGCCGCTTCGAGCTGCCGGTCCGCCTCGGCATCGCCGTCGAGCGGCTGTCGGCGGGCCCGGACGGCGACGGGTACGTCGTCGCCACGAGCGCGGGGCCGATCCGCTGCGACAACGTGGTCGTGGCGACCGGGACCTTCGGGCGTACGCCGTACGTCCCCGACGTGGCGCGCGACCTCGACCCGTCGATCCTCCAGCTGCACTCCAGCGAGTACCGCCGGCCCGGCCAGCTGCGCGAGGGCCCCGTGCTGGTCGTGGGCGCCTCGCACTCCGGGTCCGACATCGCCTACGAGGTGGCCCTGACGCACCCGACCACCCTGGCCGGGCGCGACTGCGGCCAGATCCCGCTGCGGTTGGAGTCGCCGGCGATGCACGTCGTCTTCCCGGTGCTGCTGTTCCTGTGGCGCCACCTGCTCACCCGGCGCACCCCGGTCGGCCGCAAGGAGATGGCGGAGGTCCGGTTCCACGGCGGGCCGATGCTGCGGGTCAAGCGCTCCGACCTCGCCGACCGCGGCGTGGTCCGCACGGAGTCCCGCGTCGAAGGTGTCCGCGACGGCCTGCCCCTGCTCGCCGACGGGACCACGGTCGAGGCGGCCAACGTCGTCTGGGCGACCGGCTTCCGCCAGGAGCTCGGCTGGATCGACCTGCCGGTGCTGGGCGAGGACGGCTGGCCGCGCGAGTACCGCGGCGTCGTCGACGACGCACCCGGCCTGTTCTTCTGCGGCCTCTCCTTCCAGTACGCCTTCTCCTCGATGCTGCTCCCCGGCGTCGGCCGCGACGCCGAGCTCGTCGCCCGACGGATCACCGAGCGCCCGTCCCCGCGGGTATCGTCCGGAGAGGGAGGTGCCCGCGATGGGCGTGGTCGACGAGCTGCTGCAGGCCCGCGAGGACTACGAGCGGGGTGAGTGGGCCGCGGCCCTCGACACGTGGGCCGGCGTCGAGCCCGACTCGCTGGGCGTCGAGGACCTGCGCCGGGCCGCCCTGTCGGCGTACCTCCTCGGACGCCCGGAGGAGGCGGTCGGCCACTACCAGCGCGCCTTCCGCTGGTGCGAGGAGACGGGCGACCCGACCGGGGCCGTGCAGTGCGCATTCCACATCACGATGCTGCTCGACACCACCGGCGAGCAGGCGCTGGCGGGCGGCTGGACGGCACGGGCCGAGCGGCTCCTCGAGGACTCCGGTGGCGGCGGTGTCGAGCGGGGGTACGTCGCGTTCCTGCGGATGTACCGCCACCTCGGCGCCGCGGAGTGGCCGGCGGCGGCCACCTGCGCCGCCGAGACCGTGGCCGCGGGGCGGGAGCACGGCGACGCCGACCTGCTCGCGCTCGGCCTGGTGGCCTCGGGGCGGCTCGCGATCTACTCCGGCCGGGTGACCGAGGGCATCGCGCTGCTGGACGACGCGATGGCGCGGGTGGCGGCCGGCGAGACCTCGCCCGAGATCTTCGGCAACGTCTTCTGCACCGCGATCGAGGGCTGCCAGGAGGTCGCCGACTACGGCCGGGTGGCGCAGTGGACGTCTGCGCTGCACCGCTGGTGCACGTCGCTGCCCGGGCTGGTCACCTTCACCGGGCAGTGCTCGCTGCACCGCGGCCAGGTGATGCGGATGCAGGGGGCCTGGCCGGAGGCGCTGGAGGAGCTCGAGCGGGCCGTGGACCGCTACCGGGCGGCGCACTCGCTCGCCGCGATCGGCCTGGCGGAGTCCGAGCGCGGCGACCTGCTGCGGCTGCGTGGCGAGCTCGACGCAGCGGACGCGGCGTACCAGCGAGCCGGCGAGCGGGGCTTCGACCCGCAGCCCGGCCTGGCCCTGCTGTGGCTGGCGCGCGGCGCCCGGGACGCAGCGGCCGGGGCGGTACGCCGCCTGCTCGCGGAGCCGTCCGACCCGGTGCACCAGTGCCGGCTGCTTCCCGGGGCCGTCGACGTGCTGCTGGGCGTCGGAGCCGTCGACGAGGCGCGCACGGCCTCGCTGGAGCTGGACCGGGTGGCCGAGCACGTCGGGTCGCCGGCGGTCCGGGCGATGGCGGCGTACGCCGCGGGCGCCGTCGAGGTCGCCGCGGGCGACGCGTCCGGCGCGCTCCCTTACCTGCGCAAGGCCGGGCAGCTGTGGGCCCGCGTCGAGGGTGCGTACGACGTCGCGCGGGTGCGCGCCCTCACCGGCCGCGCCCTGGCCGCCCTGGGCGACTCGGCGTCGGCCCGGGCCGAGCTGGAGTCCGCGCTCGCCACCTTCCGCCGGCTCGGCGCCGTGCCGGCGGCGCGGGAGGTCGAGCGGCTGCTCTCCCCCACCGACCTGCCGGCCGGGCTGAGCGCCCGGGAGGTGGAGGTGCTTCGGCTGGTCGCGGCCGGCCGCAGCAACGCCGCCATCGCGGCCGAGCTGGTGCTCAGCGAGAAGACCGTGGCTCGGCACCTGTCCAACATCTTCACCAAGCTCGGTGTGGGGTCACGGACCGCGGCGGCGGCCTTCGCCTTCGAGCACGACCTGCTCTGACGTCCGGGTCGCGGAGCGCTCGGTGGGGTCCAGCCGCCGAGCCGTGCCGACGGCCCCCTCGAGCAGGTGGCGCAGGCGCGCGTCGCACTCGTCGGGGTTCCGGGCCGCGGCGACGATGCCCTGCACGGCACACCTCATGACGTTGGGCGCCGAGCGTTTCTCGAACTGCGTCCCGGTGATGCCCGACCCGCCGGCCAGCCGTCGCGACCAGCGCACGGCGTCGGGCCGGTCGTCCAGTGCCTGCCGGACCGCGTCGGCACCCTCGACCGCTCCGGGCCCGAGCGCCGTCGCCAGCTCGTCGCACCGGACCAGGCCCGCCACCAGGGCGCGCTCCGAGGTGGCGGGCACCTCCGGGAGCACGCGCAGGGCGACGTCGGCGGTCAGGGCCACCGTCCACGGCAGGCCCCGGCCGCGGAGCCCGACCACGGACGGGATGAGGGTCACCAGCTCGCCGCGGTGCCGGTCCGTGGTGTGGTCGTTGACCAGCCGGGCCAGGTGGGCCAGCAGCGGGTGGGTGCACTTCGGGTGGTCGCTCCACGGCTCGTTCGCCAGCACCGACGCCATCTCCATGAAGCAGGCGCCCTTGCGTGCCGAGCGGTGCCTGCCTCGCGACAGGACCGGGAGGCCGTCGGGAATCTCGTAGGTGGCCATGACCCCTCCTCCCGATCCAGCATGCGCTCGCAGGACGGGCGCAGCAAGCCCTCATGTGGGTGATCAGCCGAGGATCGAGCGCGCCCGTCTGGCCATCGCCGCGTCGACCATCGACCCGTCGGGCAGCGTGGCCACCCCGGTCGAGGAGAGCGCCGCCAGCACGTCGCTCGCCCACCCGATCTCGTCGGGCGAGGGGGCGAAGACCGACCGGATCACCTCCACCTGCGAGGGGTGGACGGCGGTGCGTCCGCGCATGCCCAGCCGGCGCCCGAGGCGGCACGACTCCTCGAGACCGGCGAGGTCGCGGACGGCGGGGTACGCCGACATCATCGGCGCGGGCAGCCCGGCGGCCGCGGACGCCACGACGACGCGGGAGCGGATCCAGGCATAGGCCTCCTCGCCCGCCAGGCCCAGCTCGGCCGCGAGGTCGGCCTCCCCGAGCGCGAGCGAGACGACCTCGGGCGCGCGGGCCACGGCCAGCGCGTTCTCCACCCCGGCCGCGGACTCGAGGATCGCGTGCACGCGCCGCCCGGCGACGTGCTCGAGGTCCTCGGGACCGGACACCTTCGGCACCCGCAGGTCGACACGGTCCGGCAGCGCGGCCAGGTCCTGCGCCAGGTCGGAGGAGCCCGGCGCGTTCACGCGCACCTGCACCGGCCCGTCGTACGACGCCACCCACGCGGCGACCGCGGTGCGGGCCGCGGCCTTGTCGTCGGGTGCCACCGAGTCCTCGAGGTCGACGATCACCTCGGCGCCGGTCGCGGCCGCCTTGTCGAAGCGGTCCGGGCGCGACCCGGGCACGTAGAGCGCGACGGTGCTCACACCGCACCCGCCTCACGCAGCGCCGCGACCTCCTCGTCGGACAGGCCCAGCTCGCCGAGCACCTCGTCGGTGTCGGCGCCCGGGTGCCGTCCGGCCCACCGCACCGCGCCCGGCGTCTCGGAGAGCCGGAAGAGCACGTTCTGCATCACCAGCGGCCCGAGGTCCTCGTCGGGCACGGTCAGGGCCGTGCCGCGGGCGCGGTACTGCGGGTCGGCGAGCAGCCCACGGACGTCGTACACCGGGCTGATGGCGGCCTCCGCCTTCTCGAACGCCTCGATCACCTCGTCACGTCGGCGCTCGGCGATCCACCCGCCCACGGCCGCGTCGAGCTCGTCGGCGTGCTCGGCGCGCTGCCCGCCCGAGGCGAACCACGGCTCCTCGACGAGGTCGTCGCGACCCACCATCCGCAGCACCCGCTCGGCGATGCTCTGCGAGCTCGTCGACACCGCGACCCACTGGTCGTCGGCGGTCCGGTAGACGTTGCGCGGGGCGTTGTTGACCGAGCGGTTGCCGGTGCGCGGCTGCACGTAGCCGAGCTGGTCGTAGGCCGTCAGCGGCGCCCCCAGCATCATCAGGATCGGCTCGATGATCGCGAGGTCGACGACCTGGCCGCGACCGGTCAGGTCGCGGTGCCGCAGCGCGGCCATGACGGCGTACGCCGTCGCCAGGCCGGCGATCCCGTCCGCCAGCCCGAAGGGCGGCAGCGTCGGCGGACCGTCGGGCTCGCCGGTGATCGCCGCGAAGCCGCTCATCGCCTCGGCCAGCGAGCCGAAGCCCGGGCGGCCGGCGTACGGCCCGTCCTGGCCGAACGCCGTCACCCGTGCGACGACCAGCCGCGGGTTCAGCTCCAGCAGGTCCTCCGGGGCCAGGCCCCACCGCTCGAGCGTGCCGGGCCGGAAGTTCTCGACCAGCACGTCGGCCGAGGCGAGCAGCCGGCGCATCGTGGCGGCGCCGTCGGGGTGCTTGAGGTCGAGGGTGACGGTGCGCTTGTTGCGGCCGAGCGTCTTCCACCACAGCCCGATGCCGTCCTTGACCTGGCCGTGCCCGCGCGCGGCGTCGGGGCGGCGCGGGTGCTCGACCTTGACCACGTCGGCGCCGAAGTCCCCGAGGTAGGTCGCGGCGAGCGGCCCGGCGAACAGGGTCGCCGCGTCGACCACGCGCAGCCCCTCGAGCGGGCCGCTCACGGCTGCTCCGGGTCCACCGCGCACCGGAACCCGATGCACCCCGAGCGGCCGGTGCCGGCCTGGGTCAGCAGGAACCGCACCGACCACGAGGCGTCCTGCGGGCCGCCGTCGACGTACCACTCCGAGCCCTCGGCGCGGAACCACGAGCCGCCCTTGAGCACCACCCAGCGGGTGCGCCCGTCGCGGTGCTCGCTCTCGGTCCACTGCCAGACCAGGGGCTCACGACGCCGCCAGCCGGTGCGGCCCGCGGCGAGCTGCCACTCGTGCTCGGTGGGCAGCCGCGCACCGCGCCAGCGGGCGTAGGCGCGGGCGTCCTCGAGGTCGACGAACCGCACCGGCTCGTCGCCGGTGCCGGGCGCGGGCGCGCCGTCCACCCAGTGCGCGAGGAACCGGTCCGGGACCGCCGGGCGGTAGCCGGTGTCGGCGACGAACATCGCGAAGTCGGCGTTGCTGACGTCGGCCGCGTCCACGGCGACCGCGCCGGTCCGCACGGTCAGCTTCTCCTCGCGGAGCTGGTGCAGGCGGGGCGGCAAGGGCTTCCAGTCCTCGACGTAGGGCGCGGCCTCGTAGAGCCCGGTCTCGCGCTGGCGCCAGCGGACGGTCAGCTCGTGCTCACCTGCCTCGAGGCGGATCGCGTCCGCGGGGACCCGGCCGGGGGCGGCCGCGGCGGTGCGGAGCTCGGGGACGGGTCGCGGCGCCGGCGCGGTCGGGGCGGGGTCGGCCGCGTTGTCGGCGACCAGCGCGGCCAGGCCCGCGGGCGGCTCGGCACCGGCCGGCACGCGGACCAGACCGACGATGCCGCCGGCCGGCACGGTGCGGTCGCCGAGGACCACGTGGACCTCCGCGTCGTCCGCGGGCAGCAGGGGGCCGGCGTACGCAGCGCTGGTTGGGTTGGCCAGCGTGTAGAGGTCGCAGCCGCCCAGGCTCCAGCGGGACCCGGCGACGCCGGCCGCGGTGGCCTCGGGGGCGAGGTCGGTGAGCGGCTCCCACTCCCCCTCGACGAGGAAGTCCTCCAGGTGGCGGTAGGCCGCGCGCATCCGGCGCAGGCTGTGCTGGTCGCGCGGCTCCCAGTCGACGCGCACCCCGAAGACGACGTCCCAGATCAGCACGCCGGCCCCGTTGACCCAGGCCGAGCGGATCTCGTCGCGGTGGTCGTGGTTCCACCGCCGGGTGTGGTGCATCATGTGCCGCTGCTCGAACCATCGAGCCCGCAGCACGCCGGGCGTCGGGCTGTCGGCGAACCACTGCGCCCACGAGGCCTGGTGGTCCACGATCCGCGCCAGCGGCACCCGCGACTCGCCCTCGAGCACCGGCCGCGGCTGGAGCGAGGCCATCGTGGCGAGCAGCTCGGGGTCGCCCTCCTTGAGGGTGTCGAGGAAGACGCCGTCGACCCCGAGCACCTCGACGAGCCCGGCGAGCCGCGCCGCGTCGGTGCGCTCGGTCCGGAGCGTGCCGGTGTCCCAGGGGTTGTAGTCGAGGAAGACCTTGACGCCGCGCTCGTGCAGGTCCGCGACCAGCTGGGCCAGGCCAGGCACGTCGTACCAGTCGAACTGGTTGCGCGGGTCGACCCCGATCACCGGGTAGGCGTGCCACAGCACGACCGCGTCGAGCCCGCCGAAGCCGGCGTACGCCGCGAGCAGCCGGTCGGCGTCGAAGGCCTCGCGGTCCCAGTCGCGGACGGCCTCGTCCCAGAGCCAGACCATCGCGACGTTCCACGCGGTGGTGGCCCAGCGGCTGTCGGGGTGGTCGTAGACCGCGCCGTCGTACGCCGTCCGCTCGCGCGCCTCGCGCCGCCACCGGTGCAGCGCCTCCCGCCACGCCGCACGGTCGGCGGGGTCCGCGGGCGCGGCCAGGATCTTGGCCTCGTCGAGGACGGAGAGGTCCGCGCCGGGCTCGAGCGGCACGGGGGCGGGCTTGTCGATGGGGCGCGCGGCGTAGGGATCGCGGGGCGCCTCCACGGGGATGGTCATCGGTTCGCTTCCTGTGCGAGGTGGGCCTCGGCCCGGGCGCGGATCTGGTCGGCGGTGGGGATGGACGGGACGGCCCCGGCGGACTCGACGGCCAGGGCGCCCGCGACGACGGCACGCACCGCGGCGGTGTCGAGGTCGGCGCCGGCGGCGAGGGTCGCGGCCAGCACGCCGGTGAACGTGTCGCCGGCGCCGGTGGTGTCGACGACGGTGGCGGGCACGCCCGCGACACGACGCTGCCCGGCCGGGTCGGCGAGCAGCGCGCCCTCGGCACCGAGGGTCACCACGACCGAGCCGACCACGTCGAGCAGGTGGGTGGCCGCCGTCGCGGGGTCGGCGTGCCCGGAGAGGTGGCGCGCCTCGTGCTCGTTGACGACGAGGACGTCGACGCACGCCAGCAGCTCGCGCGGGAGCTCGCGGGCCGGGGCGGCGTTGAGCACCACCCGGCCGCCGCCCACCCGGGCGACCGAGGCCGCCTCGTGCACGGCGGCGAGCGGGGTCTCGAGCTGGGCGACGACGACGCCCGCCGCGGCGACCGCCTCCCGTTCCTCGTCTGTCAGCGACTCGAGGGTGGCGTTGGCGCCGCTGTCGACGACGATCGCGTTCTCGCCGTCGGGGCGGACCATGATCCAGGCGGTGCCGCTCGGACCTGCGACGCGGCGGACCAGCGCGGTGTCGATGCCCGCGTCGGCCGCCTCCTCGAGCAGGGTGCGACCGGCGTCGTCGTCGCCGAGGGCGCCGACGAGCAGGGTCCGCGCGCCGGCGCGGGACGCGGCGACGGCCTGGTTGAGACCCTTGCCGCCGGCCCGCGCGTCGCGGGCCGTGGACAGCACGGTCTCGCCGGGCGCCGGGATCGTGGTGACCGTGGAGACGAGGTCGAGGTTGGCGCTGCCGACGACCACGACCTCGTGGCTCATCGGGCCACCCCCGACACGGCCAGCGCGAGGGTCCGGTCGGCGAGCCGGTCCAGCCCGATGCCGTCGTGGCCGGGCAGGCTGGTGGCGACCCGGTTGCGCAGCGGCTCGACCCAGCGCCCGGGCAGCCGGTGGAACCCGGCCAGGGCGCCGCACACCGACCCGACGGTCGCACCGTTGGAGTCGGTGTCCCAGCCGCCGGTGACCACGGTGCAGATCGCGGTCCCGAAGTCGCCCTCGGCGGCGGTCAGGGCGTAGGCAACCAGCGCCGCGTTGTTGAGCACGTGCACCCAGTGCAGGTGGCCGTAGGTCTCGTACAGCCGGTCCAGCGCGTCCTCGGTCGCCAGCCCGGAGCGGCCGAGCTCGACGCCGAACCGCACGGCATCGGCGTACCTGCTCCGCGGCGGGACGACCGAGAGCCCGGCCTCGACGGCCTCGTCGACGTCGTCGCAGACGACCGCCTTCGCGCAGGTGGCGGCGACGAACATCGCGCCGTAGACGCCGTTGCGGACGTGGCTGAGCCGCGCGTCGACCCACGCGAGCCGCGCCGCGGCGGCGGGGGCGCCCGGTCGCGCCCAGCCGTAGAGGTCGGTGCGGATCTGGGCGCCGATCCACTCCCGGAACGGGTTGTGCCGGGTGGCCGTGCGCGGGGCGCTCTCGCCGAGCAGCAGGTTGCGGTAGGCGACCCGCTCGGCGGTGAAGACGCGCCCGCCGGGCAGGTTCGCCAGCCAGGCGTCGGCGACGTCGTCGGTGGTGAAGTCGTCGCCGTGGGTCTCCATCAGGCCCAGCGCCAGCATCGGGAAGTTGAGGTCGTCGTCCTCGGGCATCCCGTCGATGTTCTCGGCCAGGCTGGTGGGTGCGCTGCGCCGGTTCCACGGCCAGCGGGCGGCGACCTCGTCGGGCAGGCCGGCCGCGGTGAACCAGTCGGCGAGCGGCCACCGGCCCTGGCTGGTCAGGATCTCCCGGATGCCGTGCCGCGGGATCTTCTCGACCGGCTTGCCCAGCAGGCAGCCGGCGGCGCGCCCGGCCCACGCGCCGTGCACCCGGTCCCCGAGGTCCTCCCCCGGCGGTTGCGCGGCGAGCGCGAGGCCGCGGGACGCCTCGATCGCCTCCCAGGTGTCGGGCTCCCGCTCGGCGAGCGCCGGGTCGACCGGCCGCGCGTCGAGCTCGTCGAGCAGCTCGACCGCGAGGGCCCGCAGCTTCTCGTCCCCGACCTGGCCCAGGCCCGCGGCGGGCGCGACGTCCTGCCCGCCGGCGGCCAGCCAGCGGTCGCGGACGTCGGCGACCTCCTTGCCGTCCGCGGCGCCGGCGACCAGCTCGTGGGCCAGCAGGTCGGGCGGCTGCACCCAGGTCAGGCGGCTCATCCGGCGACTTCCTCCAGGTCGAACAGGGAGGTACGCCGCGACTCCCGCAGGCGGGCGCGCTCGGCGTCCTTGGCGAAGACGTCCTGCGCCACCGCGGCGATGGTGCGCCCGGCCGGCTCGAGCGGGGTCCGGCTGGCCTCGGCCACCTCGGTGGCCCAGTCGGCGCGGACCGCCCCCTGGCCGCCGAGCGCACCGCAGACCGCGCCGGCCATGCTGGCGATCGAGTCGGCGTCGCGGCCGTAGTTGACGCCACCGAGCACGGCGGACTCGTAGTCGCCGTCGGCGACCAGGACCATCCCGAGCGCCACCGGCAGCTCCTCGATCGCCTTGGTGCGACTGGGCCGGCGGGCGTCCATGGACGGCGCCCGGTAGGCCGGGCCGACGGTGTCGAACGGCTCGATCGCCGCGCGCAGCACGGGGATCGCCTCGCGCCAGTCACGCACGCCGTCCGCGGCGGTGGCGACCGCCTCGATGGCCGCACGGGTGCCGTCGTGGGCGACGGCCAGCGCGTCGTCGACGACCGACCGGGCGGTCGCGCCGGGGGTGAACGCGGCGGCCACGGCGGCAGCCAGCACGCCGGCCGCCTCCCGCCCGTAGCTCGACTGGTGGGCCGAGGCGACCTCGATCGCCTCGGCGTAGGCACCGGCCGGGTCGGCGCCGTTGACGACCCCGACCGGCGCCATGTACATCGCCGCGCCGCAGTTGACGATGTTGCCCACCCCGGCCTCGCGGGGGTCGACGTGCCCGTAGTGCAGGCGCGCGACCAGCCACTTCTCGGCGAGGAAGATCCGCTGCAGCAGCAGCGCCTCGGCCTCGAGCTCCGGGACCCAGCGCTTCTCGCCGATCAGCAGCGGGACCAGGTCGGAGGCCACGGCGTACGCGTCGAGGTGGTCGCGCCGCTCGGCGTACACGTCGACGAGGGCGTGCGTCATCAAGGTGTCGTCGGTGATGTGGCCGTCGCCCTTGTGGTACGGCGCGATGGGCCGGGCGTCGCGCCAGTCGGCGTTGAAGGGCGGGACGATGCCGGTCACCCAGCCGTCGTACCGGTCCCGGATCTGCTCGGTGGTCCAGCCCTCGGTGGCGCCCCCGAGGGCGTCACCGACGGCGGAGCCCACCAGGGTCCCGAGTGCCTTGTCGAGCAGCTTCACGCTGAGCCTTTCGTCGATCACTTGTTGACCTGGTCCCAGCCGTCGGACAGCTGGGCGGCGAGCTCGTCGGCGGAGATGTCGTCGGCGAGGTAGCGCTGGAAGGCCGGCGTGGCGATCTGGTCCTTCCACTGCGGGTAGTTGGTGACCGACTGGAACGGCGCCTTGGTGAAGTACTGGCCGCCGGCGAGGATCGTGTCCCAGCCGTTCTCGCCGTCGGTGTCCTCGGAGACCTGGTCGGCCGCGTCGGAGGAGGCGGGGATCAGCCAGTCACCCTCGGCGACCTTGGCGAGGTTCTCGGCCTGCATGTAGTAGTCGATGAACTCCGCGGCGCCCTCGACGTCCTTGCTCTGCGCGGAGACGGAGAGCGTCTGCGGGTTCGCGGCCTGCGCGGCGCTGTCGCCCTCGAGGACGGGCATCGCGACCCAGTGGAAGTCCTTGGGCGCGGACTCCGCGAGCGTCTGGGCGCTGTAGGAGCCCTGCACGGTCATGGCGTACTTGCCCTTGAGGAAGCCCGACATGACGTCGGAGCCCGCCTGGGTCAGGGTGACCGGGTCGAGGGACTTGTCGTCGTAGGTCATGGCGTGGATCCGCTCGGGCAGCTCGAGCTCGGCGTCGCCCACGCTCATGGTGGCGTCGGTGCCGGAGCCGTCGAAGTACGCCGCCCCGAAGTTCTCGCCGAGGCTCAGCATGGTCGCGGTCGGCGAGCCGAGCCCCCAGCCGAGGCCGTGGACGCCGTCCGTGGTGGTGGCCTTCGCGGCGGCCTGGAAGTCGTCCCACGACCAGGTGTCACCGGTGGGCATCTCCACGCCGGCCTTCTTCAGCAGGTCCTCGTTGGCGAAGACGACGTAGCTCTGCAGCAGCGTCGGAGCGGCGATCACCTTGTCGTCGACGGTGACGGTGTCCCACACGTCCTGGCTGACCGAGGACTGCACGTCGTCCGAGAACGAGTCGGAGAGGTCGGCGAGGTAGCCCTGCTGGGCGAAGCCGGTCATCGCGGCCGACTCGTACTGGATGATGTCGGGCGCGGTGCCGCCCTGGAACTGGGTGACCAGCTGGTCCTGCACGGAGTCCCAGCTGCCCTGGACGTACTCGACCTGGGTGTCGGGGTGGTCGGCGTTCCAGGCGTCGACGATCTCCTTGGTGGCCTTCACCGTCGGCTCCTGGAAGGCGAGGCTCTGGAAGCGCAGGGTGACCTTCTTGCCGTCCCCGCCGCTGCTCTCGGGCGACTCCTGGGTGGACGTGGCGCACCCCGCGAGGGCGAGCGTGAGGGCGGCGGCAGCGACGCCCGCGGACTTGAGCTTCATCGGTGGGTTCCCCTTTGGTGACTGGTGCTGGGTGGTTGTCTCGTGACGTGGTGGCGGTCAGCCCTTGACGGCTCCCGACAGGAGGCCCGAGGTGAGGCGGCGCTGGATCAGCGCGAAGAAGAGCAGGCTGGGGATGGTGGCGAGCAGCGACGCCGCGGCGAGCGGCCCGAGCTGGACCTGGCCCTCGGCGCCGACGAAGCGGGACAGGGCCAACGGCAGGGTCACCTTGTCGGGGGTCTGGATCAGGACCAGCGCGAAGAGGAACTCGTTCCACGACGAGATGAACGCGAAGAGCGCGGTCGCGACGACGCCCGGGCGCAGCAGCGGGAAGACGATGCTGACCAGGATCCGCAGCCGGCCCGCGCCGTCCATCGCGCCGGCCTCCTCGAGCTCGCGCGGGATGTTGGAGACGTAGCCGATCAGCATCCACAGGCAGAACGGCAAGGTGAAGACGACGTACACGATCGTCAGGCCGGGCAGCGCGTCGAGCAGCTGGAACTGCTTGAGGATCAGGAACAGCGGGATGATCACGAGGATCGTCGGGAAGACCTGGCTGACCAGGATCCAGCCCAGCGTGACCGGCTTGAGGACGGTGCGGAAGCGGGCCAGGCCGTACGCCGCCGGCAGCGCCAGCGCGACCGTGAGGATCGTGGTGGCGACCGCGACCTGGAGGCTGTTGAGGCCGGCGTCGATCAGGTTGGCGCGGTCGATCGCGGTGGTGAAGTTGGTGAGCGTCGGGCTCGACGGCAGCAGGCCGGTCGCGCCGAGGGCGATCTCGGACGTGCTCTTGAAGGCCGTGGAGAGCAGCCAGAGCAGCGGGAAGCCGAGGAAGGCGCAGTAGGCGACGAGGGCGGCGTACTGCCCGACGCGGCCGGCGGGACTGGTGCGCATGGCGCTCATCGGTTGGTCTCCTTCAGCCGCGCGCGGAGGTAGAACAGCAGCATCCCGACGATGACGACGACCATGACGTTGCCCATCGCGGCGGCGACGCCGAAGTGGCCGTAGCGGAAGCCCTCGTTGTAGGCGAAGAGCGCGGGGACCATGGTCTTGCCGCCGGGTCCGCCGTTGGTCATCACGTAGATGAGGTCGAAGGTGTTGACGTTCCAGATGAAGTTGAGCGTCGTGATCGCGACGATGACGGGCTTGAGCTGGGGCAGCGTGATGTGGCGGAACCGGCTCCACGCGCTGGCGCCGTCGACCGCCCCGGCCTCGTGCAGGGACTCGTCGATGCCCTGGAGGCCGGCGAGCAGCGTGATCGTGGTCTGCGGCATGCCGGCCCAGACGCCGACGACGATGACCGCGGGCAGGGCGGTGCTGAAGTCGCCGAGGAGGTTGAGCGGGCCGAGGCCGAGAGCCTGCGAGGTGCTGCTGATCGGCCCGGAGTTGGGGTCGAACATCAGTCGCCACATGATGCCGGTGACCACCGGCGGCATCGCCCACGGGACCAGCGAGAGGGTGCGCGCGAGCCAGCGCAGCCTGAGGTTCTGGTTGAGGAGCAGCGCGAGGCCCATCGCGGCGAGGAACTGCAGGATGGTGACCGAGAAGGCCCAGATGAGGCCGATCTTGAACGAGCTCCAGAAGAGCTCGTTGCTCATCAGGTCCCGGTAGTTCTGCAGGCCGGTGAAGTGGGTGACCTGGTTGAGGCCGGCACGGGAGTCGGTGAAGCCGAGGTAGATGCCCTGCAGCAGCGGGTAGACGCTGAACAGCGCCACCGGGATCAGCGCGGGCAGCAGCAGCGGCCAGGCGTCTCCCTTGAGCTTGCCGGGCCTGCGGCCCTTGGGCTGCGCGGGGGCGGGCGCCGCCGGGGAGGGTGGTGCGAGCTGGGTGGTGGTCATCGGAGTGCCTCGGCGGTCTGGCCCCTCATCGAGGAACGGCGGATCGTCAGGTGGGGCTGGACGGTGACCCGCTGCGGCTCGCGCTGCGCGGACCCCTGGGGGTCGTCGATCCGGTCGAGCAGCAGCTGGGCGGCCACCCGGCCGCGCTCGAGGGCGCCGAGGCCGACGCTGCTCAGGCTCGGGGTCGTGACGCCGGCGAGCTCGGTGTCGTCCATGCCGACCACGGCGACGTCCTCGGGGATGCGCAGGCCGCGCTCGGCGAGCACCTGCATGGTGGCGATGGCGAGCAGGTCGTTGCCGCCGAGGACGGCGTCCGGGGTGGTGCGGTCGAGCAGGGTCTCGGCGGCCTTGCGGCCCTCGGCCAGGGTGAAGTCCCCGGCCTCGACGCGCAGCTCCTCGCTCGGGTCGAGGCCCAGGGTCTTCGCGGTGCGCTCGAACGCCTTGCGCCGGGCCGCACCGGGGACGGTGTCGCGGGGGCCGTTGACGAAGGCGATCCGCCGGCAACCCTGGTCGTGCAGGTGCTCGAGCGCCATCCGGACGCCGCCGGCGGAGTTGGCGCGGACGTTGTCGATGGCGAGATCGGTGGGCACGGTGCCGATGACCACGGTCGGGCAGGTGACCTTGCGCAGCGCCTCGACGAGCTGCGCGTCGACGCGCACGGGGCTGAGCACCAGCCCGTCGGCGTACCCGCCGTCGAGGCTCTCGAGGAGCGCCAGGGTGTCGTCGGTGCGGCCGCCGGTCGAGGAGACCAGGAGCCGGTAGCCACGGGCGCGGGTCTCGTCCTCGATCGCGCGCATCATCTCGACGTAGACGGGGTTGCCGACGTCGGCGACCGCGAGCGCGAGCTGCTGGGAGCGGCGGACCTTCAGGCTGCGGGCGAACGCGTTGGGCCGGTAGCCGACCTCGGCGACCGCCTGGTTCACCCTCTCCCGGACGGCCTCGCTGGCCGGCAGGCCGTTGAGGACCCGGGAGACCGAGGCGACCGAGACGCCGGCCAGCTCGGCCACGCGGGCGACCGTGGGGCGCTCGTTCGACACTGTCCGGCTCGCTCTCTGTAATCGATTACTGTAATCGTTTGCAGAGACTGCCACGAGACGGTCGTCACGTCAACGGGGTGGTCCCGCGGAACGGGACATGGGCGGGACAAGTCGCCGATGAGACCGGGACACCGGGCGCACGAGGGTTGCGGCATGACATCACTCGCAGGCTTCCAGCCCACCCGTTCCGACCTCACCGACCAGCCCGGCTCCGAGCTGCCCCTCAGGCCACGTCGGGGGCGCCGCATCGCGATCGCGACGACCGCGTTCCTCGCCTGCGCGCTGCCGACCGTGTTCACCGTCAACATCACCCGGATGCTGGTCGTCGGGGAGAACCCCGACCACCGCTTCCACCAGGCGACCGGCCAGGGGCTGGTCCTCTTCGCCCTCTGGCTGGTGCCCCTCATCGGCCTGCTGCGAGCCGGCTGGCAGGGACGGCGGCCGTCGACCGCACTCGGATGGCAGCACCTCACCTTCGTCGCCACCGGGGTGATCTGCTCGATCATCGCCCCGGGTGGTGGCGCGCCGATCCTGACAGCCGTCGTCGCCGTCACCGGCGCCCTCGTGTGGATGGTGCTGCCGAGGCGTCCTCGGCTGCGAGCCCGGGTCCAGCTCCACCCCGTGCTGGCACCGGTCGCCCTCCTGGGCTCGGCCGTGCTGCTGCCCTACGCGGTGGACCAGCTCGCCGCCCAGAACGCAGTGACGAGCGGGCACCACGCGATCAACCCCCACCTGTTCGACATGGCCTGGCTCGCGACGACCGTGGTCGTGCTCGCCGTCGTCGCCGCCCTGCTGCCGCCGGCGCGCCACCTGACTGCCTGGTTCGCCGCCTGCACGGTCGCGACGGGGGCCGCCGGCCTGGCCTTCGGCGAGGGCCGCACCTGGTCGCTGCTGGTCCTGGGCGCCGGTCTCCTCGCGGGCGTCTCCTGGGCCCTCACCCGCCGCTCCGAGCTCGTCCGTTCGACCTCGTGACGGGGTCGTCCACACCTACACTGCCCGGCATGCAGCCGGCGCCGGGTCCCGAGGCCGCCGCCTCGGGACCGCGGCGCGTCCGTCCCGTGACGGCGTCGCTGGCGGTGCTGGCCGTGAGCCTCGCCGTCACCGCCCTCGTCGTCACCACGGCCGCTGACGCCTGGTCCCTTCCGCCGGCGCCGCAGCTGCTCGTCGACGCCGTCGTGGGCACGGCCTACCCGGTGGTGGGTGCGCTGATGGTGCTGGCCGGGCGGCTCGCCCGAGGCGCCCGGCAGCTCGCGTGGGTGCTCCTCGGCGCGGGCCTGGCCTCCGCCGCTGCAGCCTTGACCACCGCGCTCGCGATGACCGCCCCCGCGCCGACCGACCTGGCCCGGCTGTGGTCGCAGCTCCAGAGCTTCCTGTGGGTGCCGGGGTTCCTGCCGCTGCTCACCCTGGTCCCGCTGCTCTACCCCGACGGTCTGCTCCCCTGGCGTGCCTGGCGGCTGGCCGCCCGCGCCTCGGTGGCGGGCATGGTGGCCCTGTCGGTCGGCGTGGCGTTGTACGACGAGTCGCTGGCCGGACTCGTCGCGGTGCCCAAGCTGGTGACCGCGCCGGTGCTCGCGAAAGCCCTCGGCCTGGTCGCCACTGCACTGCTCGTGCCCAGCGTGCTGGCCTCGCTCGCATCCCTCGTGGTCCGCTACCGGATCTCACAGGGCCTGGCACGCCGTCAGGTCGCGGTGCTCCTCGGCGCCGCCGCCGTACTCGTCGCGGTCACGCTGGCACAGGGACTGGTGCCGTCCCCCGCGGACGTCCTCGCCCAGGCTGCGGCGGTCGCCCTGCTGCCGCTGGCCGTCGGCGTCGCGGTGACCCGCCACCGGCTCTACGACCTCGACCTCGCCGTGTGCCGCGCCCTGGTGGCCGCCAGCCTCACGGCCTGCCTGATCGGGGCCTACCTCAGCGTCTTCGCCGTCGTGGAGGCAGTCGTCGGGGCGCTCGGCCCGGAGCGGTCCGTGCTGAGCGCCGCCGTCGCGGCCGGAGTCACCGGAGCGGTCATCCAGCCTCTCGGCCGCCGGCTGGCCGCGGGCGTCGACCGGCTCTACTTCGGCCATCGAGCGGAGCCCTACGTCGTCTCCTCCCACCTCGCCTCCCGGCTGAGCGCCTCCCCTGCCGACATGAGCGAGGTGCCGGGGCTGGTGTGCGACACGGTCGTGGAGGACCTGCGGCTGCGTGGCGCTCGCCTGCGCCTGGAGTCCGGGGACACTGTCACGGAGGCTGCCTCGACCGGCGACGTCGACGACGCCACGAGCCGACGGTTCCCGCTGCGACATCGCGGCGAGACGGTCGGACACCTCGAGGTCAGCCCCCGCGACGGTGAGCGACGCCTGCACGAGCGGGACGTGGTCGTCCTCCAGGGGGTCGCGGACCAGGCGGCCCCGGCGGTGGCGGCGCTCGAGCTCCGCCGCGCGTTGCAGCGCAGCCGCGCGTCCATCGTGGCAGCCCGCGAGACCGAACGGCGCCGGCTCCGCCAGGAGCTGCACGACGGCATCGGCGCCACCCTCGCCGGTCTGCGGCTCCAGGTGGAGACCGCCCTGGACCTCACCGACAGCGCGCCGGCCGCGTCGTTGCTGGCCTCCGCGAGCGAGGGCGTCGCGATCGCCGTGGCCGAGGTGCGCACCATCTGCGAGGGCCTGCGCCCGCCGGGCATCGACGACCTCGGCCTGCCCGGCGCCCTGGCCGCCCTGGCTGCCCGGATGGCGGGCCCGGGCCTCTGCCTCGACGTGCGCGTCGACGACCGGCTCGACCTCGACCCTGCCGTCGAGGTGGCGGTCCACCGCATCGCCGCGGAGGCCCTGGCCAACGTCGCCCGGCACTCCGGGGCGGGGCGGGCGACTCTCGCCCTGCACGCCGACTCGCACGTCGAGCTCGTGGTGAGTGACGACGGCGTCGGTCTCGACGCGGCCCGCGGCACCGGCACCGCCGGTTCCGGCCTGGGGCTCCCGTCCATGCGTCAGCGGGCCGAGGAGGTGGGCGGGCGCCTCCACGTCGCCCCGGGCCCGGACGGCGGCACCGAGGTCCGCGCCATCCTGCCCCTCACCGTGGGAGGTACGACGTGATCCGGGTGTTGCTGGTCGACGACCATCCGCTCTTCCTCGACGGCGTCCGCGCCGCGCTCACGAACACGCCCGACGTCGAGGTCGTCGGCGAGGCGCACACCTGCGCCGAGGCCGTGGAGCAGGCCCGGACGCTGACGCCGACCGTGGTGCTGATGGACCTCAACCTCCCGGACGGCTCGGGGATCGCGGCCACCCGCGACGTCCTCGCCGCCAGCCCGGAGACGCACGTCCTGGTGATCACCATGTCGGCCGACGACGACGCCGTGGTCGCAGCCATGCGGGCCGGCGCGCGTGGCTACGTCGTGAAGGGGGCGGGCCGCCACGACCTCGTCCAGGCGGTGACGACGGTCGCGGCCGGAGGAGCGGTGTTCAGCCCGACCGTCGCAGCCCGTCTCGGCAGCTACTTCTCGGGGCTCGCCGCGCAGCCCGGGCGGGAGATGTTCCCCCAGCTCAGCGAGCGCGAGCGCGAGGTGCTGGACCTGATGGCCCGCGGCCTCGACAACCGCCGCATCGCCCGCGCGCTCTTCCTGTCCGAGAAGACAGTGCGCAACCACGTGTCCAGCGTGTTCTCGAAGCTCGACGTGCCCGACCGGGCCGAGGCGATCGCCCGGGCCCGTCGGGCGGGCCTGGGGCAGGAGGAGCCCTGAGTCAGGCGGCGTCTCGACAGTGGCGCCACCACAGCCGCGCGCAGCTCGGCGTGAGCTCGTCGTCGCCGAAGCGCCACGCCGCTGTCTCCTCGTCGATGACCGTGGTGCCGTCGGGGTGGACCAGGCGCCACAGCCCGTGGGGCGTGCGCCAGAGCCAGACGCCCGGGGCGAGCTGGATGACCCGGTAGGCCAGATGGGTCTTGGCCCGATGTCGGCTCCGGGTGAGCGGGGCGGCGTTGTGGTCGCCGGTCTGCCCCGGTGGTCCCTGGGGTTGGTACGGCGTGGGGTGGTCGAGGTCGACCCGGCGTCGACCGATGCCGGTGATCGTGGCCGAGTGGGGGAACGCCTCCGCCGGCGAGCGGAGCCGGATCCGGGTGCGCAGCCGATCCGGGAGCTCGTAGGCGTCGACGGCCGCGGTCTCCCGGCAGTCGACCACCGGGGTGACCGTCACGTGGGTGTGGCCCAGCAGGGACACCAGCTGGCGCAGCAGCACCGGACCGATGCCCTCGACCCGAGCCAGGGGTGAGGCCCCGTCCGCCTCGAGCAGGGTGTCCTCGTGGAGGTGCACGAACAGCGCAACGCCCGGCCCGAGCCGGCTCAGGTCGGCGGCCGTGAACTCGTTGACGAAGGGCGCCAGCGCCGCCGGGTCGGGCGTGACCGCGGGCGAGAGGTCCTCGCCCGCGTCTCGAGAGACGTCGAGGTGGGCGGCGAGCAGCTGCAGCAGCTGGGCGGGCCGCCCGAGCCAGCCGAACGCCTCGGCGCGGAGCTGGCAGCGGTTGGGGTCGTCGGGCAGATCGGCCGAGCGGCGCTCCGGGTGGACGGCCAGGATGTCGGCGACCCGGTCCGCGGTGGCGTCGACGAAAGCCGCGTCGCCGGCGGCGATGCGGGCGATGACGAGACGAAGGCCGTGCTCGTCGGTTCGCCCCAGCGACACGTGCCGCTCCCGCCGCGCCTTCTCGAGCCGCTCCTCGCACGCCGGGCTGTCGGCCTCGATGACCAGCGCCTCGAGCATGGTCAGGACCCGCCCGGCCGACAGGTCCGCGACCAGGGGCGCGAGCCGGGCGTCGACCCACGCCGCCTGCTCACCACTCAGCGAGCGGGTGGCGGACGCGATCTTGCGCGCCAGCCACGCCTCGACGGCGAGGTCCCGCACGAAGGCCCAGACCTGCGGCAGCCGATGCTGGAGGTCGAGCACGTCGGCGACCAGCGCCCGCGCGGCCAGGGTGTGCACGTCGCGAGCGATCCCGAGCTCGGCCAGGCACAGCTCGCGGACCTTCGGCGTACCCTCCCCGCCCAGCCGGACCAGCTTGTCCCCGTGCGGATGACGCTGCTCGGGCGGCGTGCTGTGGAGCGCGGCCCAGTGGGCGGCGAGGTCCAGGTCGTCGAGCTCGGCCTGGCGCCGGCGACGCTGCACCGACCCGAGCAGCGCGAGAGTGCGCTCTCCGTCGAGTGAGTCGAGGTCCGGGACCATGGTTCATGTTATCGCACACATGTTCGAATGCGCAATAGTCTATTTAACACGCGCCCGACCGTGGGTGACGGTCACGCTGCGGCCTCGGCGCTGAGCGCCGCCAGCCGCGCGAGTCGCCCTTGCGCGGGCGCCGGCACGAGCCCGGCCCAATGCTCCCAGGCCTCACGATGACGCGGGGCGACCAGCTGCGTCCGAGCCTCCGCGAAGCCGTGGGGATTCAGCACGGCGGCCGCCACGTAGGGCGCATCGGTCTCGGTCCCGAACGTTCCCTCGGCGACGCCCCGCAGGACGCGGTACGCCGCGCGCCCGATCTCGTCACGCCCGCGACCGAGCTGGTCCCTGGCGCTGGCCAGCGCGGCTGGCGACGTGCCGCGTTCGAGCAGGCTCAGGCCGGGCACGTCGGTGACGAGCTCGCGGTCCTCCGACTGCAGGATCGAGCGGTCCAGGCGCCCCTCGGCGAACGCGTGCTCGAGCGCCGTGACCCACGCGCCGCGACGGTCGCCGGTCGCGGCCGTGACCGCGGTCTGCTCGTCCACCGGCAGCGGGAGGGTGTCGAACATCAGCGCCGGGCTGGTCCCGCTGGGCACCAGTCGTCCGATCAGCCAGCCACCTGCGTCGCCCAGGAGTCCGGCACCCAGGTCGAGCACCTCGACAGAGCGGTCCTCGCCGAGGTCGTGGACGACCAGCCGTCCGGGGACGACGGACTCGACCCTGAAGCCGCTCATCGCGGCCCCGACCCACTCGCGCGCCAGGGCGCAGCCCTCCGCGAGCCGTCCGGTGGCGAGGGAGTCGAGGAAGCGCTCCAGACCCTCGAGCTCGAAGGTGCAGACCTGGCGATAGGCCCAGTCCTCACCCACGATCCTCGACATCAACCGGACCGGGTCGGCACCCTCGTCGTACGCCTGCGCCCACGCATCGGCGTAGAACGTCCGGAGGGTGTGGTCGAGGGCCGCCCGGGTCGACTCGCGACAGGGCGAGCCCGGTTCCTCGGCGCGCGTGCACTGGTAGGCAGCCCATCGCGCCCACAGCCAGGGCGTCATCTCGTCCGACAGGTCGACCAGCTGCGCCAGCAGGACGCGGTGTGCACTGCGGCGGAACATCGGCACGCCCTGGTGGTACTCCAGCGCGGTCTCCGCGTCACCGGCGCGCTCGGCGGCGCACGAGCTGTCGACGAACGCCATGTGCTCGCGCGTCATCAGGTCACTGATCCGCTCCCCGCGGCGGAACCCCGGGGACGGGCGGAAGGTTGGTCTCGGTCTGCTCATGCCCCCGAGACAACGCCACGCTCCGGACAGTCGCAACGCCCGCCGACCGCGCCTGTGGACAACTCACGTGCGGACGGCGGGCTTTGCGAGGTTGCTGGCCCGCGGGCCGTCAGTCCAGGACGTAGTACGAGTAGGAGACCCGGAAGGACTTCACGTCGTAGAAGTTGCTGTTCGAGGTCCCGGCCCACCAGCGGAACAGGTGCTTGCGGCTGACGAACCCGTCGGCCCGCACCGCATCACCCGAGTGCCAGCGCTGGCTCGCACGCAGGATGCCGCCCTGCTCGGAGATGTCGCCGGACCTCGTCTCGTAGAACACGAGGCCGATGTCGGGGTAGCCGGGGACGCTCCTGGCGCCGTAGGTGTCGACCCGCACCTTGCCGTACTCGACCGCCGCAGGGAGCTTGATGGCGTGCCGGGTGAACGCCAGGAGCTGGGTGTCGGTCGGGTCGTAGCAGACCTCGTAGTTGCTGAGGTAGCTCAGCGACCCCGGCCAGTTCTTCTTCGCCGGGTACCAGATCTGGGAGCAGCCGCCGATGACGTGACCGGCGAGGTTGGACTTCGGCGCCATCGTCTTGACGGCGGACCTCTTGACCAGCCGCTTGTCCGACACCACGAGGGACTTGCTGTCCGTGACCGTCTGGTTGCCCGCGGCGTCGCGAAGGGTGAGCCGCACGCCGTAGCGGCCGGCGGTGACCCTGGCCCCGCTGTTGCTCCGGCCGTCCCAGACCAGCGTGCGCGTGCCGCGTCGCTGGGCGCCGGAGTCGATCGTGCGCACCCGTCGGCCGCGCGCGTCGACGACCTCAGCGCGCAGGGACTGCACGTCCTCGCTCAGGTCGGTCTTGACCGTCGCCTTGTCGCGGTAGCCGTCCTTGACGGGGTAGAAGGTGCGCGGCGTCGCCCTCATGCGCCGCGCAAGAGGAGCGGTGCGGTCGATCTCGACCGTGCGCTCCGCCGAACCCGACACCTCGGTGCCGCCCACGGTCCTGGTGGTCTCCAGGCGCACCGTGTAGGCCCCGTCTCCGAGGACGGAGCCGGCATCGTTCCGGCCGTTGAACTTCCACGCGTGGCTCCCCGCGCCCAGTGTCCCCAGCTCCACGGGTCCACGCACGGTCTGACCGGAGCGGTTCAGCACCCGCCAGGCGACGGACTGCGCGGAATCGAGGCGGTAGGACACCTCCGTGGTGTCCTTGCGACCGTCGCCGTTGGGGCTGAACGTCGACGGGGCTGCGGACGTGATCACCGGTGCGAGGCGGTTCCGGACGTCGATGACGACCTGGTCGGGCCGTGACGCGTCGCAGCGTGCGAGGTCGGTGCTGCACGCGATCGCGCTGACCGTGTGCGCGCCCTGCGCGAGTGCGCTGGTGTCGATGGTGGTGGTGTACGGCGCGGACGTCGCCTGGGCGATCGGTGCGCCGTCCAGCAGGAAGCGGACAGCACCACCGGGCGCCGTCGCCATCACCGAGACGCTCGTGCCGACGGTCGCGTTGTCGGACGGCTGCACGATGGCCACCGGTGCGTTGTCGACGGTCACGTCCACCGCGGCGGTGCTGGCCGAGCAGCCCGTGGCGTCGCAGTCCTGTGCGGTGAGCTGCTGAGGACCGTTCAGGCCGAACGTCTCGAACGTCGTACTGGCAACGCCGTCGACGACGGGAACCGACTGGGTCCACGGGTACGACGTCAACCCGAACCGCACGGACGTGTCCCCGGACGTCGCCGCGAGCGTGATGGCACCGGACACGGTCGCGCCTGGGGTGGGCTCGGTGATCACCGGGGTCGACGAGATGGCGGCCGCGGCCGGCGCACCCGTCGTCGCCTCCTCCGCGCGCTGCGCGAGCTGCGGTCCGACCTCGTCGGCACTGCCGAGAGCCAGGCGGTGGACCTGGCCGCCGAGCGCATTCCTCTTGCTGACGTGGGGATCCTGGGTCGCCGCCGCGGCGGGGGTTGCGAGTCCCACCGCGAGGGCGGCGGCGAGGACGGCTCGATTCACGCGCATGCACGTTCTCCAAACGGGAGTGTTCAGGGCAGCGGGAAGCGAGGTGAGTCCATGGGCTTGAACGTCGGACCGCCGCAGCGACCGTTGTGTC
Organism: Nocardioides sp. GCM10023255; assembly: GCF_042653125.1. Classification (NCBI taxonomy): domain Bacteria; kingdom Bacillati; phylum Actinomycetota; class Actinomycetes; order Propionibacteriales; family Nocardioidaceae; genus Nocardioides; species Nocardioides sp. GCM10023255. The sequence continues at coordinate 56,568 of NZ_JBHSHU010000001.1, forward strand.
GATCGCCCGCCGAGGATGTGCCACTCGCGAGGCGTGCCCGGCGAGCTGGTGCGGTCACGATACGAACGCCCTCGACGGCGCGTACGCGGAACGGCGAACCCGGAACGAAATGACCCTTTCGGGCTATGCCGTCCTCGGCAGCGGCGCGCTCACGGCACTCCTCACGGGGCGCAGGTGCTCGGCGCCGGCGTGCCCGCGAACCGCGAGGCCAGCCACGCCTCGGCCGCCGGGATGAAGCTCGCGCCGGCCTGGCTGTGGTCGGCGCCCTGGATCTCCTGGGTCTGCACCGGCACACCCTGGCTGCAGTACTGCCTCGCCAGCCGCGCCTGGTCCCGGGCGACCATCACGTCGTCTCCCTTGCCGTCGTGGTTGCCCCAGACCATCAGCATCGGGGCGCTCGGGTGGCCCTTCGCCGAGCCCATCTCCAGCTGCTTCATGATCCGGCGGAAGACCGGGACGTCGAGGATGTCCTCGTAGCGCTTCTTCATCAGGTGCTTGATCGTGAGGTTCGGGAACTCGCCGGACATCTCGCCGATGCACTGGTGCGCCTCGGTCCTGGCGACCATGCGGCCCCACTTCGAGAGGTACGGCCGCAGTCGGAGGCCGTACGCCCGGCTGATGCCGATCATGGCGCCCGGGATCACGTCGGACCACTCGGGGGTGCCGTCGACGTACGGCAGGTTGTGCCGCAGATCCACCGGCACCCCGCCCATGGCGGTGCCGACCAGGTTCATCTTCGGGGCGCGGCGTGGCTGCAGCTCGCTGGCCCAGTCGGCGGCGATCGAGCCGCCGGAGTAGCCCATCATCCCGACGGGAGTGCCCTTCCCGAGCTCCAGCGCCCTGAGCGTCGCCCGGATCCCGTCCAGCGCGCTGATGCCGGACTCGCGCCCGGCGACCCAGTGCAGGTCCTGGCCCTCGAAGTCCGGCACGGTCACGATGTAGCCCTGCGCGCTGAGGCTCTGGACGGTCCCCTGCTCGAGGTCGGTGAGCTGCTGGTTGGCGGCGCCGGGGTTGCCGCCGCGCAGGGTGTACGACGGGTTGCACTTGGCGGAGAGCGCGTCGTAGAAGGAGAGGTACGCCGCCACCCGCGGCTGTGCCGTGCCGGTGACCGGGAGGACCACCGTGGTCACGGTCGTGACCGCGCGACCCAGCGTGTCCGTCGTGCGGTAGAGGATCTGCTGGGCCGGCAGCGGAGTCTCGTTGGTGTCGGCCGCGAGCGTGACGTCGCGGGTCTTCAGGGGCGTCCCGGGCCTGATGTCGCGCAGTGGCCTGTCCCCGTCGTAGGTGTAGAACGGGTCCTTCTCCGGACGCACGATCCCCTCCTCGGCACCTACGGCCGCCGGGGTTGCCGGCGCCATCGTGGCCGCGAGGGCGGTCGCGAGCAGGGTGAGGGCAGCAGGCTTGAGACGCACGGGCGGTCCCTTCGGCAAGAGGTCCTGTCGCCCATTCAACGACACGCCGGCCACGTGGTTACCCCGGCCGGCGCCAACTACGGCCGGCCGGCGGGCACCCGCGCGGCCAGGACGCCACCCGCGGCAACCTCGCGTTCGAGTCGCTGGCGCTGGCGCTGGATCGCACCGTCCACGATGACCGCGTCGCAGGCGAGCACGAGCACCTCTTTCTCCTCGAGCACGCGGGCGGACCAGGCGGGGTCACCGTGCGGGATCGCGATGCGGCCGGCGGAGCTCCCGATCTGGACGATGAGCTCGGCGGTCGACGAGTCGATCTCCGAGAGCATGCAGCCGTTCGCAACCGGGGGCCTGGCGTTCTCCAGCGTAGTGGCCTCGGCGAACCCGCGCGCCTTGAACAGCGTCCGCATCGCATCGACCGCCCGGCCGCCCTGGCCGGCAACGAGCGGTGGGAACTGCACGACCAGGTAGTCAGGCTCGGAGCTGATCGCCCACGCGTAGTCGGGCGAGCACTGCTGGGTCTCGGTCACGGACAGAGCGTCGCAGGGGCGTGCTCACATCAGCCCGGCCTCCCGAGCGCCGACGCCCCCGACACGAGGACGGCGATGACCAGCGCGGTGCGCGCGACTCCCAGCACGGGTCCGAACGGCAGCGCGAAGCCGACCCAGAACACGAGTTCGACCGGCAGCAGGGCCAGTGCCAGCCACGGGGCTGCCGTGAGGTCCCGCCAGAGCAGGACCCCGATCAGGACCTCGGCGATACACACGGCCACGAAGCCGAGCAGCAACCCGACGCTGGTCGGGATCCCCCAGCGCTCGAACGGCCCGTCGCCGTACGTCGGGAATCCGAGGAAGGTCCACACCTCGCCGTACCGCGCGTAGTACCACGCGCCGTACGCGCCCGGGAGACCGAAGCCCAGGCCGAGCACGAGGGAGCAGACGGCGGCCGCCTTGATCACGGCGTCCCTCGCTTCACCCGGGCCGCTCGCCCTGGAGCGACGGTCTCCTCGTGCCACTCATCGCTCGTCGGCCCTCCAGAGCGCGTAGCCGAACGCGGCGAAGAGCAGCATCCAGCCCACGATCGCGAGCCGGGCAAGGACGAACGGGCCCATGAGGGCAGGTGTCATCGGCACGAACACGAAGATGCCGGCGACCAGCACCACGAGCCCACGCCACCCGGTCCAGCGTCCCCGGCGGCGGACGGCGATGCCGGCCAGGATCAGGCCCACACCCGCGGCGAGGGTAGAGACGCCGTACAACGCGTCGAGGAGGCCGGTGCCCTCACCGGGGTAGGTCTCGCTCCGCGCGGTGATGGCGACAAGCTCCGTGACGGCGAGCAGCGCCATGCCCGACACGGCGAGGCCGGTGCCCCAGCGTGTGCTGCGTCCCGGCGCCATGGCCTCCGCACCGGAGAGCGCCATGATCCCGGCAAGCAGCCCGAGGTGCTGGATGAAGAACCAGATCTGGATCACTGTGAAGCCACCCGCCGTGAGCGGATAGCTGTACATGTCGTCGGACACCTGTCCCGGGTAGACGGCCAGGAAGATCCCGCTCAGGGCTCCGAGGACTCCTGCCACGCCGCAGACCACACCTGCGTGGCTCACCAGGCCCCGATCGACGACGGCGGGCCTTTGCCCTGCCCCTACGTGCGTCATGGCTTTCACTCCTCCCACCCGAGAGGCAAGACGCCGGCGTGGCGCCGACAATTACTCAGGTAACCTGAATACTCTCGTAGCCCGGAGCTGTCAATGGAGGACCTGCTGAACACCGTCTCGATGCTGGGCCAGGCCTACAGCCTGCTCGGCTTCCAGATCGTCGAGGGCGTGGTCGGTGCCGGCTATCCGCAGAAGCCCAAGCACTCCGCCGTCTTCGCCCAGATCTCACCCGAGGGCTCACGGCTCACCGAGTTGGCTCGGAAGGCCAACATGACCCCGCAGGCCATGGGTGAGCTCGTCGACGAGCTCGTGGACATGGGGTACGTCGTCCGCCGCCCCGACCCCGCGGACGGCCGGGCGAAGCTCATCGTTCTCACCAAGCGTGGCCGGGACGCCGTGGCCGCAGGGCGTCAGACGATCGAGGGCATCGAGGAGCAGGTGACCGAGATCCTCGGCGAGCGCGGACACCGAGAGCTGCGGCGACTGCTGTCGAAGCTTCTCGCTGCTGCCGAGAGCTGAGGCGGCCGCCAATCCCCGCCCCCGCCGCTCGTCCGGATCTGCGGCACTCATCGACCGGGCGGGCTTGTGGCTGAGCGGATTGGGGCAGTGGCACCCTCCGGCAATCCGGACGCAGTGACGATGCCGTCCGCCGGATGAAGTCCGCCAGCTGTCTACTCCGGCGACAGCCGTCCAGCAGGCACCCGCGCGGCGAGGACGGCACCGGCGGCGATCTCACGCTCGAGTCGCTGCCGCTGGACGGCGCCGCCGTCGATCACCGCTTCGCAGGCGAGCACGAGCACCTCCCGCTCGCCGAACACGCGCTCGGACCAGGTCGGGTCACCGTGAGGCACCGCTATCCGGCTCGCGGAGGTTCCGATCTGGACGATGAGCTCGGCGGCCGACGGGTCGACCTCCGAGAGCAGGCAGCCGTTGGCGACCGGCGGCTTGGCGTTCTCGAGCGCGGTCGCCTCGGCGAAGCCGCGTGCCTTGAACAGCGTCCGCATGGCGTCGACGGCTCGGCCTCCCTGGCTGACGGCGAGGGGTGGGAACTGCACGACGAGGAAGTCGGGCTCGGAGCTGATCGCCCACTCGTAGTCGGGTGAGGGCTGCTCCGTCTCGGTCACCCGCACAGTCTCGCAGGACCAGCCTCCGGTTCAGGTCTCGCTTCCCATGGCCGCCTCGATCGCAGCCTCGGCGTGGAGCGCGATGGTGGGCAGCACCGGAACCGGACTGTCGGCCTGCCCGATGAGCAGCTCGATCTCCGTGCAGCCGAGAACGATGCCGTCGCCGACCGAGCTGCCCTGCCGCCGGCCGTCGTGGCGAAGAACTGGACCCACAGGTCGATGAGGCCCGACCGGGCCACGTCGTGGACGACCTCCCACCCGTCGGGTCGGAGGTCGTCCCGGATCGGGCCCACGTTGTGTGACTCGTCCGGATCTGCGGCATTCGTCGGCCGGGCGGGCCTGTGGCTGAGCCGAACGACGTACTCGCCAATCGGGCGCGGGCGTGGTCTAGCGGCGTCCGCGCGGACTCTCGCAGGCAAGACCATCCCGGTCGACGTCGAGCCCGACATTCGCCTGGTAGATCTCCGGCTTCGCCGCAGGCCTCCGCTTCTTCACCGCGATGTCACGCACAGCCGCCTTGGTGCCGACACCGCGAGGGTAGTCCTGGTGCAGCAGGGCGCAGCTGCTGTACTCGGTTACGGCCGGCGTGAGTGATGGCGTGAGCTGGTCACCGATGAGCATCCCGAGCCGGGGCAATAGTCCGAGGGCGACGACGCCGAGGATCATCACGAGTGCGAAGCGCATCAGGGTCCCAAGGAAACCTGGCCCCTTGTTCGTCTTGCGGGTTGGCGGCTTGGGTGGTCGGGGCGTGCTCGCAGCCGTCGTGATGGTTCGTCGCATGAGCTGGGCGTGCGTCTGAGCGCGCGACGTCGGTGGGAGTCGAACTGCCGCGCGGAGGCCGAGCTGGAGCTCAACCGACGCCACTTTCACCTGGTCGGGGGTGAGCACGGCAGGTCGGCTCACCAGCATCTCGCGCAGGTTGGCCGTCGAGCAGAGCATCACCTCGTAGCACCACCCCGACACGGGCTCATCGCGCACGAAGCACAACGCGGAGCGAGTCACTGACCCAGCGTCTGGATTCAAAAGTGCAGCAACCGCCAGGGCGGCGTCACCGGCAGCCGCCACCGTCCGATCTTGCCGACGCCCGTTGCATCGAAAGCTCTGTCCACGTACGTCGATCCGCCCCGACCAGTTCTTCGCGTCGATGACAAAGACACCGGTCGGTCCGATCGCCACATGGTCGAGGTTCGCGCGCTGGCGTCCCGGCCATCGAACGTCGTGGAAGACCTCCCAACCCTCGGGCCGGAGCTGGTCGAGGATCGCTCCGACGACCTGCTCGCCGTCTCCGCCCCGCTCCCACATTTCGGCGGACCGCAGCAGGCGCTCGGCCTTCTCCCGTTGCCGTCGCGCCAGCTCGTGCGCCGACTCCCCCGCCATGCTCGCCCCCGTGCGTTGTCCGGATCTCCGAATTGCATCGGACGCACAGGTGGCCGACTTGAGCGGTGGCGGGGGCTCAGTGCACGACGGCGGCGTACGAGCTCGGCGCGCTGCTCACGCGGACGTCCCTCACCGTCGACCTCATTCGTCGCAGTGCCCCGTCGCGTCCCACTCCTTCTTGGCCTCACGGAGCGACGCCCGTACGCGCTGCCGCTCGCGCCTGTTCTCCGCCCTCCGCCAGTGTGCCCCGGTGCACCAGCCACAGGGGCAGACCCCGATGCCGGTCCAGAGGTGGTCCCACGTGCACGACGTGGGGTCCCACGCCTGGGCGATCAGGTCGCCAAGACTCGTGGGCAGGTCGCACTGCCCGTCGCGGTGGTCGTGCAGCTCGACCCGCACCAGCGCGTCGTGCCAGATCCGCACCTTGAGCGGCTTCGTCTTGTCCGTGTGTGCCATGCCATCGCCTCCGAGCAACCGGTCGGCGCGCCCACACACGGTCGCGTGCGGGCTAGCGCCGTTGCTCGGCGTCAGGCGGTGGGTGGTGCATGAGGACCACGTTAGATGGGGGCGCCGCCACGGGCCTGTGGATGGGCGGTGACGGACTCCGCAGAAAGTCCGCAGAATCGGACGTCCGACAGCGGAGGACGCCCATGACCTCAGACAACTGGCTCGACCTGCACGACGCACTCGAGCAGCTCACGTTCGAGCACGGACCGCAGGACACGCGATGGCTCGCCGTCCGCGCACAGGCGCTTGCCGACGACCCGCGGATCACCCCGGACAAGGTGGTGGAGATCGCGGACGTTGCCACGTCGTTGGTCGTGCGGCCCGATGGCCGGGTGGCCAACCTGGCGCAGGTGCTGGACGGGATCGTCCTCACCCATCGGGTCCGCGGTTCACTCCGTGACCGCAACGACTTGTGGCTCGGGGCGGGGGTGCACCCCTTTCTGCTAATGGCCGCGGCCCGCCCCCTCCCGCTCGTCGGTGGCGGACTGGTTCGAGCGAGCAAGTCCCTCGAGCCTGCGCTCGTGGGACCGCCCGGGTGTCTCCCCGAGGCTGAGCGCGGGGAGCTGATCGCCCTGACGTGGCGATCCGGTGAGCTCGATGCCACGACCATCGAGCGCTCCACCCTTGCCGGTCCCCGCGAGGAGCTGCACGTCCGAGAGCTCATCGCCGAACGCTGCAACGAGGAGAGCTGGAACAACGGCAACGACCCCGACGCCCGTCGGGGTCGGGTGGTGCGTGCGCTCGCCCTAGCCCGCCTCGAAGATCCGGACCTGCTCTCGACGCCGCACGTCCCGCTCGACGAGCTGTTGTACGACCCCCTCGAGATCCGAGCCTGCGAGCACTGGCGACAGTTCTCGGCGTCACGTCAGAACGAGAGCGTCTCCTTCTGCATCGACCGCATGCCTGTCACCCTGCACATGGAGCTGGACGCGCGCGCTCGGCAGTACGGCATGACGACCGACCAGTTCGTCATCGCGCTGCTCGGGCACCTCGTCTGGCGGACGCCGTTCGCCGAGGACATGGAGCCGTGGGACGACTGGATGCCCGAGAGCCGCCCCGGGGGCAAGCTCGTCGTCCTGCCGGGATCGGACGTCCCCGACGGGGCGTGATTCGACAGCAATCAGTCCGCTATCCCCAGTCGCCGTGCAACTTGGTCACCACCGACGCGTCGGATCACGGCGGGGTCGCCGACCACCACGAGCTCATCGGTGGCCCGCGACATCCCGACGTACAGCCGCTCCCGCGCCCGGTCGCGCTCGCCCTCCTCGTTGACACAGAGGACAACCGCCGGTCGCTCGAGCCCCTTGCAGCCGAGGACGTGGCCGTAGAAGACGTCATCGTCATCGAAGAACGTCTTCCAGTACCCGTCCTGGTCGTGGAAGTCGGTCCGCTCGAGCTGGATGGGGTGCCGGTGCCCGGTGGTCAGCAGGCAGATGCTGCCCGCCTTCCATCCCTCGTCCAGCAGCATGTCGACCTGGTCGTCAGCCACCGAGAGGGCCTCCTCGGTCGGCGCGGCCACGAAGCGTACGGCGGGGCCGTCACCGCCGCGGGCGTACATCCTGCTCGGGGCGAGCGGACCGAACGACTCGTGGATCTGCTTGGTGTTCCGCAGGGCGCGCTCCCCTCCCGGATTCCCTTGGGCTCGGCCTGGGGTCGGTCAGACATCGTCGAAACGGACCGGTCGATCCAGCCGAATTGGCGACGGACCCGCCACCTTCGGTGACGGGTCCGACGGCTACGAACTGCTAGCTCAGCTGCAGCCGCTGGTGCTGCCGCAACCCTCACACACGTAGCACGAGCCGGCAGGCCGCATCTTCGTGCCGCAGGTGAAGCACAGCGGGGAGTCGATCGCCTGGCCGGTGATCTTCTCCAGCAGCTCGGCCGAGGTGTGCGCCTCCTTGGCCGGCTTGGCCGGCACCTCGCGCTGGTCGCTGCCGTGGCTGTCGTGCATGACCACGGGCTCGTCGTCCTCGGAGGTTTCGAGACGGCCGTGGCCGGCCTCCTCAACCACCGAGGAGCTGCCCTCCATCAGCTCGGCCGGCATGCCGGTCTCCTCGACGGGCTCATAAGAGCCGGTCTCGAGGTAGCGCTGGCGCTCGTCGGCGGAGTAGATGCCCAGGCCCTGGCGGGTCTCGAAGGGCAGGTAGTCCAGCGCGAGGCGGCGGAAGATGTAGTCCATGATCGACTGGCTCATCCGCACGTCCGGGTCGTCAGTGAGGCCGGCGGGCTCGAAGCGCAGGTTGGTGAACTTCGAGACGTAGGTCTCCAGCGGCACGCCGTACTGCAGGCCGATGCTGACCGCGATCGAGAAGGCGTCCATCACACCGGCCAGGGTCGAGCCCTGCTTGCCGAGCTTGAGGAAGACCTCGCCGAGCTGGCCGTCGTCGTGCGCACCCGAGGTCATGTAGCCCTCGGCGCCACCCACGGTGAAGGAGGTGGTGCGCGAGACGCGGGACTTCGGCAGGCGCTTGCGGGTCGGGGCGTAGACGACCTTCTCCACGACCTTCTCGACGACCTCGGCCGCCGCAGCGGCGGCGTCAGCGGCGTCCTTCTTGGCCTTGCCGCCGCCGTCGGCCAGGGGCTGGCCGACCTTGCAGTTGTCGCGGTAGATCGCGGTCGCCTTCAGGCCGAGCTTCCACGACTGGAGGTAGACCTCCTCGATCTCCTCGACGGTCGCCGTCTCCGGCAGGTTGACCGTCTTGCTGATCGCACCGGAGAGGAACGGCTGCGCCGCGGCCATCATCCGCACGTGGCCCATCGGCTTGAGGGCACGCGCACCCATGGCGGTGTCGAAGACCTCGTAGTGCTCGGTCTTCAGGCCCGGGGCGTCGATCACGTGGCCGTGCTCGGCGATGTAGGCGACGATCGCCTCGACCTGCTCGGGCTGGTAGCCGAGCTTCTTCAGCGCCCGCGGGATCGTCTGGTTGACGATCTGCATGGAGCCGCCGCCGACGAGCTTCTTGAACTTCACCAGGGAGAAGTCGGGCTCGATGCCGGTGGTGTCGCAGTCCATCATGAAGCCGATGGTGCCGGTCGGCGCGAGCACCGAGGCCTGCGCGTTGCGGAAGCCGTTCTTCTCCCCGAGCTTGATCACGTCGGCCCATGCCTTGGTGGCCAGCTTGTGCACGTCGGCGTCGGCGATCGAGAGCGTGCGGACCGTGTCGTTGGCCGCCTGGTGCTTGCGCATGACCCGCTTGTGGGCGTCCGCGTTGCGCTGGTAGCCGGCGTACGGGCCGACGACGCCGGCGAGCTCGGCGGAGCGCTTGTAGGACGTGCCGGTCATCAGCGAGGTGATGGTTGCGGCCATCGCGCGGCCACCGTCGGAGTCGTAGCCCAGGCCCATCGCCATCAGCAGCGCGCCGAGGTTGGCGTAGCCGATGCCGAGCTGGCGGTAGTCGACGGTGGTCTTGCCGATCGCCTCGGTCGGGAAGTCGGCGAAGCAGATCGAGATGTCCATCGCGGTGATGATGAACTCGACCGCCTTGGCGAACAGCGCGGCGTCGAAGGTGTCGTCGTCCTTGAGGAACTTCAGCAGGTTCAGCGACGCCAGGTTGCACGAGGAGTTGTCGAGCGACATGTACTCCGAGCACGGGTTGGACGCGGTGATCCGGCCGGTCTCGGGGTTGGTGTGCCAGTCGTTGATGGTGTCGTCGTACTGAAGACCCGGGTCGGCGCACTCCCAGGCGGCCTTCGCGATCTTGTGGAACAGCTCGCGGGCGTCGACCTTCTCGATGACCTCGCCGGTCATCCGGGCGCGCAGGCCGAAGTCGGTGCCGTCCTCGACCGCACGCATGAACTCGTCGGAGACGCGGACCGAGTTGTTGGCGTTCTGGTACTGCACCGAGGTGATGTCGGCGCCGCCGAGGTCCATGTCGAAGCCGGCGTCGCGCAGCGCGCGGATCTTGTCCTCCTCGCGCGCCTTGGTCTCGACGAACTCGACGATGTCGGGGTGGTCGACGTCGAGGACGACCATCTTGGCCGCACGACGCGTCGCGCCGCCGGACTTGATGGTGCCCGCGGAGGCGTCGGCACCGCGCATGAAGGAGACCGGGCCGGAGGCGGTGCCGCCCGAGGAGAGCAGCTCCTTGGAGGAGCGGATGCGGGAGAGGTTCAGGCCGGCGCCGGAGCCGCCCTTGAAGATGAAGCCCTCCTCCTTGTACCAGTTCAGGATCGAGTCCATCGAGTCGTCGACCGAGAGGATGAAGCAGGCGGAGACCTGCTGCGGCGAGGGCGTGCCGACGTTGAACCACACGGGAGAGTTGAAGGAGAAGTACTGGTTGACCAGCAGCCAGGTCAGCTCGTGCTCGAACACCTCGGCGTCGGCCTTCGTGGCGAAGTAGCCGTGGTCGACGCCGGCCTTGGTGTAGGTCTTCACGACCCGGTCGATGAGCTGCTTGAGGCTCCACTCGCGGGCGTCGGTGCCGACCGCGCCGCGGAAGTACTTGGTGGTGACGATGGTGGAGGCGTTGACCGACCAGAAGTCGGGGAACTCCACGCCGCGCTGCTCGAAGACGGCCTCGCCGGTCTTCCAGTTGGTCTGGACGACGTCGCGACGCTCCCAGGTGATCTCGTCGTACGGGTGCTTGCCCTTGGTGCTGAAGACCCGCTCGATCTTCAGCCCGGCACCCGTCTTGGCGCGTGCTGCGCCGCTCACCGTCTCGGTCATGTGTGCGCTCTCCCTAGTCCCTCGATGACGTGCTGTGTGGGCCTTGCTACTGATGGTCTCTCCGACCACCGACACTCTGAAGTGCTCCGGATGGGGGAAGCATTGGTTCGCCCGGCGCGCGCAGCTTCCCCACTACACACGCCGGGCGGTCTGGGTCAGCCCGGCGGGGCCGAGGCGGCCGCGTCGAGCAGCTCGCCGGGGGTCGAGGGGACCGCGGTGCGCTCGGCGCGCAGCATCGCGATCTCGTCCTCGAAGTCGTCAGCCGACTCGAAAGCGCGGTAGACGCTCGCGAACCGGAGGTAGGCCACCTCGTCGAGCTTGCGCAGCGGGCCGAGGATGGCCAGGCCCACCTGGTGGGCCGGGACCTCCGCGAAGCCCTCGCTGCGCAGCGCGTCCTCGACAGCCTGGCCCAGGCAGGCCAGGTCGTCCTCGGAGACCGGACGGCCCTTGCAGGCCTTCCGGACGCCGGCGACGGCCTTGTCGCGGGTGAACGGCTCGGTGGCGCCGCTGCGCTTGAGCACGGTCAGCTGCATCTGCTCGACGGTCGTGAACCGCTTGCCGCAGCCACCGTTCTCCGCCGGACAGGTACGACGGCGCCGGATCGAGCCGCCGTCGTCGGCCACGCGGGAGTCGAGGACCCGGGTGTCGGTGTTGCGGCAGTACGGACAGTGCATCGGGTCCCCCTCTCGTGTGCGTGCTCGCCCGCTCTCCGGGGTCGCCACAGACACCCTCGACGGGTGTGCAGAGGCTGTGGAAAACGGGGGTCTTGCTGTGTAGAACACCCGGTCACCTGTGGGTCTTCCGCGCCTAGCTGTGAACTAGATGTGGATAACTACACCGGTGTAAGTACTAGATGTAGTGGTAACCGTACGCCCCGACCACAGGCCTTCGCAAGCGAACGCGACAAGTACCGGAGGTATGTCCCCCGGTCATCGGAAAACCGCAGGTCAGGGGCGGTGGACCGGTCTGATCCGGGCGTGTCGCGGGCCCTTCGTGACCAACTTTGGCGATGTTCCGGCAGGGTCTCCCGAAGCCCCTCCCGACCCTGATGGGGTGTGCACACGCGAGCGACGGTTGAGTTCCCCCACATGCTCAGCCGTCGCCCGCCAACCCGGCCAGGTCGCGCCACCACGAGAGCCGGTCCGGCCGGCCGTCGTAGTCGTGCCGCCGATTGGCCCCGCTCGGCCCGGGCAGCACGAAGACCTGCGCCCCCGCCAGCTCCCAGTGCGCGATCCCCAGCCCGGGACGGCGTACGCCGAGAACCCGCGCTGCGGCGTGCGCCACGCCCTTGCTGGTGAAGGCGAGCCACTCCGGCTGCCACCGCTCGAGCTTGGCCTCGAGCTCGTCCACGTCGTACGTCGGCGGCTCGGTGGGATGGCGGACCAGGTCGGTCAGCCCGAGCCCGTGCTCGACCAGCCGGCCGTCGTCGACCGGCGTCAACCGGGTCGGCGTGAGCCCGCTGTCGTGCAGCAGTTCCCAGAACGCGTTGCCGGGCGTCTCGTAGTAGTGGTCACGGCTGCGCCGGCTCTGCGCGCCCGCCATGCCGCAGAAGACGATCCGCGGGCGCGGGCCCACGATGTCGGGCAGCACCTCCATGCGGCCACGATGACAAGTCGGGCCAAGGCCCCGGACGGGCTGCGTCAGCCGGTCTGGGCCGACGACCCCTGCGCGGAGCCGAGCTCGAGCGCGAACCACGCGGTGGTGCCGCTCGCGTCGACCTCGGAGCCCCAGCGGTCGGCGATCGCGTCGACGAGCATCAGCCCGCGGCCGTAGACCCGCAGCGGGTCCTCTCCCTCCCCCGGCGGCGCGATGACCCCGGGGTCGCCGGCGCGGCTCGAGCCGCCCAGGTCGCGGACCACCACGGTCAGCACGCCGTCCTCGAGGTGCACGGTGAGCTCGGAGGTGGTGCGGGCGTGCATCACGACGTTGGTGACCAGCTCGGAGAGGCACAGCTGTGCGTTGTCGACCGTGTCGGCGTCGACCTCCCACGCGGCCAGCTGCTCGCGCAGGAACCGGCGGGCCGCGCCGGGCGCCCGCGGATCGCCCTCGAGCAGCACCGCGTTGCGACGGCCCTCGCCGATCAGCGCCGGGTCGTCCGGGCTGGCGTCACCCGGGCCGCGACCGCTCGTGACGCGGACGCGTCGTACGGCGTCGGCGACCCGGCGCGCGGTCGCCTCGAGCAGCCCGCGCTGGGCCTCGGTGAACTCCTGCGGCTTGCCGAAGAACAGCATGATCCCGCCGATCGGCGAGCCGGTGCCGGGCAGCGGCCAGGCCGCCATCGCCTCGACGCCGTCCGCACGCTGCCGTTTGACGATGTCGGCGTACTCCCGCTCGAGGTCGTCGAGGTTGCCGAAGACCGGCTCCCCGGTGCGGACCACGGCGGTGAGCGGCACGTCCTCGTAGCTGTCGATGTGGCACCACTCGAGGCCCTCGGCGCCGACCCGCTCGTTGGCGACGAACCGGAGCCGGCGGCCGCCACCCTCGGTGAGCGCCATGCCGACCCGGCGGACCTCCGGCAGCTCGACGAGGTCGGTGATCAGGAAGCGTGCGATCTGGTCCACGTCGTGGGCGCTGCGCAGGGCGAAGCCCAGTCGCGACAAGTGCCCCAGCGGTCCTCGCGGCCCATCTCCCAGCTGCTCCGAGGACGCATCCCCCGCGGAGCCCAACCCCTCCACCACGCGCACAGGGTAAGCCACGCCACATGTTGCGCAGATCCCCCATACGGCACTTGACATTCGTGTCGCGGTCCGGATGGGAATGTCGGCCCGACGGCGTGGCGAACCGAGGGATCGGTCACAATGATGGCGTGGGAAGCAGGGGGAAGCGCGCAGGATCACGACGGGCGTCGAAACGGGCACCGTCGTTCTCGCCGTCCCTCCTGCTTCTCGCCGTCGGGGTCACGGTCTCGGTGGTCGCCTGGGGGTACCTCGTGTACGCCGCGATCGACTTCGGCTCCACCGCCCGCTCGGGCGACTCGCGCGCGTGGTGGTTCCTCGGGCTCGCGTCGGCGGGCGCGGTCGCGTGCCTGTTCGCGGGGCTGATGCTGGTCACCCGGTTGCTGCGCCGGCTGGGGATCACCCATGACGCGCCCCCGCCCGGCGCGCCGCGGGTGGACGCGGCGCCGCTCGCGCCCCCCGGTCCGTCTGCTCCGCCTGCGCCGCCGCAGGTGCGTACGCCGGGCGGCCGGCGAGCCGCGCGCTGACTTCCCCGGTCGGACCGTCAGCGGTCCACCAGGCGTCGGACGAACTTCAGCCCCGACCAGGTCTCGTCGATCGCGGCGACCTTGACGTCGACGAACCCCAGCTCGAGGCCGAGCGCGCGCACGATGTTCTCGTCGAGGTCGGAGTCGAGGCCGTCCGGGTTGCGCCTCGTCCTCTGCGCGGCCTTCTTGGGCCAGCAGACCCAGACCATGCCGTCGCGAGCCGTGCGCTCGAACAGGACCGGGAGCCGTTCCGCCAGCCCTGCGCGCTTTGTGTGGAACGTGAGGGTGACGTCGGCCTGCCGCGGCAGGCGGCGTACGACGTGCGCCGCGGCCTCACCGAGGTCCAGGTCGTCCGGGGCGCCGTCGAGGAACAGGACGTGGTCGTCCTTGATGCCGAGCTTGCGCACCAGCGGGGTGCCCGAGTAGCCGGCCATGGCGCGACGCTAGCGACGTCGCGGAAATGCCGCGAGGGGCGGAGCCTCCCCAGGCTCCACCCCTCGTCTTCCCCGGCTCGCCAGCCGGGGTCGAGTCGGCTGGCGAAGTCTTGTCGGTCGGCGGGTCAGTCCCCCGCCGGCACCCGCAGGCGCTGCCCGGCCTGCACCATCGCGGAGTCGAGGGCGTTGAGCCGCTCGATGCGCTCCACCATGCCGCGGACGTCGCCGTCGTCGGCGATGTCGGCGGCGATGCCCCAAAGCGTCTCGCCGGAGCCGACCATCACCACGCGGGTGGGCTCGGGGGTGCCGGGCCGCTCGGTCGCAACCGAGCCGGCCGCCCAGAACAGCCCGAGCCCGAGCACCACGAGCAGCGCGAGAGCGAAGACGACGAGCCGGCCGCGACGGGTGAGCCGGACCTGTCCGCCGGCGCGGGCCGGGGCCGTGCGCGTCGTCCGGGTGGCGGGCGTGCGCACCACGGTCGGGCGGAAGGTGGTGCTCGCGGTCATCGTGCTCATCGGGACCTCCTGGGGAAGTGGCGGCCAGCCTCGGTCGTCGTCGATCTGCTGTCGAACCGATGTCTAACGGGGGCCACCGACAGTCCGCGTGGGACTGGTCTGGACCATCCGGCTTCCACCGAGTCGATCAGGCGTTCGATCGAACATGTGTACGAGGCTAGAGCACGTGTTCGAACGACACAAGACCCGTCACGAACATTTGTTCGAACACATTCGAACGGCAGCGTTGGCGCTCGGGCCGGCGTGGAGTCCCTGTCGTACCGGGTACGACGGTCACTCCACGATCAGCGATACCCGACCAGCACCGGAGTCGCGGTCCGCACCCTCAGCCGCTCCGGCGCGCCCGGGATCGTGACCGTCCCGTCGACGTCGCGCCACGGCCCCCCGTTGACCCGGAACTCGGCGGCGTACGTCGTGTCCACCCGCGGGCTCACCCCACCCTTGGCCCGGTAGTCGTGGGTGATCTCCAGGTGCGGGTACGGCGCCCCCGCGCTCTCGCTCGCGAGCTCGTCGCCGTCACCGAACACCCACCGGAACTGGCTCGGCCAGATCTTCAGATCCACCCGCTGCCCCAGCAGTCGCACAGTGCGCGTGAACGGCTGCTGCTCGGTGTAGAAGTTGGTCTCGAAGTTGACCAGTGTCTCGCCACCTGGGGGCTGGACCATGAGCTCTGACCTGGGCAGTTGCAGATTCCGGAACGCCTCAGCGACTACGCCGGGCGTCACATCCGGTTCAGCCGGAGCGGCCGGGTCGGGGACACATCCTTCCGTCCAGTTGACGCCCGCACAGAACTCGTCCTGCAGGTCGGGTCCTACAAAGACGATTGGCTGTGGGGACGACTGATTAGGGTCGCCTTCTCCCAAAGTCCCCTGACCAGGTTGAGCGGGGTGGTGAATCGTGACGCCGGTCCAGATTCCGCCCGACGTGGTCGTGACATGCGACGACGAGTGGTCGTGGTCAGCAACCGCATGACCTGGCAGCCCCCCGACGAGCAACGCCGACGCTGCGAAGACGACGAAGCGCTTCACGACTCCTCCAGCCTGAGCTCTCGCACCTGCCAGTCGCCGTCGCGCGGGATCAACGCCAGTCCAACACGCAGCACATCTGCGCTCACAACCTTCACGAGCTGATCCTTCGAGTCGTACCAACGCTCGCGCGCCGTAGAGAGGTCGACCTTCCAGATCATCCCGAGTGGTGCTTTTCGAGTGAAAGCAACCGACTGGACGGTCCAGCGGCCGCCCTTGATGTAGCCACCATTTCGATAGGCGGCCTCGACGTTTGCGGCAAGGATCTTGCAGTTGTGGCACTGCTTCGAGGAGCCGGCAAGAAACTCCGATGTCTCGCCGGATGAGAGCGAATCCGACATAGCAGCGAAGTACTCACGAAGGAACTGTTCCTGCTGGCCCCTGCTCGTTTGCGCCGGACCGGTCGACGGCGAGGGCGACTCCCTCACTGAGGCCGACCCCGACGGAGCAGGAGCCATCTTCGGCTCAGGATCATCCGAGCACCCACCCAGCAACAGGGCAGCCGCGAGTCCGAGAGCGAACGCCGTCCGAGAGCGATGCACGCGCAGATCCTTCCCCGAGAACCAGCACCCGAAAACCCCGTCAACCGGGCGCCGGAAAGCACGCTAGTGGAGGTTCAACGAGCGGGGAACCCGCAGGTCACCGGCCTGTGGAGGACGGCCGGAGACCCCAGCGCCGGGCAGTTCGCGGGCGGTCGGACGTGCCCGAGCGTGGGAGCAGAGGAGAGGAGCGCGAACTGCCCTGCTGGCGGGACGGGTCAGGAGGAGGCGGACCGCTTCATCGCCCGCCGGCCCTGGGCGACGAACAGCCCGAGCCCGCGCGCGGCGACCGAGGGCGCGAGCGCCGAGGCCCGGACGACGCCTCCGCGCCAGCCCGGCACCGAGCGCACGACCCGGGAGGTGCCGATCAGCGAGACAGCGGCCGAGGCGACCTCGTCGACGCTGAGGATCCGCCCGCCGGAATGCACCAGCGCCGCCCCGATCCCGTCCGGGTCCTGGCCGTCCAGCATCGCCGTCTGCACCCCGTCCGGGCAGAGCGCGTGCACGCGCACGCCCCGGGGTGTCTCCACGTCGCACGACATCGAGATCGAGACGATCGCGGCCTTCGTGGCGGCGTACACGCTGTAGCCCGGCACCGGCCCGAACCCCGACAGCGACGCCGTGTTCACGATGTCCCCTCCGCGGGGACCGAAGGCATCGAGCGCGGCGCGCATCCCCCACAGCGTGCCGAGGACGTTCACCTCGACCAGCCGGCGCACCGCCTCCTCGGACAGCGAGGAGAGCGTGCCGTCGTCACCGACGCCGGCGTTGTTGAACCACGCGGTGAGCGCGCCGTGGCGCGTGGCCTCGGCGGCCGCCGCAGCATGGGCCGCCGGGTCGCGGACGTCGAGCGCGAGGCCGCGCACGGCACCGATCTCGGTGGCCGTCCGCTCGGCGGCCGGCCCGTCCACGTCGGTGACGACGACGGCGTGGCCGCGGGCCACCATCTGCTCGGCGATCCCCCGCCCGATCCCGCGGGCACCACCGGTGACGACACAGCTCGAGGCAAAGGACATGGCCGGAGTCAACCAGATGCGTCATGCGGCGACGGCCCGTCGCGTCGTACGTTCCGACGGTGACCACCGACCCGCGCGCCGACGCCGTCGAGAGGAACCTCGCGGAGTTCCACCGCGTCCTGGCGACCTCCCCCCTGGTCACGACCGGCACCCACCCCGACGTCACGAGCTTCCGCAGCGGACTGCCGCACCCGCTCTTCAACGACGTCGTCGGCGCCCGCTTCACGCCCGGGACCGAGCGGGCACGCGTCGAGGACACGGTGGCCCCGTTCGTCGAGGCCGGGCTCCCGTTCCTGTGGTGGTGCGGACCTTCGACCTGGTCCGAGGCGCTGGACCGCGCCCTCACCGGGATCGGCGCCCAGCGCGAGGACAGCCCGGGCATGCACGTCGCGATCACCGCGGACGAGCCCGCCGACCCCGATGACCCCGCCGACCTCGATGACCCCGAGGCGCGCGCGGTGCCCGGGCTCGAGATCGCGCTCGGCACCGAGGCATCAGACCGCGACGTCGCGCGACTCATGTGCGAGGTCTTCGAGATCCCCGGCTCCCTCGCTGCACCGCTGCGGGACTGGATGACCGTCTTCGACCCGGCCTGCCTGGTGCACGCCGTGGCGAGCCTCGACGGCGAGCCGGTCGGCTGCGGCTCGGTGTGGATCACCGGACGCACCGCGGGCATCTACAACGTCGCGACGCTCGCGCACGCCCGCAGGCGCGGCGTGGGGTACGCCGTCACGGCCGCTCTGCTGCGCGCGGGGCGGGCGCGCGGGTGCGACGAGTCGATCCTGGTCGCGAGCCGCATGGGTCGCCCGGTCTACGAGCGGCTCGGCTACGTCGAGGTGTGCACCATGCCGCAGTACGTGTGGATCCCCGCCGGATCGTGACCCGCCCGACCCGCGACACGCCTTCGAACAGATGTTTGAATCACCCAGCCGTTTTGGCTAGCGTGGTCCCCACTCGCCCGGGGCGCCCCGGAGCGTCCGCCGCAGAGCCTGGAGGCAGCCGCATGGCCACGAAGAAGTCCGACAAGGTCACCCAGCTTCCCGACGGCCCGCCGGACGCCACCGGCCTCACCCCGCGCCAGCAGCGCGTCCTGACCACGATCAGGAACTCCATCGAGAAGCGCGGCTACCCGCCGAGCATGCGCGAGATCGGTGACGCGGTCGGCCTGACCAGCTCCTCCAGCGTCGCCCACCAGCTCAAGGTGCTCGAGGAGAAGGGCTTCCTCAAGCGCGACCCCAACCGGCCCCGCGCGATCGAGGTGTTCCTGCCCGAGGTGATGGCCGCCCGCCGGTCCATCTCGGCGGCCGACGAGACGATGTACGACGAGACCGGCGTGGGCGACGCCGTGCCCGCGGCGCAGTACGTCCCCGTGCTCGGCCGGATCGCGGCCGGTGGCCCGATCCTCGCCGAGGAGCGGATCGAGGACGTCTTCCCGCTGCCCAAGCAGCTCGTCGGCGACGGCCAGCTGTTCCTGCTCGAGGTCTCTGGCGACTCGATGATCGATGCCGCCATCTGCAACGGCGACTACGTCGTCATCCGTCAGGAGCAGACCGCGCAGAACGGCGAGATCGTGGCGGCGATGATCGACGGCGAGGCGACGGTCAAGACGTTCCAGCGCAAGGACGGCCACGTCTGGCTGCTCCCCCACAACGACGCCTACGAGCCGATCGACGGCACCCACGCGACCATCCTCGGGAAGGTGACCGCGGTCCTGCGGCGGATGTGACCCCGAGGTAATAATGACGGGAATCAGGGGGCGGTCAGGGGCATACTTGATGGCAGTGTGCCCTGCCTGACCTGAAAGTGGACCCGTGAGCATCCCGAGCATTCCCGCGATCGTGGGTATCCGTAAGCGATACCCACGTCTCGTGCGCGGTGTCCTCGAGCTGGCGCTGGTCCTGACCCTGTGGGTCGCCTACAGCCTCTCGCGCCTCTTCGCGGACGCCGCCATGGGCCCCGCCCTGGCCCGCGCCCACGACCTGCTCCACATCGAGCGGCACCTCGGGATCCACTGGGAGGTGCCGCTCAACCACCTCTTCACCGACAACGACGTCATCGGGCTGATCGCCAGCTACTGGTACGCCACGCTCCACTACGTCGTCACCGCCGCCGTGCTGCTCTGGCTCTACCGGCTCGGCTCGCGCTGCTACATCCCGGCCCGTCGGGCGCTCGCGATCGGCACCATCATCGGCCTGGTTGCCTACCTGCTGATGCCGACCGCCCCGCCTCGGTTCATCCAGGGCTACGTCGACGTGCTCAGCCTGCACGCCGCCGACGGCTGGTGGAGCGCCGACGCGTCGGCCCCGCGCGGCCTCGGCGGGCTCACCAACGAGCTGGCCGCCTTCCCCTCGCTGCACGCCGGCTGGGCGCTGTGGGTCGCGATCGCGCTGCAGCGGCACGCCCGCTGGCACTGGCTGCGCGTGCTCGGGTGGCTGTACGCCGCCGGTACCGCCGTCGTCATCGTCGGCACCGGCAACCACTGGGTGATCGACGTGGTCGTCGGCTGGCTCGTCGTGGTCGCCGGGTGGCTGGCCGCCGAGGGCATGCCCGCCCCGGTCGACGACGACGAGCTCGACCGCGAGCTCGACAGCCTGACGACCGCCCAGGGCTCCGCCGCGGCCACAGCCGACTGACCCCCGGGCGACGCCCGGGTGAACTGACGGTGCTCACACCCCGCGCCCCGTCACCCCTGCCCGGTCCCGCCCGTTGAGGACGCGTGAGCACCCCACGCGCCGCCACCCCCCGGCCCCTGCGAGCCGAGCCCCTGCGAGCCCGGCCGTTGCCGCGACGTACCCTCCTCGCGACCGGCGCGGCCGGCGGCGTCCTCGCCGGCCTCGCACCGGGCGTGACGTCGACCCCGGCCGCGGCCGCGGCGGCCCGTGACGGCGGTGGCGCGTTCCGGCACGGCGTCGCGTCCGGCGACCCCCTGCCGACCGCGGTGGTCATCTGGACCCGGGTCACCCCCACCCCGGCCAGCACCCCCGGCTCCGGGAAGGGGCCGCGCGTGCGCGTGGAGTGGGAGGTGGCGACCGACGCGCAGTTCCGCCACGTGGTGCGCAGCGGCAGCTTCGGCACCGGCCCGGAGCGCGACCACACCGTCAAGGTGGACGTGAAGGGGCTCCAGCC
Organism: Nocardioides sp. GCM10023255; assembly: GCF_042653125.1. Classification (NCBI taxonomy): domain Bacteria; kingdom Bacillati; phylum Actinomycetota; class Actinomycetes; order Propionibacteriales; family Nocardioidaceae; genus Nocardioides; species Nocardioides sp. GCM10023255. The sequence goes on from NZ_JBHSHU010000001.1 coordinate 77,162, forward strand.
CGCCCGGTGGTACCACTACCGCTTCCGCTGGGACGGACGCACCAGCCGTGTCGGGCGCACCCGCACCGCCCCCGCCCACGACGCCACCCCCGACCACCTCCGCTTCGGCGTCGTCTCCTGCGCGAACCTCCAGGCCGGTTGGTTCAGCGCCTACCGCGGCCTCGCCGCCCGCGACGACCTGCACGCGGTGGTGCACCTCGGCGACTACCTCTACGAGTACGGGCCGGGCGAGTACGGCTACGGCCCGGACGACCGGGACATCCGCAGCCACCAGCCCGCCCACGAGATGGTGTCGCTGGCCGACTACCGCCAGCGGCACGGGCAGTACAAGCGCGACCCCGACCTGCAGGACCTGCACGCGAAGTACCCGTGGGTCGTGACCTGGGACGACCACGAGACCGCCAACGACGCCTGGCGGGACGGCGCGGAGAACCACACCCCCGGCCGCGGCGCCGGTGGCGAGGGCAGCTACCGCGACCGCCGGGCACGCGCGCACCGGGCGTACGACGAGTGGATGCCGGCCCGGCTCGACGGCAGCGTCCGCGTGGGTGACGGCGACCGGCTCTTCCGCCGGCTGCGCTTCGGCACCCTCGCCGAGCTCAGCATGCTCGACCTGCGCACCCACCGCGACCGCCAGGTCCAGCCGGTCGCCCCCACGCCCGTGCCCGACCCCGACCCCGAGGTCAGCGACCCGGACCGCACCATCACCGGCCGCCGGCAGATGGACTGGCTCCAGGACTCGCTCTCCCACGACGCCGTGCAGTGGAAGGTCGTCGGCAACCCGGTGATGATCGCGCCGGTGAACTTCGGGGCGGTCCCCGACGACCTCGTCGACCCGGTCAACGACGCCACCGGCCTGCTGCCGGCCGACGGGGCGCCGTACAACGTCGACCAGTGGGACGGCTACACCGACGACCGGCGCGAGGTCTTCGCGCACATCCGCCGGCACCGGGTCAGCGACGCGCTCTTCATCACCGGCGACATCCACTCCGGCTGGGCGGCCGAGCTGCCGTACGACGCCTCGACCTACCCGCTCGGGGAGTCGGCGGGGGTGGAGTTCGTGTGCACCTCGGTGACATCGAACAACCTCAAGGACATCACCGGCTCCCCCGCCCGCACCACCAGCGTGCCGGTCGAGGAGGCGATCAAGGCCAACAACCGGCACGTGAAGTACCTCGACTTCGACAGCCACGGCTTCTCGGTGCTCGACCTGACCGCCGAGCGCGCCCAGATGGACTGGTTCGTCATCGGCGACCGGGCCGACCGGGACACCCCGATCACCTGGTCGACGTCGTGGGCGACCCGGACCGGCACCGGACGCGTCGAGTCCGTCGACGGCCCGGTGGGCTCCTGATGTGCGGACCCGACCGCGCTGCCGGCACCTTCGCCGCCGGCCTCGAGCAGGCACGGACCGGCCGCCGCGCCCTGCTCTCCGCCGGCGCCGGCGGGCTGCTGCTCTCGAGCCTGCCCGGCGCCGCGAGCGCGTCTGCCCGCCGCCGCCCGAGGCACCGCAAGCGGGCCTACGTGCTGGTCGTCGACGGCTGCCGCCCCGACGAGATCGACGCCCTGCTGACCCCGAACCTCCACGCCCTGCGAGAGCGCGGGTTGCACCTCCCCCGGGCCGCCTCGCTGCCGGTGATGGAGACCATCCCCAACCACGTGATGATGATGACGGGGGTCCGGCCAGACCGGTCGGGCGTGCCCGCGAACGCGATCCACGACCGCGAGCTCGGCAAGGTCCGGACCATGGACCGGCCCACCGACATCGCGGCCCCCACGGTGATCGGCCGGCTCAACCGGCACGGGCTGACCACCGGCACCGTGCTGAGCAAGGAGTACCTCTACGGAGTCTTCGGCACCCGCGCCACGCACCGCTGGGAGCCGGCGCCGGTCGTCCCCGTCTCCGGGCACGCACCCGACCGGTTCACGATGGACGCCGCGCTCGCCATGGTCGACGAGCTCGACCCCGACTTCATGTTCGTCATCCTCGGCGACGTCGACCGCTTCGGCCACGCCGACCTGACCGGGACGACACTGCGGCTGCAGCGGCGGGTCGCCCTCGCCGACACCGACCGCCAGGTCGGGCGCTTCGTCGACATGCTGCGCGCCACCGGCCGGTGGCGGCACTCGATGCTGCTGGTGCTGGCCGACCACTCGATGGACTGGTCGACCCCCGAGAAGGTGGTCAGCCTCCAGGCGCCGATGGACGCGGACCCGCTGCTCGCCGGCCGGGTGCGGATCGCCGACAACGGCGGCGCCGACCTCCTCTACTGGACCGGCCCCGCCCGCGACCGGGACCGGGCGGTGGACCGGATGCGGGCGATCGCCCACGACCACGAGGGCGTGCTGGCCGCGCACGACCGCCGGGAGCCGAGCCTGCGGCTTGGCCCGGAGGCCGGTGACGTGGTGGCCTACTGCCACGCCGGCTGGCGCTTCAGCGACCCCGACCCGGTGACCGACAACCCGATCCCGGGCAACCACGGCCATCCCGCCACCCGGCCGATCCCCTTCTTCGTCACCGGCGGCCACCCGCGGGTGCCGCGCGGGGTCACCGACCGTGCCCGGGCGCACACGATCGACGTCGCCCCCACGGTCGCGTCGTTCCTCGGCGTGGGCGCCCCGCGCGGCGGCTGGGACGGGCACACGCGGCTCTGAGGAGCGCGGACGCCATACGAACTGTGGCCTCTGACCCCCAGATCGCATGACGTTGCGGTGCGCGGAGGCTGCCCGTCAGCCGCCGGCGAGCCGGGCCAGCGCCTTGCGGACGACCGCGGGGTCGGTGGTGGTCCACATCGGCGGCAGGCTGGCCTTGAGGAAGCCGCCGTACCGTGCCGTCGCGAGCCGCGGGTCGAGCACCGCCACCACGCCCCGGTCGGTGGTGGTGCGGATCAGACGGCCGGCGCCCTGCGCCATCAGCAGCGCGGCATGGGTGGCGGCGACCTGCATGAAGCCGTTGCCGCCGGCCTTGTCGGCGGCCTTCTGGCGGGCGCTCATCAGCGGGTCGTCGGGCCGCGGGAACGGGATCCGGTCGATGATCACGAGCTGGCAGGTGTCGCCCGGGACGTCGAGCCCCTGCCACAGGCTGAGCGTGCCGAACAGGCAGGTGTGGGGGTCGTCGACGAACTGCTTGGCCAGCTCGGGGAGCTGCGCGTCGCCCTGCGCCAAGGTGGTGAGGTGCGGGAGCCGCTCGCGCACCGCCTCCGCGGCCGCCTCGGCGGCACGCCGGCTCGAGAACAACCCGAGGGTGCGCCCGTCGGCGGCGTCGACCAGCTCGCAGATCTCGTCGAGCTGGGCCTTGCCGAGGCCGTCGCGACCCGGCGGCGGCAGGTGGCGGGCGACGTACAGGATCGCCTGCTGCCCGTAGTCGAACGGCGACCCGACGTCGAGGCCGCGCCAGGGCAGCGCGCTCTCGGAGGTGGCACCCCCGACGGCCTGGCCGTCGACGATCCGCTCGCTGGGCTTGAGCCCGACGCTGGTCGCGACCGAGCTGAAGTCGCCGCCGAGCATGAGCGTCGCCGAGGTGAAGACCACGGTCTTGTCGGTCAGCAGCTTGTCGCGCATCGGGCCCCACACCTGCAGCGGCGCCACGCACAGCCGCGGCGGGATCCGCTCGCCTCCCTCGCTGAGCCACAGCACGTCGGACTCGAGGTCGGCCGCCATCCGCTCGGCGTTCGCGAAGACCTCCTGCACCGACCCCCTGGCCTGGGTCCGGCCCGCGTCGGCGTCGCTCGCGTCGCTCTCCTTGGGGTACGCCGAGAGGCAGGCCCGCGCGGCGTCGCGCACCAGCACCAGCGCGTCGCCGAGGTGCTGCGGCAGCCGCTCGAAGCGGCCGGGGTCGGACTCCGCGATCGCGTCGCGCAGGGCGTCGGCGGCGTCGGCGAGGTCGTCGGCCTCGGAGCCGTCCACGAACCGCTGCGAGCGCCGGGCGGCCCGCTCGACGTCGCTCGCGCTCAGCTCGTCGGTGGCGGCCTGGGTGACCCGCTGCACGAGCTCGTGGGCCTCGTCGATGACCACCACGTCGTAGTCGGGGATCATCGGCACCCCCTCGATCGCGTCGATCGCGAGCAGCGAGTGGTTGGTGACGATCAGGTGCGAGCGGTGGGCCTTCTCGCGCGCCAGCTCGACGAAGCACTCCTGGCCGAACGGGCACTTCGCGGCCCCGAGGCAGTCGCGGTGGCCGACGCTGACCTGGCGCCACTCGCGGTCAGTGTGCCGCGGGGCGTTGTCACGCTCGCCGCTGCCGCCGGACTCCGCCTCCTCCTCGGCCCAGGCCCGCAGCTCGAGGACCTTCTGGCCCATCGACCCGCTCGGCATCTCCACCAGGGCGCCCTGCTCGTCGGGCACGCCCTCGCGGATCCGGTGCAGGCAGGCATAGTTGGAGCGGCCCTTGAGCACGGCGTACGACGCGTCGACCCCCGAGTCCGGCAGAGCGCCCACCGCCTCGACCAGGCGCGGGATGTCGCGCTCGACGAGCTGGTGCTGCAGGGCCAGGGTGGCGGTGGCGACCACCACGCGCTGGTCGTGCAAGAGGCTCGGGACCAGGTAGGCCAGCGACTTGCCGGTGCCGGTGCCGGCCTGCACCAGCAGGTGCCGGCCGTCGGTCATCGCCTCGGCGACCGCCTCGGCCATCTGCACCTGCCCGTCGCGCTGCTTGCCGCCCAGCGCGGTGACGGCCGCGCCCAGCACCTCGCGCACGCCACCGGCCCCGGTCGTGTCCGATGTCGGCGCGGGGCTGGTCGAGGGGCTGGTCGAGGGGGCAGTGGGTGGCACCCGAGAACCCTAACCGCGGGCACGGACAGCCGACCGCGGCCGTCCCCAGGCACGGGGTCCGCCGGTGTCCGCCCGGTTGTCGGGGCGCGGGTCTAGGGTGCGGGGGGCACGAGACGACGAGGGGGAGATCGTGACGGACCACATCGAGGTGCACACCGACGACGGGCGCGTGCTGGAGGTGCTGACCGGTGGCGACCCCGACGGCCTGCCCTGGCTCTACCACGGCGGCTCGCCCACGGCCGCCGTGCCCTACCCGACGTTCGACGAGGTGGCGCGCTCGATCGGGCTGCGCCTGGTGACCTACTCCCGGCCCGGGTACGGCCGCTCGACGCCCTACTCCTGGGCGGCCGGTCCCCCGCGCGTGGTCGACGACGTCGCCGACTCGGTGACGATCCTGGACCACCTCGGGGTCGGCGAGTTCGTGACGCTGGGCTGGTCCGGTGGCGGCCCGCGCGCGCTCGCCTGCGCCGCCGAGCTCCCGGACCGCTGCCTGGCCGCCGCGACCCTGGCCGGCGTGGCACCCAAGGGTGTCGAGGGGCTGGACTGGTTCGAGGGGATGGCCCCGGAGAACCGCGCCGAGTACACCGCCGCGGAGCAGGGCCCCGAGGCGTACGCCGCCTACCTCACCGAGGACTTCCTGCCGATCCTGCGGGCCGAGCCCGACCAGGTGGCGGCCGCGATGGGCGACCTGCTGACCCCCGTGGACGCGGCCGCGTTCACCGACGCCCTCGGCGACTACCTGGCCCGCAGCATGCACCACGCCGGCGCGCAGGGCGTGGTCGGAGCCCGCGACGACGGACTGGCCGCGACCAGCCCGTGGGGATTCGACCTCGCCGGCATCCGGGTGCCGGTGGCGGTGTGGCAGGGCCGTCAGGATGCGATGGTGCCGTTCACCCACGGCGAGTGGCTCGCGACGCACGTGCCGGGCGCCGAGCCGCACCTGTTCGACGACGAGGGACACGTCTCCCTGGCCGTGAAGATCGAGGAGATCCTCCGCGACCTCAGGCGGCTGGCCGGTCGCTGATGTCGGCCATCCGGGCCGCGACGGCGTCGCCGAAGGCCTGGTGGGAGGCCGGCGTCAGGTGCAGGTCGTCGCCGAGGTAGTCCAGCGCGAGGTCGGAGGTGCCGACGTACGGCACGCCGTACTCCTCGGCGAGGCCGGCCAGCAGCGCGTCGACCCGCGGGACCGCGCCGGCGCGTGACGGCGCGCTGACCGGGCCGACCACGACCACCGGGTGCCCGTCGAGCGCCCGCATCAGCCGGGTGAAGCCTGCGGTGACCTCGCTCGCCGGCTGGTCGAAGTCGTTGAGCCCGCCCTCGACCACGACCAGGTCGGCGCCGCCGCGCAGCGCGGCCGGCGCCCGGTCGGCGAAGGACACCGCGCCGCAGGTGCTGGCACCCTCGCTGAACCCCGAGCCGGAGAAGGCCGCGACGTGGACGCTGCCGGGGAGTCGCGAGGGCCAGGACGCGGCCGGGTCATCGAGGCCGAGGCCTGCGGAGTAGGAGTCACCGATGACCACGATCCGCGGCCCCGATCCGGTCACGGAGTGGGCCCTGGCCACCGAGTCCGCGGCGAACCGCTCGCACCGGGACGGGTCCGCACCGCGGGCCCGCTCGGCGAACCAGCCGCTGAGCGTCGCGGCGAGCAGCGCCACGAGCACGACGGCGAGGCCGACCTGACGCCGGCGCAGACTGGTGAGCGGGACCCTCCCCGCAACCCCCCGATGGATCACGGGTCAATGATGCGGCCCGGAACTGGTCCAGACCGGGGAAATCGCGAAAGATCCCCAGTCCGCGACCGAACCGTTACCGACGCGACCCCCGACGACGTCAGAGCGCGTACGCCGCCAGCTCGCCGGCCAGGTCCTCGTTGGCCCGGCCGAGCACGATCGTGCCGTCGCCGGTGTGCTCCATCGAGTCGATCTCGCCGTGCTGGTGCAGCCGGTTGATCAGGTCGCCGCGCTCGTAGGGCAGCAGCGCCTTGAACTCCACGCCCGGGCGCGGCAGCTCGCCCTCGATGACGCGCAGGGCGTCGGCGATGCCCTCCCCGGTCTTCGCGGACACGACCACCGAGTGCGGCTCGCGCTGGCGCAGCCGGGCCAGCACCATCGGGTCGGCGGCGTCGGCCTTGTTAATGATGACCAGCTCGGGGACCTGGTCGGCCTTGATCTCGGCGAACACCTCGCGCACCGCGGCCAGCTGGCCCTCGGGGTCGGGGTGGGAGCCGTCGACGACGTGCAGGATCAGGTCGGAGTCGGCGACCTCCTCCAGCGTCGAGCGGAACGCCTCGACCAGCTGGTGGGGCAGGTGCCGGACGAAGCCGACGGTGTCGCTCATCGTGAAGACCCGGCCGTCGGCGGTGGTCGTGCGCCGCGTCGTCGGGTCCAGGGTCGCGAACAGCGCGTCCTCGACCAGTACCCCGGCGTCGGTGAGCCGGTTGAGCAGGGAGGACTTGCCGGCGTTGGTGTAGCCGGCGATCGAGACGCTGGGGATGTGGTTGCGACGGCGCTCCTGGCGCTTGGTGTCGCGGGTGCCCTTCATCTCCTTGAGCTCGCGGCGCAGCTTGGCGATCTTGGTGTTGATGCGACGCCGGTCGGTCTCGATCTTGGTCTCACCGGGACCACGGCCACCGATACCGGCACCGGCCGCGACCCGGCCACCGGCCTGGCGGGAGAGGTTGCCACCCCAGCCGCGCAGGCGCTGCTTCATGTAGTTCAGCTGGGCCAGCTCGACCTGCGCCTGGCCCTCCTTGGACTTCGCGTGCTGGGCGAAGATGTCGAGGATCAGCGCGGTCCGGTCGACGGCCTTGACCTTGAGCCGGTCCTCGAGGTTGCGCAGCTGGCTGGGCGCCAGCTCCCCGTCGAGGATCACGGTGTCGGCACCGGTCGCCTGCACGATCTCGCGCAGGCCGTCGACCTTGCCACGGCCGATGTAGGTGGCCGGGTCGGGCTTCTGGCGGCGCTGGTAGATCGCGTCGAGCACCTCGGAGCCGGCGGTCTCGGCCAGCAGCGCGAGCTCGGCCATGGAGTTCTCGGCGTCCTCGATGGAGCCCTCGGTCCACACCCCGACCAGCACGACGCGCTCGAGGCGGAGCTGGCGGTACTCGACCTCGGTGATGTCCTCGAGGTCGGTGCGCAGCCCGGCGACGCGGCGCAGCGCGTGCCGCTCGGCGAGGTCCATCTCACCGACGGTCTCGTCGGCGTCCTCGGGGTCGGGCTCACCGACCCAGGAGTCGGTCGCCTCGTCGGCGTACCCCGACTCCCAGCCGTCCTCGCTGTCGTCCCAGGTCTCGGTGGCGTCCAGCTCGGCGTCGAGGTTGAAGTCGCGTGCGTTCGTCATATGCCCTTCAGGGTAGGTGGGGTGAGCGGGGAGCGCGAGCCGTTAACCGTCCGGCGGCGGATCCCCGCACTGAGTGGAACGCCGCAGGTCCGGTCGCGATTCCCGAGAAGGCCGGTCGAGGCGTTTCCCCGGTGCGGGCGGGACCGGTCCGGCACGCTGCTCCACATGAGCACGCTGATGCCCCGGCTGGACCGGTTCACCCGGACGTTCTGGCGGGCGACCGGTCGCCCGGTCGACCTCGACGGCGGCGAGGCGTGGCTGGCCGCTCCGATGCACGACGGCCAGACGATCGGGGACGGCTGGCTCGCCGCGGCGGCCTCGAGGCTCGGCGGCACCCTCCGCGAGCGCGACGACGCCGGGCTGGTGCCCGACCTGGCCGAGCTCGACGGATCCGGCTTCCGCGCCGCCGACCTGCGAGCCGAGGTCCGGCACTTCTACGAGCACACCTCCGAGTGGCGGATGGAGGTCTGGACCCAGTGGAACCCGCTGTTCGCGCCCGGCGGCGAGCTCGTGTCCCGGGTGTTCGGGCGGCGGGTGCAGCAGCTGGCGCTGCCGACCCGTCCGCTCGACGTGGCACGGGGCATGGACAGCAGGGTCGTGACCATCCTCGACGCCGGAGGCGAGCAGCGGGCAGCGGGGTGGATCCGCACCCTGCGGTCGACCGGCGAGTACGTCTACAGCGGCTGCTACTCGAGCCGGACCCTCCCGGGGTCCGACCAGCCGAGCGTGCACGTGGCGTTCCCGCTCGAGGCGGGCAACGTGCAGGTGCTGCTGCGCCCGCGAGCCCTCCCGGACGGGTCCCTCGTGCTGAGCTCGCCGTCCGGCGCGTTCGGCGAGGACGGGGCGTACGTCGTCGTCGCGGACGGGGGCGGGCACCACGCCGCCCGGGCCCCGATCCACGAGGAGTTCCACGTCTTCGTCGACCCCGACGGGGTGCTCCGCACCGACCACGTGCTGCGGCTCTGGTCGGCCACCGTGGTCCGGCTGCACTACAAGCTCACGCGCGCCTCCTGAGGAGCGCCGGCAGTACCTTGGCCCGGTGAACACCCCCGCACTCCCCGACCGCGCCCGCGTCGTCATCATCGGCGGCGGCGTCATCGGCTGCTCGATCGCCTACCACCTCGCCCACGCCGGCTGGACCGACGTCGTCCTGCTCGAGCGCGACCGGCTCACCTCCGGCACCACGTGGCACGCCGCCGGGCTGATGACGTGCTTCGGCTCGACGTCGGAGACCTCGACCGGGATCCGACTCTACTCCCGGGAGCTCTACGCCCGCCTGGAGGAGGAGACCGGCCAGGCGACCGGGTTCCGGCCCGTCGGGCTGATCGAGGCGGCCGCCGACGAGGACCGGCTCGAGGAGTACCGCCGGGTCGCCGCCTTCCAGCGCCACCTCGGTCTCGAGGTCGAGGAGATCTCCCCGCGAGAGATGTCCGAGCTGTTCCCCTGGGCGCGGACCGACGACCTGCTCGCCGGCTTCCACGTCCCCGGTGACGGCCGCGTGAACCCGGTCGACGTCACCACCGCCCTGGCCAAGGGGGCCCGGCAGCTCGGCGTCCGCATCGTCGAGGGCGTCTCGGTCACCGAGGTGCGCACGGCGCGCGGCGCGGTCGCCTCGGTCTCGACCACCGCCGGCGACGTGGAGTGCGAGTACGTCGTCAACTGCGCCGGCATGTGGGCCCGCGAGCTGGGCGCGCAGAACGGCCTGGTGATCCCCAACCAGGCGGCCGAGCACTACTACCTGATCACCGACACGATCGAGGGGCTCGACCCGGACGCGCCGGTCTTCGAGGACCCCGCCTCCTACGGCTACTACCGCGAGGAGGGCGGCGGCATGATGGTCGGCCTCTTCGAGCCGCAGGCCGCGCCGTGGCGGGTCGAAGGCATCCCGAAGGACTTCTCCTTCGGCAAGATCCCGCCCGACTGGGACCGGATGGGGCCGTTCCTGGAGAAGGCGATGGCCCGCGTCCCCGTCACCCTCGAGGCCGGCGTCCGCACGTTCTTCTGCGGGCCCGAGTCCTTCACCCCCGACCTCGCACCGGCGGTCGGCGAGGCACCCGGCATCCGCAACTACTTCGTCGCGGCCGGCATGAACTCCGTCGGGATCCTGTCCGCCGGCGGGCTCGGCCGGGTGGTGGCGCACTGGATCACGACCGGCCGCCCCGACGTCGACGTGACCGGCTTCAACGTCGACCGCTTCCGGCCCTACCAGGCAGACGACGGCTACCGCGCCGCCCGGACCACCGAGATCCTCGGCACGGTGTACGCCGCGCACACGCCGGGCAAGCAGCTGCGCAGCGCCCGCAACACGCTGCTCTCCCCCGTGCACGACCGGCTGGTCGGCCAGGGCGGGCTGCTGCGCGAGGTGTCCGGCTGGGAGGGCGCCGACTGGTTCGCCGGGCCCGGTGAGACCCCGGTCGCCGAGCCCACGTGGGGGCGGGCGCCGTGGTTCGAGCAGTGGGCGGCCGAGCACCGGGCCGTGCGCGAGGGCGTCGGGCTGATGGACATGAGCTTCATGGCCAAGCTCCGGGTGCGGGGCGCCGACGCCGGCGCCGTGCTCGACCGGGTGTCGGCGGGCGCGGTGAACGGTCCGGCCGAGACCATCACCTACACGCAGTGGCTCGACGAGGACGGCCGGATCGAGGCCGACCTGACCGTCACCAAGCTGGCCGACGACGACTTCCTCGTCGTCGCCTCCGACACCGCGCACGGCCACGCGCTGGCCTGGCTGGGCCGCCACACCGGGTCCGCGGACGTCTCGGTCGAGGACGTGACCGAGGACCACGCGCAGCTCAACGTGCAGGGGCCGCGGTCCCGGGAGGTGCTGGCCGAGCTGACCGAGGCGGACCTGTCCACCGAGGCGTTCGGTTTCCGGACCGCGCGGTGGATCGACCTGGCCGGCGTGCGCGTGCTGTGCGCCCGGATCACCTACCTGGGCGAGCTGGGCTACGAGCTGTACGTGCCGGCCGAGGACGGGCTCAAGGTGTACGACGCGCTGCAGTCGGTCGGTGCGGCGTACGGCCTGGTGCCGGTCGGGCTGAAGGCCCTCGCCTCGCTGCGCATGGAGAAGGCCTACCGCGACTTCGGGCACGACATCGACAACACCGACTGCCCGCTGGAGGTGGGCCTCGGCTTCGCGCTCGCGCTCGACAAGCCGGGCGGCTTCGTCGGCCGCGAGGCGGTGCTGGCCCGCAAGGAGGCCAACGCCGCGGCGGGCGGGATGGGCCAGCGGCTGGTGCAGCTCCGGGTGCTCGACCCCGAGCCGCTGCTCTTCCACGCGGAGGTCGTGCTGCGTGACGGCATCGAGGTCGGCTACGTGCGCGCGGCGTCGTACGGCTGGACGCTGGGCTCCGCCGTCGGGCTGGCCTTCGTCTCCGGCGGCGGCTCGCCGGTCACGCCGGACTGGCTGGCCTCGGGGACGTGGGAGGTCGACGTGGCCGGCACCCGGCACCCGGTCGAGGTGTCCTTGCGGCCGATGTACGACCCCACGTCCGCGCGGATCCGCGTCTGACCCGCGTGGCCGCCGTACGCCTCTCCCCCGACGGCCGCGAGCTCGCCGGCCTGCTGCCCGCACGCCCCGGCCGCGTGCTGCTCGGGATCACCGGGGCGCCGGGGGCCGGCAAGTCGACGCTGGCCGCCCACCTCGCCCGCACCGCCGGCGCGGTGGTGGTGCCGATGGACGGCTTCCACCTCGCCGACGTGGAGCTCACCCGCCGCGGGCTCCTCGACCGCAAGGGCGCGCCGGAGACCTTCGACGCGTGGGGGTACGCCGCGCTGCTGGCCCGGCTGCGCGACCACCCCGACCACGTGGTGATGGCGCCGGGCTTCGAGCGTGACCTCGAGCAGCCGCTGGCCGGTGCGGTCCCGGTCGACCCGTCGGCGGCGCTGGTGGTGACCGAGGGCAACTACCTGCTGCTCGACGAACCGCCGTGGCGGGCAGTCCGGGCCGGCCTCGACGCGGTCTGGCACGTGGTCTCGCCCGAGGCGCTGCGGGTCTCCCGCCTCGTCGCCCGGCACGTCGCGTTCGGCAAGTCCCCCGACGCGGCCCGGGCCTGGGTCGAGCGCGTCGACCAGCCCAACGCCGAGCTGGTCGAGGCCGCCCGCGACCGCGCGGACCTGGTCCTGGACCTCACCGACTGGGTCACGGGCTGACCCGGGTGGGCCACCCGAGGATCCCCCATCCGGGGCACGCGTACCTCCCGCCGGCCCGGCCAGACTGAAAGACGTCGATCGGGCGGCCAGGTCGCCCGGGAGGGCGGTGGTCGGGATGCGCCGGATCCAGGCCTGGCTGGGCACCGGCCGGGGCGGGCTGGTCGGCCTCGTCGTCACCTTCGCGCTCCTCGCGCTCGCGGTCGTCTTCGGCTGGCTCGCCTCGCTGGACACGAGCGTGGGCGGCCCGGGGATCGTCGGCCTGGAGCTGGTCGGCGACCCGGACGCGGCCGCGTTCTGGGTCTCGCTCTACGGCACCGACGACGTCTTCCGCGCGCTCGCGTTCGACGTGCCGTTCATCCTCTGCTGGGCGCCGCTGCTCGCGCTGGTCGCGCTCTGGACCGGGCCGGCGTACCGGACCATGTCGACCCGGCGGCTCGGCGTGCCCCTCGCCCTGGTCGCCCTCGGCGCCGGCGCCCTCGACCTGCTGGAGGACCTGTTCGTCCTGCTCGGCTGCGGCCCCGGCGGCCTGGACCCCTGGGCGACCGCGTGGCAGCTGGCCGCGGCCGCCTCGTGGGCCAAGTGGCTCGCGATCCTGGTCGTCGGCCTGTACGCCGCGGGCGGGCTGCTGTCGCTGCTGCTGCGCGGCGAGGTGCGCGCCGTGCTGCGCCAGGCCGACACGGCCACCGGCGGGCCGGCCCGGTTCACCGAGGACGAGGGCGGCCTGGGGCTGGCGTTCTCCGGCGGCGGCATCCGGGCCGCCTCGATCAGCCTGGGCGCGTTGCAGTCGCTCGAGCGCGACGGCCTCGTGCCGCGGGGCTGGGACCAGGCCGACCACGTGACCTCGGTATCGGGCGGCTCCTACATGACCGGTGCCTGGAGCGTGGCCCGGAGCCTGCCGCGGCCGGCGTCGCCCGACCCGGAGCCGTGGGCGTACGGCGGCGTGCAGATCACCCCGGAGGAGCGGCACCTGCGCGCCAACCTCGGCTACCTGCTGTCCAACACCCCGCGCGGCAGCGGCGAGGACGCCATGACCACGGGCGGCTCGATGGCCGGCGACGCCGTCGACGCCACCCGCGCCCGGCGGCTGCCCGCGGTCATCGCGACGGTGCTGACCGGCATCGCCGTCAACGCGCTGGTCTTCCTCGGCGTCCTGTGGGTGGTCTCCCAGCTGGTCGGCTGGTTCTACCGGTGGTACGTCGGCCTCACCTGCCCGTCCTGGCGCCTCGAGCGGGCGCTGACCTTCCAGGCCGACCGGGACTGCCTGGTCCAGCCGGGCCGGGTCGGCTGGCCGATCCTCGTCTGGCTGGCCGTGGGCGTGGTGGCCGTCGTGCTCTGGGTGGCGGCCGGGAAGTTCAGCGACGCCAGCGGCCGCACGGTCCCGCCGGCGTGGCTGCTGGTCCCGAAGTTCCTCGGGTACGGCGGCCTCGCGGTCGCCGCCCTGCTGGCCGCGGCGCTCGTGGTCGTCCCGATGCTGATCGAGCTGCTCTGGCGCCCGGTCGCGGCCCACGACCTGTTCACGTCCGTGGTCACGGTGGCCGGCGCGCTCGGGTCGGCCGGTGCGGTGTTCCGGATCCTGCGCAAGCCGCTGGCCCGGTTCGCCCCGGTGCTCGGCGGGGTGGTCTTCGGCGCGCTGCTGCTGTTCCTGGTCTGCCGGTGGGGCCTCGGCGCGATGGCCGCCGCGCCCGCGGACCGGCACCTGGTGCTGCTGGTGGTCGTCGTGGTGGTGCTGCTCGCACTGCACCTGCTGGGCACCTCCGAGTTCTGGTCGCTCGCGGCGTTCTACCGCGGCAAGCTGCGCTCGGCGTTCGCGACGTACCGCCTGCTCGGCAGCGACGGCGTGGTCCGCGCCCGGGCGTACGTCAACAACGACACCGCCACCGGCGACGAGCGGGTCGAGCCGGCGCTCGCCGCGCTGCCGGTGCGCAGCGCGGCCGAGCCGACCGGCACCCCGCTGACCATCTGCGCCTCGGCGACGGTGACCGGCCGCGGCGTGCGCACCCACTACGGCGTGCCCGCCCTGAGCGTGACGTTCTCCCCCACCGCGGTGCGGCTCTTCGTGCCCCAGGAGGAGGACGGCCTGTGGCAGCGCTACGAGTGCTCGGCGGCGGACCTCGGCACGCTGCGACCGTCGTGGAGCCCGCGGCTGACCACCATGCGCGCGGTCGGGCTCTCCGGCGCCGCCGTGTCGCCGGCGATGGGACGGTTCCGGCTCGGGCCGGTGAGCATGCTGCTGGCGTTCGCGAACGTGCGGCTCGGGTCGTGGATCCCGAACCCGCGGTGGGCCGCCGAGCTGGCCGCGCTGGGCAGTCCGCTGCCCCGACCGGGCCTGGGCTACCTGCTCAAGGAGTTCCTCGGCTTCCACGACCCCAGCGACCTCTACCTCTACGTCACCGACGGCGGCCACTGGGAGAACACGGCGCTGGTCGAGCTGCTGCGCACCGCCCACCACCGCGAGCTGATCTGCGTGGACGCGGACTCCGGGCCCGGCAACCTGGCCCGGTCGATCTCCCGCGCCGTCGACCTGGCCCAGCTCGAGTGCGCGGCCAGCATCGCGCTCAACCTCGACGTGCTGCGCGCGGACCCGGAGCCGTCACCGGGCCGGGACTACTCGCCGCGGTCGGTCAACATCGGGCTGGTGCGCCGGGTCGACCAGGGCATCGAGCGGATCAGCGTGCTCTGGTACTGCAAGCCAGCGCTCACCCAGGACATGCCGCCGCAGCTGCTGGCCTACCGCGAGGTCGACCCGACGTTCCCGAGGATCAGCACCGTCAACCAGTTCTTCCACACCGCCCAGTTCGCGGCGTACCGCGACCTCGGCCGCTACAACGCCCGCAAGATCCTCGCCGCGCGCAGCACCCTCGCCGCGGTGGTGGGGGGTTGTGCGACGTTCGTGGCCTTCCGGGGGGCGGTGCAGGCCGGCGTCACTCCCGAGCCGCCCGAGGCGTGGGTGCTGCCCGAGCTGCTGAGCCTGATCGAGCAGCTGGTCCTGGCGCGGGTGCCCGACGAGCAGGCGGCGTACGCCGAGGAGCTGTACGCGACGGTGGCCGCGGCGCTGGCGTGACTACTTGGGCGGCATCCGGATGCCGCCGTCGACGCGGACCGTCTCTCCGTTCATGTAGGGGTTCGTCAGGCACTCGAGCACCATCGAGGCCAGCTCCTCGGGGCGGCCGAGCCGCTTCGGGAACAGCACGCTCTGGCCGAGCTGCTCCTTGAACTCCTCGGGGTTCGGCGCGAAGTCGTAGATCGGGGTGTCGATCAGCCCGGGCGCCACCGTGTTCAGCCGGATGCCCGCCGCCGCGAGGTCGCGGGCGACCGGCAGCGTCAGGCCGACCAGGCCGCCCTTCGACGCGGCGTACGCCGCCTGCCCGATCTGGCCGTCGAAGGCCGCCACGCTGGAGATGTTCACGATCGCGCCGCGCTCGCCGGACTCGGTCGGCTCGAGCCTGCTCATCTCGGTCGCCGCGAGCCGCAGCGCGTCGAAGGCGCCGATCAGGTTGATCGCCACGACCTTGGTGAAGGCACCGAGGTCGTGGGCGGAGTCGAACTCGCCGTCCCGGCCGATGGTGCGCTGGGCCCAGCCGATGCCCGCGGAGTTCACCAGCACCCGCAGCGGGCCGAAGTCGGAGGCGATCCGGACGGCAGCCTTGATCTGCTCGGTGTCGGTGACGTCGACGCTGGCGAACACGCCGCCGATCTCCTGCGCGAGCGCCTCGCCCTTGTCGGCCTGCAGGTCCGCGACGACGACCCGTGCGCCGGCCGCGGCGAGCTTGCGGGCGACGGCCGCGCCGATGCCCGACGCCGCACCCGTGACGATCGCTGATGCTCCGTTGATGTCCATGGCTGGCGATCCTAGAGCCCGGGTCACCCGACTCAGAGGGCGGTGACCCCCGAGGCCACGACCACGGCCGGACCGGTGAGCAGCACCCGGTTCTCGGCCGTCCAGGTGACCGTCAGCGTGCCGCCGGGCACGTCGACGCGGTAGGCGACGTCCTCGTCAGGGACGCCCCCCTCGGGCACCAGCCGGTCGCGCAGCGCCGCGGCCACCATCACCGCGCACGCACCGGTGCCGCAGGAGCGGGTCTCCCCCGATCCACGCTCGTGCACGCGCATGCCGACGTGCCGCTCGCCGCGGCGCACGACGAACTCCACGTTCACGCCGTGGGGGTAGGTCTCGCCGTCGTGGGCCGGGGCGTCGAGCAGCGGGCCCGCGTCGTCGAGCGACTCCACGAACGCGACCGCGTGCGGGTTGCCCATGTCGACGTGCCGGGCCGGCCAGCTGCGCAGGCCCACGCCCACGACGCTGTTCCCGAACACCTTCGGCGCGCCGATGTCGGCGGTGATCTGGTCACCGGCCACGGTCAGCACCTTCAGCCCGTCCCGGGTCGCCACCGGGACCGGGCTGGAGGCGTCGACCAGGCCCTCGTCGAGGAGGTGGCGGACGAAGACCCGGATCCCGTTGCCGCACATCTCCGAGGGCGAGCCGTCGCTGTTGCGGTAGTCCATGAACCACTCGGCGTCGCCGAGGACCGCGGCGTCGGGCCCGTCGTACGACGCGGTGCGGATCACCCGGATCACGCCGTCGCCGCCGATGCCCGCGCGCCGGTCGCACAGCGCGCGCACCCGCTCGGGGGCGAGCGCACCGTGCACGCTGCCGTCGTGGTCGGGCAGCAGCACGAAGTCGTTCTCCGTGCCGTGGCCCTTGAGGAAGGGGTAGGTGTCAGGCATACAGTCCCTTGGCGTAGTTCTCGGGTCGGTAGTAGTCGTCGAGCTGCTCGGCGGTCATGCCCGACGGCTCCACCGTGCTCGCGATCACCGCTCGACGGGGCACGACGCCCTCCGGGTCCCAGGTCTCGGGCTGCCACAGCCCCGAGCGCAGGAACGCCTTCGCGCAGTGGAAGAACAGCTCGTCGATCTCCACCACGACCGCCAGCACCGGCCGGTGCCCCTTGACGACCATCGCGTCGAAGAACGGCGCGTCGCTGACCAGCCGCGCGCGGCCGTTGATCCGCAGGGTGTCGCCGCGCCCCGGGATGAGGAAGTTCAGCCCGACGTGGGGGTTCTCGAGGATGTTGCGGTAGCCGTCGGCGCGCCGGTTCCCGGGCCGCTCGGCGAGCGCGATGGTCCGCTCGTCGATGACGTGCACCAGGCTGCCGGCCGGGTCGCCCTTGGGCGAGGCGTCGCAGCGGCCGTCGGCAGACGCTGTGGCCATCACGCAGAACGGCGAGGCGGACAGCCAGTCGCGGTCGACGTCGAGCAGCGCGGGCCGGGCCTTGTCGCGGGCCCGCTGGCCCGGCTCGCCGAGCAGCGCGACGAGCTCGTCGACCGACGCGACCTCGCTCCAGGTGTGGTCGTGGTTCACGGGTCCACGGTACGCGGGGACCGGACCTCGGGGCCGCGGGAAGGGGTCGCGGCCCCGAGGTGGAGCGGGTCCTGAACGGGTGGCTACCGGGGGTGCACCACCGTCGCCGAGCCACCACCGCGCCGCTTCGGCTCGGCGACCGCTGTCAGCAGCCCGCGCGGACCGAACTCGATCGCGGTGGCCGCCCCGATCTCGGCGGCACTGGTGAAGGTGTCGCCCGAGGGCTGGAGCTCCTGCCCGTACGGCGCGAGCAGCGCGCCGTACGCGTCGATGAACTCCGGCTCCGCCAGCGTCTTGGCGGTGTTGCCGTTCGACGCGCGCGGCGCGGCGAGCGCTTCGTCGATGGGCATCCCCCGGTCGATGCGGTTGAACAGCATCTGCAGGACCGTGGTGATGATCGTCGAGCCGCCCGGCGAGCCGAGCGCGAGGAACGGCTTGCCGTCCTCCAGCAGGATCGTCGGCGACATCGAGCTGCGCGGGCGCTTGCCGCCCTCGATCCGGTTCGGGTCGTCGGGGTCGTACTCCGCCGAGAAGTCGGTCAGCTCGTTGTTGAGCAGGAAGCCGCGGCCGGGCACCACGATGCCGGACCCGCCGGTCTGCTCGATGGTGAGCGTGTACTCCACGACGTTGCCCCACCGGTCGGCCACGGTCAGGTTGCTGGTCTCGACGTTCTCGGTGTCGGTCGCCGGGTCGGTCGTGCCGGCGGCGCCGGCGTCGCACTGGCCGTCGTAGGACGTGACGTCGCCCGGCTCGGTCGGCTTCGGCATCGCCTGGTCGGGGTCGATCGCGCAGGCCCGCTCGGCGGCGAACCTGTCCGACAGCAGGTCGCGCTGCGGCACGTCGACGTACGCCGGGTCGCCGTCGTGGGCGTTGCGGTCGGCGAAGGCCAGCGCGCTGGCCTCGATGTAGTGGTGCAGCGCCGCCGCGTCGTCCATCGCGGCGACGTCGTACTGCTCCAGCACGTTGAGCGCCTCGCCGACGGTCAGGCCACCGCTCGAGGACGGAGCCATCCCGTAGACGTCGTAGCCGCGGTAGTCCGAGTGCGTCGGGCGTCGGTCGATCGCACGGTAGGCGCGCAGGTCCTTCGCGGTGAGGTGGCCGGGAGGGACGGGCAGGTCGGTGCCCTTCGTGGTGGGTGGCTTGCGCGCGGTGCGGGCCACCTCGCGCCCGAGCCTGCCGTCGTAGAGGACTCGCGGGCCCCGGTGGCGGATCAGGTCGTACGTCGCGGCGAGGTCGGGGTTGCGGAAGCGACTGCCGACCCGCGGGGCGTGCCCGTGCCTCCAGAAGAGCCGCCTGGTGGAGGTGAACGCCGTGAAGCGCTCCTCGTTCTGCTTGGTCTGGTCGTGGAAGGTCTGGTCGACCACGAAGCCGTGGCGGGCGAGGCGGGCGGCCGGGCGCATGGTCCGCGCCAGGGTGCGGGTGCCCCACCTGTCGAGGGCGCGCTGCCAGGTGGCGAGGGTGCCGGGCGTGCCGACGGAGACGCCGCTGGTCACCCGCTCGGGGGTGAACGGGTAGGGGTCTCCGGTGGCGGGGTCGATGAACGCGTCGTGCGGCATGGCGGCGGGCGCGGTCTCGCGGCCGTCGATGGTGCGCACCTTGCCGGTCCTCGCGTCGTAGTGGACGAAGTAGCCGCCGCCCCCGATGCCGGTGCTGAACGGCTCGGTCACCCCGAGCGCGGCCGCGGTCGCCACCGCGGCGTCCACCGCGTTGCCGCCGTGCTTCAGCACCCGCAGGCCGATCCGGGACGCGTCGGCGTCGACGGACGTGACCGCCCCGCCGCGACCCACCATGGTCGGGGTCCTGGGCGGCGGGGTCGCCCGCTGGGCGGGCGCGCGGCCGCCGGGGTCGGCGTCGGCGGCGCCCACCGGGCCAGCGGTGAGCGTGGTGGCGGCGAGGGCCAGGACGGCCACGGACGTGGTGGCGCGGGGTCGGCGCATGCGTTCCTCCCGAGATGGAGCGACGGACTCCCCCACCCTGCCTCGCCCTGCCACGGGTGTCGAGGCCCGGGCCGGGGATCTCAGGAGGTGCGCGGCCCCACGACGTCGTACCGGGCGCAGGCGAAGTCGCCGTTGCGCGCCAGCTCGGTCAGTCTCAGGTCGAACGGTCGCGGGAACAACGGCCGGCCCTTCCCGAGGGTGACCGGTGCGACCTGCGCGCACACCTCGTCGAGCAGCCCGGCCTCCGCGAACTGGCAGGCCAGGTCCCCGCCGCCGACCACCCACAGGTCCCGGCCGCCGGCGGCCTCGGCCATCGCCGCGTGCACCGGCCGCACGTCGTCGGCGACGAAGCGGACGTCGGCCCCCTCGATCGGGGGCAGGTCGCGGTGCGTGAAGACCCAGGTCGGCTGCTCGTAGGCCCACGGCTCGCCCTTGTCGAGGTGGTGCGCGCGGATCCACTCGTACGTCGTCGCGCCCATCGCCAGCGCGCCGATGCCGGCGATGAACGCCCCGTAGCTCATCGGCCCGTCCTCGTCGATGTGCTGGACGAACAGCCAGTCCAGCGAGTCGTGCTCGTCGGCGATGAAGCCGTCGAGGGTGGTGGCGGTGTAGTAGGTCGTGCGGGTCATGGGTTCCTCTCGAGGCCGGTCGGCAGGTCAGGGAGCGGCCCGGCGGGCGAGCCACTCGAGCGGGTCGCCGTGGTCGGGCCGGTGCCCGTCGGCGCGCAGCACCATCCGCACCAGCTGGCGGCGGTGGGCGGCGTAGGTCAGCACGTGGGCCACGACGCCGGACAGCACGAAGCTCTCCGGGGGCTCGCAGAGCGCGTCGACGAGGCGGTCGCTCCAGGCGCCGCGCTGCTCGACGTCGCGCACGAACGCCAGCCAGCGTGCGGCCACGTCCTCGTGCCGGTCCACCAGGGTGGGCAGGTCGTCCGGGCCGTGGACCGGGTGGTCGGCGCCCTCGATCGAGGCGAGCCAGACCTCCTTGCTCCACACCAGGTGGTCGAGCACGGACGCGACCGACTCCTCGGGACCGTCCCAGTCCAGGACCAGGTGCCCGGGCAGCCGTGGCCTCCGGTAGTCCTCCTCGCTCAGACCCTTGGCCAGCTCCAGCACCGCGCGCGTGTCGTCGACGTCGTGGTGGACCAGCACCGCCGTCACGTCGTCGGCCGCCGGACGCGCGCCGCTGTCGACCCAGAGCGAGGTGGGCGGGTGGAAGTGGATGCCGTTGGGAGCGGGCAGCCAGTGGCCGGTGCGGCCGGAGCCGACCGCGCCGCCCGGCGGGTGCCCGTAGGCCCGGGCGAAGGCACGGCTGAACCCCTCGACCGACTCGTAGCCGGCCGCGAAGGCCGCATCGGTGACCGACGTGCCGCGACGCAGCTGCCAGGCGGCCCGCTCCAGCATCACCCGGCGCCGCATGGCGACCGGCGGCTCGCCCGCGCCGCGGGAGAGCTGGCGGTTGAAGTGGTACGGCGAGGCGTACGCGTCCTGTGCCATCTCGCCGAGGGTCTGGTTCCCCTCGTCGAGGACGGCGTCGAGCAGCTCGCGCAGCCGGTCGCGGCCGCTCGGGGTGCCGAAGGGCTGGTCGCTCATGCCGTCCAGTGTCGCGCCCGCCGGCCCGCGGGCGCCCGACCGTTCTTGCTCAGCCCGGATCCGGGCTCAGCCCGGGACCGCCGCCAGCGCCTTCTCCACGCGCTCGGGGTCGTCGTACCGGACCCAGACGATGCGCGGGTCCTTGCGGAACCACGAGTCCTGGCGCCGGGCGAAGCGGCGGGTCGCGACCACGGTCCGCTCCCGGGCCTCGTCGAGGGACAGCTCGCCGGCGAGGTGGGCGGCGACCTCGCGGTAGCCGATCGCCCGACCGGCGGTGCGCCCCTCGGCCAGCCCCTCGTCGAGCAGCCGCACCACCTCCTCGACGAACCCGTCGGCGAACATCTGGTCCACCCGCTGCTCGATCCGGGCGTCGAGGGCGGGCCGGTCGATGTCGACACCGATCTGCACCGACGCGGGGTCGGCGTACTCCATCGTCGGCAGCGACGCCGTGAACGGGCGCCCGGTGATCTCGATGACCTCGAGCGCGCGCACGACGCGACGGCCGTTCTCGGGGAGGATGCGGGCGGCGGCCTCGGGGTCGACGAGCGCGAGCCGCTCGTGCAGCCGCAGCGCCCCGACCTCGGCCAGCTCGTCCTCGAGGCGGGCGCGGACCGACTCGTCGGTTCCCGGGAACTCGAAGCGGTCGAGGATCGCGCGGGTGTAGAGCGCCGACCCGCCGACCAGCACCGGGACCCGGCCGCGCTCGCGCAGCTCGCGCGCGACGTCGCGGGCCTGCTGCTGGAACTCCGCGACCGTGAGCGGGTCGCGGACCGTCATCAGGTCGAGCAGGTGGTGCGGGATACCGCGGCGTTCTTGGACCGGGACCTTGGCGGTGCCGATGTCCATGCCGCGGTAGACCTGCATGGCGTCGGTGTTGACGACCTCCCCGCCCAGCCGCTCGGCGAGGTCCAGGGAGAGCCCGGTCTTGCCCGAGGCGGTCGCGCCCACGATGGCCACGACCGGCACTCCGATCGGGTCTGGCGGCATGTGGTTAGTGTGTCAAAGACCGGGTACGTGACCGCACCCAGCCAGGGTCCGACCCGCTCAGAGAGGAGTGGCAGATGAGCTTCTTCGACAAGGCCAAGGACGCCCTCGGCGACGCCGTGGACAAGCACGGCGACAAGATCGCCGGCGGCATCGACAAGGCCGCCGAGATGGTCGACGACAAGACCGGCGGCAAGCATGCCGACAAGATCGCCACCGGCGCCGAGAAGGCCAAGGACGCCCTCGACAAGCTCGACGGCCGCAACGACGACCTCCCCGACGGGGGCGCCCGATGACGGCACCGATCCCCGAGGAGGAGGAGCAGCAGCCGCTCGGGACCGGCACCCCGCCCGGTGAGCACCGCGGCGAGCTGCCCGACGAGGACGACGCAGGTGGCGGGTCGGCGACGCAGGAGGAGAACGCCGAGACCTCCGAGGACCAGCCGTCCCAGTGAGCCCTCTGACAGGAGGACGACCATGAGCCAGAAGCAGAACGACGAACCGCTCGACGCCCCCACCCCGCCGGGCGGACCGCTGCGCACCGACGCGCCCGCGGGCGCGCAGACGCCCGGCAAGCCGGGCGTGCCCGGGTCCGAGGCGGACGACGGGAACGACCACCGGGACGAGAAGACCGACACCGAGGAGCGCCGATGACGACAGGACCGGACGAGGAAGAGCTCGCCGAGGAGCAGGCGCCCACCGAGGCTCCCGACCCCGAGGAGTACGAGGCCGACGAGCGGGAGACGGCCGTCTCCGACGAGACCGGCACGGTCTACGACGTGGAGGGCGAGCCCGAGGCGACCCCGCACGACCTCGAGACCGAAGAATCCACCGAGGAGTGAGCGCCCCGCTGGACCGGTTCGTCGTGGTGCCGGCGTCGTACGTCTTCCTGCTGCGCGACGGCGTCACCGGCCCGGAGGTGCTGCTGCAGCTGCGGCAGAACACCGGGTTCATGGACGACCACTGGGCCGCGGCCGCGGCCGGTCATGTCGAGAAGGGCGAGACGGCGTACGACGCCGCGCGGCGCGAGGCGGCCGAGGAGATCGACGTGACCGACCTCGACCTGGCGTTCCTGACCGCGATGCAGCGCACCCGCGGCGGGGAGCCGATCGACGAGCGGATCGACTTCTTCTTCACCGCCCGCTCGTGGCGCGGCGAGCCGCGTGTGGTCGAGCCCGAGAAGTGCGCCGAGCTGCGCTGGTGCCCGCTCGGGGACCTGCCCGATCCGGTCGTGCCGCACGAGCGGGCGGTGTTGGAGTCGCTGCGGACGGGTACCACCACGGCGTACAGCACCTTCGGCTTCGAAGGTGCACACCACGAGGGAGGGAGAACCTCATGAGCACCGACGACCTCGGTCCGATGCCCGAGCCCCAGACCGAGCCCGGCGAGCTCGCACCCGGCGGCGTCGACGCCGTCGACGACATCGACCACACCAACCCGGCCACCCGCGACCTGTCGACCCGCGACAACCCGGCGGTGGACGACGTCGAGGTCCCCGCGGCGATCCAGGAGGGTGAGGACACCTCCACGCAGGCCACGCGCGACGAGGAGGAGCCGATGTCGGGCGAGGAGGAGTCCCCGGCATGAGCGACCCCTCCGACTCCGCCGACTCATCCGCGCAGGACGCCGACGTCCAGGACTCGACGCCCAACTCGGCCGGCCCCGAGCGTGCCGCGGGCGGCATGGGAGTCAGCAGCGAGCGGGTCGGCCCGACCGGTCCGGGACAGGTCGCCACCGACGGGGTCCGCGACACGGCGCCGCACGAGCGCGACCCGGAGGCGGACGTGCCCCCCGAGCAGTCCACCGGCAACCCGGAGCCACAGCCGGAGGGGCTGGAGCCCAAGTCCGGCTACTCGAGCAAGGACCCGCGCTCCGACCAGTCCTGACCGCGGTCGATCCGGTGCACGTGGTGCGCCGGATCAACCGCAGTCGGGACTCAGCCGCAGGCGGGCGCGTCCGGCAGCGGCGCCGGCACCCCGAGCGTGGGCATGCCCAGCGAGACGCCCGGTGCGCCGGACGACGCCGCCGTGGCCTGGCGGGCCTCCCACGCGTCACCGGAGCGGGTACGCCGCACGGCCTGGACCGGCCCGTCGGCGACGAGGTGGTGCGGGGCGGCGTACGTCAGCGTCACCGTGACCATGTCGCCCGGGCGCACGCCGTCGGCGTCCACCTCGGAGAAGTCGGCGGAGAAGTGCACGAGCCGGTTGTCGGGGGCGCGGCCGGAGAGCCGGTGGGTGGCGGAGTCCTTGCGTCCCTCCCCCTCGGCGACCATCAGCTCGACGGTCCGGCCGACGAGCGCCTTGTTCTCCTCCCACGCGATCTCGTTGACCAGCGCGACGAGGCGCTCGTAGCGGTCCTTGACCACGTGCGGGGCGACTTGGTCGTCGAGCACGGCGGCGGGGGTGCCGGGGCGCTTGGAGTACTGGAACGTGAAGGCGCTCGAGAAGCGGGCCGCGCGGACCACGTCGAGGGTGGCCGCGAAGTCCTCCTCGGTCTCGCCGGGGAAGCCCACGATGATGTCGGTCGTGATCGCCGCGTGCGGGATCGCGTCGCGGACCCGCGAGATGATCCCGAGGAACTTCGACTGGCGGTAGGACCGGCGCATGTCGCGCAGCACCTTGTCCGAGCCGGACTGCAGCGGCATGTGCAGCGACGGCATCACGTTCGGCGTCTCGGCCATCGCCTCGATCACGTCGTCGGTGAACTCCGCCGGGTGCGGGCTGGTGAAGCGGACCCGCTCCAGCCCCTCGATCTCGCCGCAGGCCCGCAGCAGCTTCGAGAACGCCTGCCGGTCGCCGAACTCCACGCCGTACGCGTTGACGTTCTGGCCGAGCAGGGTCACCTCGGAGACGCCCTCGGCGACCAGCGCGCGGATCTCGGCGAGGATGTCGCCCGGGCGACGGTCCTTCTCCTTGCCGCGCAGCGACGGGACGATGCAGAACGTGCAGGTGTTGTTGCACCCGACCGAGATCGACACCCACGCGGCGTAGGCCGACTCGCGCTTGGTCGGCAGCGTGGACGGGAAGACGTCGAGCGACTCCAGGATCTCGACCTGGGCCTCCTGCTGCACCCGCGCCCGCTCGAGCAGCACCGGCAGCGAGCCGATGTTGTGGGTGCCGAACACGACGTCGACCCACGGGGCCTTCTGGGTGATGGTCGAGCGGTCCTTCTGCGCCAGGCAGCCGCCCACGGCGATCTGCATGCCCGGGTGCGCGGCCTTGACCGGCGCGAGGTGGCCGAGGTTGCCGTAGAGCTTGTTGTCGGCGTTCTCGCGCACCGCGCACGTGTTGAACACGACGACGTCAGCCTGTTCGCCCACCGGCGCCGCGGCGTACCCCGCGTCCTCCAGCAGCCCGGTCAGCCGCTCGGAGTCGTGGACGTTCATCTGGCACCCGTAGGTGCGGACCTCATACGTGCGCGCTGCTGCCTCAGTCATGACCGCACAAGGGTACGGCGGGCAGCGGGGCGGGCGGGAATCCCGCGCGCCCTCGCTCGCCTGCTGTGGACGGGTCCTCCCGAAAGCACCGATGGCCCGGACGGCCGCGGACTAGGGTGCGCTCGTGCTCTCCTGGCGATCGCGCGGCTCCGTCCTGTCCATCTGCTCGGAGGGCTCGGTCCTCTCGATCTGCAGCGTCGGCTCCGTGGCCTCGTTCGGCAGCATCGGCTCGTTCGCGTCCTTCGCGAGCATCGGGTCCTGGATGTCGACGCTGTCCCTGGGCTCCTACCAGAGCAACGTCTCCGTGCTCTCCCACCAGAGCAACCGCTCGGTGCTGTCCTCGCAGAGCAACGGGTCCGTGCTGGCCCGGCGACGCAGCGGACGCCGGGGTGCCGAGTGACCGGCCGGCTGGACCGGCGTGCCCTGCTGCTGGGCGGGACCGGGGTCGCGACCACCGCTGCGCTCACGACGGTCGCGCCGGCGATGGCCGGGGAGAGCAGCAGGACCCTGGTCTTCAAGGGGAGGTTCACCGACCCCGACGGGCCGGACTGGCACTACGTCCCGTTCAGGGTCCCCGAGGGCGTGCGCGCGCTCGAGGTGCACTACGACTACACCCCGACGCCGGCCGGGCCGACGACCTTCAACGTGGTCGACATCGGCATCTTCGACGCCTCCGGCCACGGCCTCGGCGACGCGGCGGGCTTCCGGGGCTGGTCGGGCGGTGCCCGGCGCTCGTTCCGGATCAACCGCCACCGGGCGACCCCCGGCTACCTCGCCGGGCCGATCACGCCGGGACGCTGGGCCATCGCGCTCGGGCCCTACCAGATCGACTTCGGCGGCACCCCGTGGAAGGTGGAGGTGACGCTGCACTTCGGCAAGCGCCGGCCGCGCTTCGTCCCGCACCCGCCGCCCACCAGCGTCGCGGGCACGGGAGCCGGCTGGTACCGCGGCGACCTGCACGTGCACACCGTCCACTCCGACGGCTCCCAGACCCCGGCCGAGGCGCTGGCCGACGCCAGGGCGGCCGGGCTGGACTTCATCGGCAGCTCCGAGCACAACACCAGCTCGGCCCACGCCCGCTGGGGCAAGGTCGTCGACGACGACTTCCTGGTGATCTGCGGGGAGGAGGTCACCACGCGTGCCGGTCACTGGATCGCCGCCGGGCTGCCGGCCGGGACCTGGGTGGACTGGCGCTACCGCCCCGAGGACGGCGAGCTCCCCCGGTTCACCCAGCAGGTGCGCGACGCGGGCGGGATCGCGATCGCGGCACACCCCGAGCAGCTCGGGACCGGGATCGGCTGGCAGTTCGGCGACGACTTCGGACCGATGGACGCCGTCGAGGTGTGGAACGGCCCGTGGAGCGGGCTCAACGCCTACGCCAACGAGAAGGCACTGTCGGCATGGCACGGCCTGCTGACCGACGGCGTCTTCAAGCCGGCCGTCGGCAACTCCGACTCCCACAACCACGGCCAGCGGATCGGGCTCGCCCAGACGGTGGTCCGGGCCGACTCGCTGTCCGTCGACGCCCTGCTCGACGGCTACCGGGGCGGTCACGCGTGGATCGCCGAGTCCTCGGACATCGACCTCGACCTGACCGCGACGCTCGGCGAGGTGACCGGCGGGTGCGGCGACCACGTGCCCAGCAGCGAGGGGGACACGGTCGGCGTACGCCTCCACGTCACCGGCCTCGACGACGGCTGCGTCGCCACGCTGCTCGGCCCGGGCACCACGGTCCACGCGACCGCCCCGGCCACCGGCGGTGAGGTGCTGCTCGACGCCTCGGTGCCGGGAGGTACGTCGTTCGTGCGGGCCGAGGTGCGCCGGGGCCCGGCGATGGTCGCGATGACCAACCCGGTGTTCCTCAGCTGAGACCCGCGTCGCGGGCGACCACCACCGCCTGGGCGCGGTCGCGCAGGTCGAGCTTGGCAAAGATGTGGCGCACGTGCGTCTTGACCGTGGCCATGCTGATGACCAGGTCCGCTGCGATCTCGGCGTTCGACCGGCCGGCACCGATCATCGCCAGCACCTCGCGCTCCCGGTCGCTGAGGTCGCCGAAGCCGGGCGGCAACGAGACGGCCACCGGAGGCCGGGACGCGAAGCTCGCCATCATGCGGGACAGGACCGCCGGCGCCACCACCGGCTCGCCCGCGGCGGCGCGGCGTACGGCCTCCACCAGGGCGTCGGCCGTGACGTCCTTGAGCAGGAACCCCACCGCGCCGGCGCGCAGCGCCTCGACGACGTGCTCGTCGACGTCGAACGTGGTCAGCGCCAGGACGCGGGGGTGGTGGTCCGACGCGGTGATCCGCCGGGTCGCCTCGATCCCGTCCAGCCCCGGCATCCGCAGGTCCATCAGCACCACGTCGGGCGCGTGCTCCGTGACCGCCGCGACCGCCTCGGCACCGTCGCGCGCCTCTGCGACCACCTCGAGCCCCGCGAGCTCGAGGATGAGCCGCAGCCCCTGCCGGACCAGGTCCTGGTCGTCGACCAGGAGCACGCGGGTCACGGTCGGGACTCCGCGACGAGCGGCAGCGTGACCCGGACGTCGAAGCGACCATCCCGCGGACCCGCGTGGAAGGCGCCACCCAGCAGCTCGGCCCGGTGCCGCATCCCGGTCAGGCCGCGTCCCGCTTCCGGCGCCGCCGAGACCGAGGTGCGGTTGGTGGCGTGCACCAGCACCTGGTGGTCCTCCCAGGTGACCTCGATCGAGACGGGTTCACCGGGCGCGTGCCGGCCGGCGTTCGTGAGGCACTCCCGGACGATCCGGTTGACGGCGAGCCGGGCCTGCTCCTGGTGCACGGCAGGAGCTCCGCAGACCTCGAGGACGTTCGGGATGCCGCCCTGCTCGGCCCGGCGGGCGACCTCGGTGAGGTCGTCGGAGGCCCCGCGCACGTCGACGTCCGGGGACATCACGTCGAGGACGCCGCGGATCTCGGCGAGGGTGCGGTGCGCGGTCGCCCGGATGGCCTCGACCGGCTCCGCAGCCCGCTCGGGGGCGAGCCGGAGGGCGGCGGCAGCGGCCTCGGCCTGGACCGCGATCAGGGTGACCTCGTGGCCCACCACGTCGTGCAGCTCCTGCGCGATCCGGGCGCGCTCGGCCTCGACCGCCGCCTCCTCGGCGCGCCGCCGCTCCTCGCGCAGCCGCTCGGCCAACCGGGCCAGCTCGGCGTTCTGCGCGCGCAGGTGCGCGACCAGTCGGCCGGCCAGCACCGGTGCCGCGACCGCGATCACCGCCCCGATCGCGGCCACCGGCGCCTCGGGACCGACCAGCGTCCCGACGGCGGTCGCGAACGCCGCCCACAGCGTCGCCGCGACGACGGCCCGTCCCGGCCGGCCCCAGCTGCCGAGGGCGAAGAACTGGAGCACCACCGCCACGAACCCCAGCAGCGGGAACCCCTCGGTGGGCACGAACCACGGCAGCGTGGAGACGACGGCGGACGGCACCGGGTGGGTACGCCGCCAGGCCAGCGGCGCCGTCGTACCGACCACGTAGAGCTGGCCCACCACGGAGTCCGCGATCGGCCAGAGCGTGACCTGGACCAGCCCGAGCGCCACGAGCACCGCCGCGACGACCGCATCGGTGCGGTTGGCGCCGAGAGGCCCGGCGGCGGGAGTCACGCGCGAGGTCACCCGGGCAGCGTAGGGCGCGCCGGGCCCGTTCGGCCTCAGCCCACGGGCTGATCCGCGGACCAGCCCAGCGGTCGATGTGCGGGGACCGACGCCGTTCGTACGGTCCCGGCATGACTCTCATCGACACCGACACCCCACGATCGGGCACCCCTGCCACGGGCCTCGACGTCACCCGGATCAGCACCTGGTTCGGCATCGCCTTCACGGTCTGCCAGCTCACCGTCATGGTGGGCATGACGATCTTCGTCCTGCCCCGGGGCGGGCGTCCCGGGGAGGATCCCGCGGTCTGGGGGCACCACGTCCTCGACGCCGCGGACGCCTACCGCATCGGCAACTACGTGTTCATGCTCGCCGGCGTCCTGCTGCTCGGCTTCCTCGGCGCCGTGCACGTGCGACTGCGTCGGGCGGACGCGACCGGCACCCTGGCGACCGTGGCGGTCGCCGCCGGGACGCTGCTGGCCTTCGTGTGGCCGTACGCCGCGGTGCTCCACGACGTCGCGCTCGACGCGGCGGAGAAGGGCACCGACCCGCGACTGCTGGCCGGCTGGGACGCGATCGCGCCGTACTCCCTCACCTTCTCGGCACTGCCGCGGATCTTCCTCGTCCTGGCGGTCGTCCTCGCCCTGCGCCTGGTCGGGGACGGCCCGTGGCTGCAGCGCACCGGCATCGCGATCGTCGTGGTGAGCGCGCTGGGCACCGCGACCACCGTGAGCGACGTGTTCTTCCCCCCGCTGGCGCTGAGCTCACTCGCCTACGAGCTGTGGATCGGCGCGCTCGCGTGGCACTGGCTGCGCGACGGCGTCACCTCCGCGGCGTCACCCAGAGCCTGATGACGCCCTCGACCACGACGGTCCCGTCCTCCCGGACGCCGCGCACGCGGACCGGGAGGTCGGGGTCGTCCGAGGTCCACTGCTCGGGGTCGGTCTCGGCGACGCAGGTGATGTCGCTGGTCGCCTTGGCGGTGTAGCTGACCTCCATCCCCTTGGGGATCCACCGCTTGTCGGCGGGGATGGTCGCCTCGGCGAGGGCACCCATCGCGGCCTCGAGGCCGTTGCACAGGGCGATCGCGTGCACGGTGCCGAGGTGGTTGTGGACGCGGCGCCGCTTCGGGATGACGAGCTCGGCGCGGTTGGGCCGGATCTCGGTGAAGCGTGGCCGGATGGTCGCGAAGTACGGCGCCTTCTGGGCGAAGAGGACCGAGAAGATCCGCGACCCCTGGGGCAGCGCGCTGGTCTTCTTCCACAGGGTCAGGACCTGGCTCATGGAGATGACATTACCGTCGGGTAACTTCTCCTGTCATGCTCCCCCGCGGATGACGCGGCTCACCGCCGACCGGGCGCAGGATGGAGGCATGGAGCAGCCGCTGCGGCGCGGTCTCGTGCTGGGCGGCGGCGGGATCACGGGGATCGCCTGGGAGACCGGGATGCTGCTCGGCCTGCGGGAGGCTGGGGTGGACCTCACCACGGCCGACCTCGTCGTCGGCACATCCGCCGGCTCGGCGGTCGGCGCCCAGCTCGTCAGCGGCACCGAGCTCGAGTCGCTCTACGACCACCAGGTCCGTCCGCACCCCGAGGACGAGCCTCCTGTGCCGAAGGCCAACGGCCAGGTGGTGCTGGGGTTCCTGCGCGCGCTGGTGCTGGCCCGCGGCGACCTCGAGGCGTTCGGCCGCGAGGTCGGCTGCTGGTCGGTGCGGCGCAGCGCGGCCGGCCACACCGAGGCGGTCGAGGAGAAGTACGCCGAGGTGCGCGACCGCCTCCCCCACCTGGCGTGGCCACCCACTCGTCACCTCCTGGTCACGGCCGTGGACGCACTGAACGGGCGTCGCCGGGTGTTCGACGGCTCCACGGGGGTCTCGCTGCTCGACGCGGTCACGGCGAGCTGCGCCGTCCCGGGCGTCTACCCCCCGGTGCTGATCGACGGGCGGCTCTACGTGGACGGCGGGGTCCACTCCACCGCCAACGCCGACCTCGCGCGCGGCTGCGATCGGGTCGTCGCGCTGGCACCGATGCCGCACGGATACGGCCTTCTGCGCAGCCCCGCCGAGGAGCTCGAGGGCGTCCTGTCCACCGTGCTGGCACCCGACGTCCTCGCCCGCAAGGTCGTCGGGCACAACATCCTCGACCCCGCTGCTCGCATCGCCTCGGCGCGCGCCGGTCGCACCCAGGGCCTCTCGGTCACCGGGGGCGTGGTGGACCTGTGGCGGTGATCCGGGCTCAGGCCGGGGCCAGCACCTCGACCCGGTTGCCGTGCCCGTCGAAGGTGTGGAACCGCTCGTAGCCGGCGAACGTGGCGCGCTGGCTCCAGTCGACCTCGCTGCCGGTCGCGGCGAGCCGCTCGGCGGTGGCCTCGAGGACGGCGACCGAGTCGAGCACGAAGGCCGGGTGCGCCTTGCGGGCCGGCGCGAACGGCTCCTCGACGCCGACGTGGATCTCGGCCGCGACGGCACCGTCCGCGGCGTACGCCCGGAACCAGGCGCCACCGCGAGCCCTCAGGTCAGCGGGCTTCTCGACCTCGGTCATCCCGAGCCCGTCGGCATAGAAGCGCCGGGCGGCGTCCTCGCCGCCGGGCGGGCAGGCCACCTGGACGTGGTGCAGCTTCATCGTCCCTCCTCGGGCGTCCGGGCGACGGCGAAGATGCGCCGGAAGGGCAGCACCACGCCGTACGCGTGCTCAGGGTAGGCCGCACGCAGGCGGCTCTTGAACTCCATCTCGAAGGCAGGCCTCAGGTCGTCGGGCAGGGCCTGCAGGGTCGGCCGGGCCCCGGTGCCGGAGACCCAGGCGAAGACGGGGTCCTCGCCGGTCAGCACGTGGAGGTACGTCGTCTCCCAGGCGTCGACGGCGCAGCCCAGCGCGGTCAGCCGGTCGAGGTAGACCGCCGGGTCGTGGCTCGAGGGCACGGCCACCCCGCGGGTGTGCGGGGCGTACGCCGCCTCGGCCGCGAGCTCGCTGCGGATCGTGTGGCTGGGCTCGTCGAAGTTGCCGGGGACCTGGAAGGCGAACCAGCCGCCCGGCCGGACCCGCGCGACGAGGCCCTCGAGCAGGTCGAGGTGGCCGGGGACCCACTGGAGGGTCGCGTTCGAGACCAGGACGTCGACCGGCTCGTCGGGCGTCCACTCCCGCAGGTCGGCGACGTCGAAGGCGATCCGGTCGTCGGCGGCGCGAGCCTTCGCGATCATCTCCGGGCTGGAGTCCAGGCCCGTCACGTGCGCGTCGGGCCAACGGTCGGCCAGCAGGCCGGTCAGGTTGCCGGGCCCGCAGCCGAGGTCGACCACGCTGCGCGGGTCGTCGACGCCGATCCGCGCGAGCAGCTCGACGAACGGGCGGCCACGCTCGTCGGCGTACGTCAGGTAGCGGTCCGGGTCCCAGCGGTGCGTCACGGCAGCCCTCCAGCTCGGCGAAGTATCTTGACATCAAGACAAACCGATCGTCGTCGAGAACTGTCTCGATGTCAAGATTCTCGACCGAACCGGCTACGATGGGGCCATGAGGGACGAGGTCGACGACCTGGTGGAGGCGTGGGCGCGCCAGCGTGCCGACCTCGACCTGGCGCCCGTCGCGGTCTTCAGCCGCATCTCCCGGCTCGCGCGCCACCTCGACCTGGCCCGGCGGCAGGCGTTCACCACCCACGGCATCGAGTCCTGGGAGTTCGACGTGCTCGCCGCGCTGCGCCGCGCGGGCGCGCCGTACGAGCTCTCCCCCGGCCGGCTGCTTCGCGAGACCCTGGTGACCAGCGGCACCATGACCAACCGGGTGGACCGGCTCGCGGCCCGCGGATTCGTGGAGCGCCACCCCGACCCCGAGGACCGGCGCGGCGTGATCGTCCGGCTCACCGCCGAGGGCAAGACCGCCGTGGACGGGGCGTTCGAGGCGCTGCTGGAGGCCGAGAAGTCGTTCCTCGCCGACCTGCCCCACGCCGAGCAGGAGCAGCTCGCGGCCCTGCTGCGGACCCTGCTGGCCCCCTTCGCCTGAGACGTCGAGTCGGCGCAAGCTCGCCGCTGGAACGGCTCGAGTCGGCGCAAGCTCGCCGCTGGAACGGCTCGAGTCGGCGCAAGCTCGTCACTCGAGGATCTCGGCGGCCTCCAGCCACTCCATCTCGAGCTCCTCCTTCTCGGCCGCCAGCACGTCGAGCTGGGCGCTGAGGTCCGCCAGCTTCTCGTAGTCCTGGGCATGCTCGAGGACCTCGGCGTTCAGCGCCGCCTCCTGCTCGGCGATCCGCTCGAGCCGCTTGTCGATCCGGGCGATGTTCTTGCGCGCCGCGCGCTCCTCGGCGCTGCCGGCCTTCGCCTTCTCCGGCGAGCCTGCGCCGACTCGACCCGTTTCCGCGCCGAGCTCGCGCCGACTCGACGCGTCCTGGGCCTGCACCTGCGCCGACTCGAGGTGGAGGTCGGCGGTACGTCGCTCGAGGTACTCGTCGACCCCGCGCGGCAGCATCGAGATCTGGCCGTCGCCGAGGAGCGCCCAGACGGAGTCGGTGACCCGCTCGAGGAAGTACCGGTCGTGCGAGACGACCAGGAGGGTCCCGGGCCAGCCGTCGAGGAAGTCCTCGAGGACGTTGAGCGTCTCGATGTCGAGGTCGTTGGTGGGCTCGTCGAGGAGCAGCACGTTGGGCTCGGTGAGCAGCAGCCGGAGCAGCTGGAAGCGACGACGCTCGCCGCCGGACAGGTCGCCGATCCGCGCGGTCAGTCGGTCGCCGGTGAAGCCGAAGCGCTCCAGCATCGAGCTCGCGGTGATCTCGCCGTCGGCCGTCTTCGTCACCCGGCGGATCGACTCGACCGTCGGCAGCACCCGACCGTCGGGGTCGAGGTCGTCGAGCTGCTGGGTCAGGTGCTGCAGGGCCACGGTGCGGCCTTGCTTGACCTTGCCGGCCGCCGGCGGGAGCGACCCGGCGATCAGCGAGAGCACCGAGGTCTTGCCGGCGCCGTTGACGCCGACGATCCCGACCCGGTCTCCGGGCCCGAGCCGCCAGGTGGCGTGCGAGAGGAGCGTGCGGTCGCCGCGGACCAGGTCGACGTCCTCGACGTCGATGACGTCCTTGCCGAGCCGCTGGGTGGCGAACCGCTGCAGCTCCATCCGGTCGCGCGGCGGCGGAACGTCCTCGATCAGGGCGTTAGCGGCCTCGATCCGGAACTTCGGCTTGGAGGTCCGCGCGGGCGCACCGCGACGCAGCCAGGCGAGCTCCTTGCGGGCGAGGTTCTGCCGGCGGGTCTCGGAGGCCGAGGCCTGGCGCTGCCGCTCGGCCTTGGCGAGCACGAACGCGGCGTACCCGCCCTCGTAGGCGTCGACGACCCCGTCGTGGACCTCCCACGTCCACTGGCAGACCGCGTCGAGGAACCACCGGTCGTGGGTGACCACCACGAGCGCGGACGGGCGCTGGACCAGGTGCTGGGCCAGCCAGGCCACGGCCTCCACGTCGAGGTGGTTGGTGGGCTCGTCGAGCACGATCAGCTCGTGGTCGCCGAGCAGCAGGGCGGCCAGCGAGCAGCGCCGCCGCTCCCCGCCGGACAGCCCGACCACGGGCCGGTCCAGGGAGACCCCGGCCAGCAGCACCTCGACGACCTCGCGGCTGCGCGCGTCGGCTGCCCACTCGTGGTCGGACAGGCCGCCGAGCACGGCCTCGCGCACAGTGTGGGTGTCGACCAGCTCGTCGCCTTGGTGCAGGTAGCCGACCAGCAGGCCGCGGGTGCGCGAGACCCGACCGGTGTCGGGCTCCTCGAGGCCGGTCATCACCTCGAGCAGCGTGGTCTTGCCGTCGCCGTTGCGGCCGACGATGCCGATCCGCTCGCCGGCGCCGATGCCCAGCGAGACGTCGGTGAGCAGCGGGCGGACGCCGTAGGACTTCGAGACCCGCTCGAGGTTGAGGAGGTTAGCCATGGGTCACCACGTGGGCGCCCGCGACCGGGCCGTTGGCGACGAGGACGACGGGCTCCTGCCCGTCCGCGGAGGGCGCGCGGAGCGCCGCCGCGACGGCCCGGGCGTGGTCGCCGGACTCGCACAGGAAGACGCAGGTCGGGCCGGAGCCGGAGACCAGCCCGCGCAGCGCGCCCTCGGCCTCGCCGCGCTCGATCCGCCGCGCCAGGTCGGGACGCAGGTCGAAGGCGGGCACCTGCAGGTCGTTGTGGAGGGTGGCGGCGAGCCGGTGCGGGTCGCCGGAGTCGAGCGCGGCGAGCAGTTCGTCGGCGGGCGGCGGGGTGGCCGGCGCGTCGGGGTGCAGCTCGTCGAAGTGCCGGTAGACCGCCGGGGTGGACATGCCCTCGGGCGACAGCGCGAGCACCCACCACCAGGTGCCGTGGTCGACCACCGGGGTGACGATCTCGCCGCGTCCGGTCCCGAGCGCGGTGCCACCGACGAGCGCGAAGGGGACGTCGCTGCCGAGCTCGGCGGCCAGCGCCAGCAGGTCGGCGTCGCGGGTGTCGAGCCCCCACAGCCGGTCGAGCGCGACCAGCGCCGCCGCGGCGTCGGCCGAGCCGCCCGCCATCCCGCCGGCGACCGGGATCGCCTTGGTGATGTGCAGGTCTCCGCCGAGGCCGGACCGTTCCAGGCCGTGGTGGGCGGCCAGCAGCGCGGCCGCCCGGTCGACGATGTTGTCGCCGTCCAGGGGCACCCCTGCGTGGTCGACGTGGTCCTCGACGGCCAGCCCCAGCCGCCACTTCTCGCACGGGACGGCACGGAGGTCGTCGTAGAGGCCCACCGCCTGGTAGACGGTGAGCAGCGGGTGCAGCCCGTCGGGCCGCACCGCCCCCACACCGAGGTGCAGGTTGATCTTGGCGGGCGCGCGCACGACGAGCCCGGGAGCGTCCGGGATCACGCGTCGACCCCTCGTACGCCGGAGCCGACCCAGCCCTGGGCGACCAGCCCCTCGGCGATCCGCACGAAGTCGGTGATGGTCAGCGACTCGCCGCGGGCGAGCTGGTCCACGCCGGCGTGGTCGAGCGCCGCAGCGGCCACCTCGGCCGAGCCGGCCAGGCCGCGCAGGGCTCCGCGCAGCACCTTGCGACGCTGGGCGAAGGCCGCGTCGACCACCGCGAAGACCTGCTCGCGGGTCGCGGTCGTGGTCGGCGGCTCACGCCGGGTCCAGGCCACCAGCCCGGAGTCGACGTTGGGCGCCGGCCAGAAGACGTTGCGCCCGATCGCACCGGCCCGGCGCACCTCGGCGAACCAGGCGGCCTTGACCGACGGGACGCCGTACACCTTGGAGCCGGGGGTGGCGGCGAGCCGGTCGGCCACCTCCGCCTGGACCATGACCAGTCCCTTCTCGAGCGAGGGCAGCAGCGTGAGCATGTGCAGCAGCACCGGCACGGACACGTTGTAGGGCAGGTTCGCGACCAGCGCCGTCGGTGCCGGCCCGGGCACGGACTCGATGCGCAGCGCGTCACCGAGCACCACCTCGAAGCGGTCGCGCTGCCCGGGGGCGTACGTCGCGATGGTGGCGGGCAGGCGCTCGGCGAGGACCTCGTCGACCTCGATCGCCACCACCCGGCCCGCGACCTCGAGCAGGGCGAGGGTCAGGGACCCGAGGCCGGGACCGATCTCGACCACCACGTCGTCCCCGGTGATCGCCGACTCGCGCACGATCCGCCGCACGGTGTTGGCGTCGATGACGAAGTTCTGGCCCCGCTGCTTGGTCGGCCGCAGGTCGAGCTCGGCTGCCAGCGAACGCACCTCCGCCGGCCCGAGAAGCCTCGGACCGGCGGAGGTGGAATCAGCGCTCGTCACGGGACGAGCCTAGGTCTCGACAGGTTCGACCACCGAAAGCGGGGGACGACCAGGTCAGGCCTGGGCGCCACAGACCGGCCAGGCGCCGTACCCACCGGACGCAGCACGCACCTTCTCGGCGATGCTGATCTGGTACTCACGGCTGGTGAGGTCCGGACGGCTCACGCCGCCGTACGCCTGCCAGGTGCTCAGGTTGAACTGCAGGCCGCCGTAGTAGCCGTTGCCGGTGTTGGCCGCCCAGTTGCCGCCGGACTCGCACTGGGCGATCCGGTCCCACACCGAGCCACCGGAGACGTAGTTGGACGTCGGAGCCGGCGCCGGCTCCTTGGTGCCGACCTTGACGATCTCGTCCACGGGCTGGCGGGTCACCTGCTGGGACAGCACCTTGCGCACGGCGAGGTCGCCGTTGCGGAAGACCAGCTGGTAGGTCACGTTGCGGGCACCCTCGGAGCCCTCGCGCACGACGGTCGAGTCGCCCTGCATCATCGAGGAGTCGTCACGGTGCACCGTGTCGAAGCCGATGCTCTCGCCCTCGACGCGCTTGGTGACCCGGCGGATGTCGGTGAAGACGATCTTGTCGCCGTCCTGGACCTCGTGGCCCGTGGCGGGGGTCGTCCGGTCGGTCTTGCCGACCTTGACGCCCATCTCCTTCAGCGCGTCGCCGACGGTCAGCGCGGTGAGCTGGCGCTTGACCGGCTTCTTGTCCGCCACCTTGACCGTGAGGGTCTTCGGGGTCACGACCTCGAGCTTGAGGCCCTCGCGGTTGATGCTGCCGCCGCGGCTGGTGGACAGCTCGGCGCCGCTGAAGCGCTTGCCGATCTCACCGAGGGCGTCGGCGACCTTGGTCGCGGTGACCCAGTAGGTCTGGGAGTCGCCGTCCACCTCGAGCTTGAGCGGACGACCGAACTTGACCGAGATGCGGCTGCCGTCGGTCACCGGCTCGTCGAGCCCGGGAGCGACGATGTCGTGGTCACCCACCTCGATGCCCTGGGAGTCCAGGACGTCACCGACGGTGCCGCCCATGGCAGTGACCTGCTCGGAGCGGCCGTCGAGGGAGAGGGTGACCTCCTTGCTGAGCGCCGAGTAGCCGAAGGTGGTGCCGGCCACGGCGAGCACCGCGACGGTCGCGGTGGCGACCAGGGCGGTGCGGGTCTTGAGTCGAGAGGTCAGTCGGGACAGCTTGCTGTGCTCATTACTGGGCACGATTCTCCGAACGTCGTACTCCCCGGTTCTCGGGTGCCAGCGCTTCGCGGCGCGCGCCAGCCACGGGTGTGGGTGCGCGCTTTGCGGGGGTTCTACGCGGGGCCACCGCCACGTTGCGGCGGCCACCAGCACTGGTCAGATCGATCCCGATCCCGGCCATCAGTCACAAGACGATAACGACGCATCCGGTGGATGCAAACCCGCGGACCCCGCATTTGGGGACGACGTGACGAGCCTCTCGTCGGCAAGATCCACGGTTCCGGGGCCTCGAGGTGCTACCAGGAGCCGCCGAACGCCGCCTCGGTGTTGGCGTCCACGGCCGCGCACAGCTCCCCCAGGTCGGTGCCCCGCACCTCGGCCATCGCACGCATGGTGAGCGGCACCAGGTAGGAGGCGTTGGGGCGGCCGCGGTACGGCGTGGGGGTCAGGTACGGCGCGTCGGTCTCCACCAGGATCCGGTCCTGCGGGGCCAGCGCCAGGGCGTCGCGCAGCGGCTGTGCGTTCTTGAACGTGACCGTCCCCGCGAACGACAGGAACGCGCCCCGGTCGAGGCAGCGGCGGGCCACGTCGGCGTCGCCGGAGAAGCAGTGCATCACCCAGCGCTCGGGCGCGCCCTCATCGTCGATGACCGCGAGCACCTCGTCGTGGGCATCGCGGTCGTGGATGACCAGGGTCTTGTCGAGCCGCTTGGCCAGGTCGATGTGCCGGCGGAACGACTCGACCTGGGCGGCGCGGCCCTCCTCGCCGGTGCGGAAGTGGTCGAGGCCGGTCTCCCCCACCGCGCGCACCTTGTCGTGCGCCTGCGCCAGCCGCTCGATCTCGGCCAGCGCCTCCTCGAGGTCACCCGCGGCGGCGTGCCGCGGCGCCTCGTTGGGGTGCAGGGCGACGCCGGCCACGAGGGCGTCGTACGTCGCCGCGGCCTCGACCGCCCAGCGCGCGCCCGGCAGGTCGCAGCCGATCTGCACGATCCGGGGCACGCCGACCGAGGCGGCGGTCGCGAGGGCCTCGGCGGTGCTGAACCACTCGTCGGGCCGGTCCGCGTCGGCGATGTCGAGGTGGCAGTGGTTGTCCACCACCGGGTGCGGCAGCGGCTCCGGGAGCGGCGGGCGCTCGCGGTCGCGGCGCGAGCCGCTCCTCTCGTCGGTGGCGGCGCGGGACCGGGTCGGCCGGTCGGTCATGCGTGCTCCTCCTCACGGATCGGGGGGCGGGTCACTGCTTGTGCACGGCGTCGTAGACCTCGCGCTTGGGCAGCCCCGCCCGGCGCGCGACCTCCAGGATCGCGTCCTTGCGGCTGGTCCCGACCGCCTCGAGGTCGGCCACGGCGGCGCGCAGGCTGTCCGGGTCGCCGGCGACGTCCGGGCCGCCTGGCGCGCCGGAGACCACGATCGTCACCTCGCCACGCACGCCCTCCTCGGCCCAGCCGACCAGGTCCGCCAACGGGCCGCGGCGCACCTCCTCGTGGGTCTTGGTCAGCTCGCGGCACACCGCCGCGGGGCGCTCCCCGCCCCACGCCTCGGCCATCGCGACCAGCGCGGCGTGGGTGCGGTGCGGCGCCTCGAAGAACACCATGGTCCGCTCCTCGACGGCCAGGCCGGCGAGACGCCGCGACCGTTCGCCCGCCTTGCGGGGCAGGAAGCCCTCGAAGCAGAACCGGTCCACCGGAAGTCCGGACACGGCCAGCGCGGTGAGCACGGCCGACGGTCCGGGCACGGCGGTGACGGGCACGTCGGCCTCGACCGCGGCGGCGACCAGGCGGTAGCCGGGGTCGGACACGCTGGGCATGCCGGCATCGGTCACGAGCAGCACCCGCTCGCCGGCCAGCAGGGCCTCGAGCAGCGCGGGGGTGCGGGAGCTCTCGTTGCCCTCGAAGTACGACACGACCCGGCCGGTGACGGTGACGCCGAGGTCGCCGGTGAGCCGCTTGAGCCGGCGGGTGTCCTCCGCGGCGACCACGTCGGCGTTCGCCAGCTCCTCGGCGAGCCGCGGCGGTGCGTCGGTCACCCGGCCGATGGGCGTGGCGGCGAGCACGAGCGTGCCTGGGAGGGTGGTCACGCCCCGATCATCGCAGGCCCCTCCGCGGCTCAGCCGGGCAGAACGTCCACGGCGTAGGTGCCGACGACCGGGTAGTGGTCGGAGTGCTGGATGTCGTAGCCGACCTCGCAGCTGGCCGCGGGCACGTCGGTCCACACCTGGTCGATGTACTGGCGCCCGTGGGTGCCGTTGTCGTCGGTGCCGCAGTCGCGCCACATGCCGACCATCGCGTGCTTGGTCAACCGGGTGTAGGGGAAGTTCTTGCGCTGCCAGCGGGCGTCGGCGGCGTACCCCACGTTGAAGTCACCGAGCACGATCACCTGGCCGGAGGAGGACTCGGCCGCCACCAGCGCGTCGAGGCTGCGGACCTGGTCGCGGTACTCCGAGAACATCAGGGGCCGGTCGGCGCGCGGCCGCCCCGCCTGCGTCGCGCCGGCGAGCAGGTGCACGTTGATCACCGTCAGCGACCGACCGCTGAGGATGTGCCGCAGGTGCACGATCGTGGCGTAGGTGTCCTTGGTGTGGTCCCCGAGCTTGGGCAGCTCGTCGCCGATGTAGCGGCCCTTGGCGAGCAGGGCTCCGCGGCCGCTGACGAAGGCGAGCTTCGAGCGGTCCCAGATGACCGGGTTCTGCATCTGCTCGAGGGCGCTGTACGACGCCCAGCCCGTCGTGGCCGCCAGGTACCGGAGCTTGTCGCGCCCGGTGATCTCCTGCAGCCCGGCCACGTCGATCCGCGGCCGCAGGGCCTCGACGCCGGCCTCGAAGGAGTCGACGGGCTCGGCGGCCCGGATGTTGTAGCTCCCCACACGCAGCGGGACGGTCACCGGACCCGCGGACCCGGCGAGGGCGGGTTGCGGGGTGAGCCCGGCCAGCAGCAGCACGAGGGCAGGGAACAGCGAGGTGGCAGCACGAACGAGCACGACGGTCTCCGGGGAGGCACAGCGGATGCGTCCCGTCGATCCAGTCGTTCCAGTCCGGGACGCGGGGCCGGGGGGACCCCGACAGAAGAATCGGCCCATTCGGGTCCGGACTTGAGCGTTTCTCCTCATTTTGAGGCACGTAGAGTCTCCGGCTGTGACGAACCTCGCCGCTCCCGACGCCGCGGTCCAGCGCCGGGTGGGCCTGTCGCGCACCGCATCAGGCCGGCGCGTGCCGCTCGCCCCGGAGCGGGCGCGGGGCCGGAAGCGGCTCGAGGACCCGGTCGTGGGCTGGTCGGCCAGCATCGGGGTGGCGCTGTTGGCGCTGTTCCTCCGCCTGTGGCACCTCGGCACGCCCCACGCCTTCGAGTTCGACGAGACCTACTACGCCAAGGACGCCTGGTCGCTGGCCCACTTCGGCTACGTGAAGGAGTACGTCGGCAGCGCGAACGACAAGATCCTCGACGGCACCACCACGGGCGTGTGGAAGGACAGCCCGTCGATGATCGTGCACCCCGAGGTCGGCAAGTGGCTGATCGCGCTCGGGGAGAAGGCCTTCGGCATGGACCCGTTCGGCTGGCGGATCTCCGCCGCCGTCGTGGGGTCGCTGATGGTGCTGGTCATGTGCCGGCTGGCGCGGCGCCTCACCGGGTCGACCGCACTCGGCTGCGTCGCCGGCCTGCTGCTCACCTTCGACGGCCTGCACCTGGTCCTCTCCCGGCTGGCGCTGCTGGACATCTTCGTCGCCTTCTTCCTGCTCTGCGCGGTCGCCTGCACGGTCAACGACCGGGACTGGTACCGCGCCCGGCTGGCCCGGCTCGCGCCGGAGCAGGTGACCCACGGCTGGGGGCCGGTGCGCGGGCTGCTGTTCCGCCCCTGGCTGCTGCTCGGCGGGGTGTGCTGGGGGCTCGCCCTCGGCAGCAAGTGGGAGGCGGCGTACCCGCTGGCCGCCTTCGGCGTCCTGGTGTGGCTGTGGAGCGCCGGCGCCCGGCGGTCCTTCGGCGTCCGGTGGGCGGTGCTCAGGTCGGCCCTGGTCGACGGCGTGCCGGCCTTCGTGCACCTCGTGCTGGTGGCGCTGGTGGTCTACGTCGCCTCGTGGACAGGGTGGCTCATCCACGCCCACGAGTACGAGACCCACCTGTCGGCGACGCAGTACACCCACTACGACGGCGGCAAGGACTGGCCGACCCGCGACGAGCCGGACGCCTCGGGCCTGGGCGAGGTGACCCAGTCGCTGCGCTCGCTGTGGCACTACCAGCGCGACGTCTACGTGTTCCACACGCACTTCCTCAACGACAGCACGCACACCTACGCCTCGAAGCCGTCCGGCTGGCTGCTCCTCAACCGGCCGGTGGGCGTCGAGGCGGACGTCGACATCAAGCCGGGCACGCAGGGCTGCGACGCCCCGGCCGGCAGCGACTGCCTGCGCCAGGTGCTGCTGCTCGGCACCCCCGTGCTGTGGTGGGGCGGGGTGCTCGCCCTGCTCTACTCCGCGGCGATGTGGATCGGCGCCCGGGACTGGCGGTTCGGGCTCGCGGTGGTCGGGGTGCTGTCCACGTGGTTGCCGTGGCTGCAGTACGACGACCGACCGATCTTCTCGTTCTACGCCGTGGTGAGCCTGCCGTTCCTGGTCCTCGCGCTCACCCTCACGATGGGGCGGGTGATCGGCTCCTCCCCCGTGCCCACCCCACGGCGCACCGCGGGCGTGGTCGTGTCCGGGTCGTTCTTCGTGCTCGTGCTCGTGAACTTCGCCTGGTTCTGGCCGATCTGGACCGACCAGCTGCTGACGCACGGCGAGTGGCTGGACCGGATCTGGTTCCAGCGCTGGATCTGACGGCTACGCGTCCTGCGGGAGGTCCAGCTCGCGGCGTACCCACTGCCACAGCGCGGCGCGCTCCTCCTCGCCGGTGCGCGTGCGGCGCAGCAGGTGGAAGGGCCGAGGCCGGCGGTCGTGCCAGAGCTGGCCGCCGGTCGGGACCGGGTCGGTCGCGGAGAGCCACACGGTGGTGTCGGCGCCGCCCGCGGCGTCGCGCAGCAACGGGCCCGTGACCTTGTGGAAGGTCGGCAGGGAGTCCACGACACCCGGCGTGTCGGCCCAGCCGGGGTGGGTCGCGTGCACCGAGATGCCGGACCCGCCCCAGCGCTGGTCGAGCACCGGCAGGAGCTCGACCTGGGCGCGCTTGCTGCGGGCGTAGGCCGTGGTCGGCGAGTAGTCCCCCTGCAGGTACTCCGGGTCGTCGACACGCAGCCGCTGCCCGTACATCCCGCCGGACGTGACGAGCACGACCCGCGCGTCGGTCAGGCGCGGCCGGAGCAGCTCGGTCATCAGCACCGGGCCGAGCACGTGCAGGGCCATGGTCAGCTCGTGGCCCTGGGCGGACTCGGTCCGCTCGGGCGGCATCGCCCCCGCGTTGTGCACCAGCACGTCGAGGTGGTCGACGTCCAGCTCGTCGGCGAAGCGGCGTACGTCGTCGAGGTCGCCCACGTCGCAGCGGGCCAGGTGCAGCTCGGCCAGCGGCAGCCGACCGCCGAGGTCGCGCAGCACCCGGGCGCCCTTGTCGGTGTCGCGCACCACCAGGACGACCTCGGCGCCCAGCCGGGCGAGCCCCTCGGCGGTGGCCAGGCCGAGACCCGACGTGGCGCCGGTGACCGCGACGACCTTGCCCTTCATGGCGTCCGGCTCCGGGTCGGCGGGCCAGGTCGGGAGGTGGCGGCGGATCGCGGGACCGATCCGGGTGTACCCGGGGGCCACGGTGCGGTCCAGGAGGGTGTCGATCCCGACGGCGAGGGGGCGCGGCAGCATGGTGGCGAACGTAGCCCGCGGGAATCGCCCACCCAAGCGCGTCCGTGCGGCCCGACCCGGCACCATGGGGGCGTGACCTCACCGACGCCCGACTGGCCCGCGTGGCCGGCCGCCCTGCTGGACTTCTGGACCGAGCGCCATCTCTGCACGCTCACCACCCTGCGCACCGACGGCCGGCCGCACGTCGTGCCGGTCGGCGTGGCCCTCGACCGCGAGCAGCGGTGCGCGTGGGTGATCACCTCGCGGACGTCGCGCAAGGCGCGCAACCTCGCCGGCTCGCCCCTGCTGGCGGCCTGCCAGGTCGACGGTCGTCGCTGGTCGACCATCGAGGGGCGTGGCTCGGTGCTCTCCGACCCGGAGTCGGTGCGCCGGGCCGAGACGATGTACGCCGCCCGTTACCGGACCCCGAGGGAGAACCCGGACCGGGTGGCGATCCGCGTCGAGGTCGACCGGGTGCTGTCCTCCAGCGACTTCTGACCGGTCCGAGTCGGTCGGGCTCAGGCCATCGAGAGCAGGAAGGCCAGCGTGAAGCCGACCGCCGTCACCAGGCCCACCAGCGCGCCCGCGTGCTCGACTGCCTCGGGCACCATCGTGTCGGCGAGCATGGTGAGGATCGCCCCGGCGGCGAAGGCCTGGGTCACCGCGATCACCACCGCCGGTGCCGAGCCGAGCAGCCCGAACCCCAGGGCGGCCGCGACCGTGGACGCCAGCAGCACGGCGACCCACAGCCCGAGCACGTAGCGCACCGAGCGGC
Organism: Nocardioides sp. GCM10023255; assembly: GCF_042653125.1. NCBI lineage: Bacteria > Bacillati > Actinomycetota > Actinomycetes > Propionibacteriales > Nocardioidaceae > Nocardioides > Nocardioides sp. GCM10023255. The sequence continues at coordinate 121,774 of NZ_JBHSHU010000001.1, forward strand.
CGTCCTTGCGCATGCCGGCGGACGCGGACAGCGACTCGGGGATGTTGGAGAGGAAGACGGCGGCCACGACCGCCGTCCCGACCGTGCCGCCGCCGATCAGGCTGACCCCGATCGCGGCGGACTCGGGGATGCCGTCGAGCAGGGCCCCGAGGACCAGCGCCATCGCGCCGGCGTCGGCCGGCGAGCCGTTCTGGCTCTTGCGCCGGTCCCCGCCCCGACGGTCGATCAGCCAGTCACCGCCGAAGAAGACCAGCGAGCCGGCCAGCAGCCCGAGCACCACCGCGTCGGCACCGGAGCGGTCGTAGGCCTCGGCGGTGAGCTCGAAGGCGACCGCGCTGAACAGCACGCCGACGCCGAACGCCATGATCAGGCCGACGAACCGCTTGCTGGTCGGCAGCCAGATGCCGGCGACCGCCCCCAGCAGCAGGGCGAACCCGCCCACGAAGCCCCAGAACGCCGCTTCCCACATGGCCGCGATGCTGCCACAGCCCGAATTGAGGAGATCTTGAGCCAGATCTCAGGATCTCTTGGGGTTCGCCGCGCTACGTTCTTCTCACGAACCGCCGGTGACCCGAGACGCCGGCGGTTCGTGCATTTCCGGGAGGGGCTCCTCGACGGCCTCGGCCGCAGCGTCCCGCGGGGCGCGGAACCACACCGCGACCGCACCCACCAGCAGCACGCCGGCGGAGATCAGGAACGCGGTCCCGGTCGCGTCGACGAACGACTGCTGCGCGGCCTGCACCAGCCGGTCCCCCGCCGGCCCCATCGCCGCGATCTGGTCCGCGCCGCGCGTGATGAACGCGATCGAGGACTCCGCGGCGTCGGCGGCCTGCGGAGGCAGCCCGTCCGTCGCCGGGGCGACGCCGTCGCGGTACGCCGCGTTCAGCGCGCTGCCCAGGATCGCGATGCCGAGCACGCTGCCCAGCTCGCGGGACGCGTCGTTGACCGCCGAGGCCACGCCCTGCCGCGACTTCGGCAGCGAGGAGACGATCGCGGTCGTGGCCGGGGTGCCCGCCAGGCCCATGCCGGCGGCGAAGACCACGAGACCGACGGCCAGGAAGCCGTACGACGAGTCGAGCGAGAGCCGGGACAGGATGAGCATGCCGGTGGCGCTCAGCACCAGCCCGAGCGCCACGACCCGGTGGGTGCCGAGGTGGCCGGCGATCACGGGCGCCCGACGGGCCAGCGGGATGAGCACGACCGGCAGCGGCAGCAGGCAGACGGCCGCCATCAGCGGCGAGCGGCCCTCGACGTACTGCAGGTACTGCATGATCACGAAGAAGAAGCCGAAGCTGCCGAAGAACTGCACCGTGATCGCCAGTGAGCCGGCGCTGAAGCCGCGCAGCCGGAAGAGGCGCGGGTCCAGCATCGGGTCGGGGCGACGCAGCTCCCACAGGACGAACCCCGCGAGGCCGAGCGCGCCGACGACGAAGCCGGCCACGGTGAGCGTGTCCGCCCACCCGCGCTCGGGGCCCTCGATGATCGAGAAGACCAGGGCGACGATGCCGACCAGGGAGAGCAGGGCACCCACCGGGTCGAGCCGCGGCGCGTGCTCGTCACGGGACGACGGGATGACGGCGAGGGTCCCGGCCAGCGCGACGGCGGCCAGCGTCACGTTGAGCCCGAAGAAGGAGCTCCACGAGAAGAGCTCGAGCAGGATGCCGGAGGCGAGCAGGCCGAGGACGGCGCCGCCGCCGGCCACGCCGACCCAGACCCCGACGGCCCGACCCTTCTCCTCGGGCGGGAACGAGCTGGTGATGACCGACAGGGTGGCCGGCATGACCGCGGCCGCGCCGACGCCCATCAGGGCCCGCAGCGCGACGAGCGTCGTGGGGTCGTCGGTCGTCATCGCGAGCCCGGCCCCGAGCCCGAACGCCACGAGCCCGAAGAGGAGCACGCCCCGGCGGCCGAACCGGTCGCCCATCGCGCCGAGCGGCAGCAGCAGGCCGACGAAGGCCAGCGTGTAGGCGTCGACGATCCAGGTCAGCTGGGTCTGGCTGGCGCCGGTGTCGACGGCGAGGTCGGGGAGCGCGACGTTCAGTCCGCTCACGGCCGAGACCACCATCATCAGGGCCAGGCAGACGACGACGAGGATGCTCGTGCGCCGGCGCGGGCTGAGCGCGGGCGCGGCGACCGGTCCGGCGGCCGTCGGGATCGAGTGGGACATGGTGGCTCCAGAAGGGGATGAGTAGGCTTGCGCCATAATTCTGCACGCATTGAATTCATCACGTCAAGAATTAATTGGGGAGACCTCTCTTGAGCACGACACGACGAGGCCGCCGCGCCGGCGACAGCGGCACCAGGGACACCATCCGGGCGACCGCTCGCCGGATGTTCGCGACCGTCGGCTACGACCGGACCTCGATGCGCCAGGTGGCGATCGAGTCCGGCGTCGACCCCGCGCTGGTCACGCACTACTTCGGCTCCAAGGTGCGCCTCTTCGTCGAGTCCGCCGACCTGCCGGCCGACCCCGCGGTCGTGGTCACGATGCTGGTGGAGGGGCCGCGCGAGGAGGCCGGCCTGCGGCTGGCGTCGTTCGCGCTCCAGACCCTGGAGTCCGAGGAGGGCCGGGGCCGGATGCTCTCCCTGGTGCGGGCCGCGACCTCGGAGCCGGAGGCCGGCCGGCTGCTGCGCGAGCGGATCACGGCGGACATGCTGGAGCCGGTGGCCCAGCAGATCGGCGGCGACCGGGCCGCCTACCGGGCGTCGCTGGTGCTGATGCACATCATCGGGCTGGCCATGGCCCGCTACGTGATCCGGGTCGAGCCCCTGGCCGGCCTGCCGGCGGAGGAGCTCGTCGCCGACCTCGCACCCCGGCTGCAGGCCTGCCTGTCCGGCCCGCTCGCCGCCGGGTCGGCGTGACCGCGGAGGGGGCGTTCGTTCACCCGGGCGTCACCGCGCGACCCCTGTCGCGGCCGGGGGCAGAGCCCTAGATTCTCCGGCATGTCTCGGGAATCCATGAAGATCGTCCTGCTCACCTGCGCACTCGTCGCCGGGCTGAGCCCCGCCCTCCAGAGCCCGGCGACGGCGGCCACCCCGCCGTACAAGGTGCTCTTCGACAACAGCTCCGCGGAGACCGCCGGCAACGCCGACTGGATCATCTCCACCAGCCAGCCCGACCCGCTCGGCCAGAACGCCGGCCCCACGAGCGAGACGAGCTGGACCGGCGCCATCTCCGCCTGGGGCGTCGCGCTCCAGCGCACCGGTGACTACTCCCTCGAGACGCTGCCGGCCACCGGCCGGATCACCTACGGCGACGCCACCAACAGCCAGGACCTCGCCAACTACGACGGGTTCGTGCTGCCCGAGCCCAACACCCTGTTCACGGCGGCCGAGAAGACCGCGATCATGAAGTTCGTCCAGGCAGGCGGCGGGCTGTTCATGGTCAGCGACCACGACGTCTCCGACCGCAACAACGACGGCTACGACTCGGTCGACGTCCTCAACGACCTGATGACCGACAACTCCGTCGACCCGACCGACCCCTTCGGCTTCGCCATCGACCACCTCGACATCGGCAACGAGGACCCGGGCGTCGTCGGCAGCCGGGCCGCCGGGGACCCGATCGTCGCCGGGCCCTTCGGGGAGGTGACCGGCACCATCCTGCGCAACGGAACCACGGCCACGCTGCACCCGACCGCCAACGGCACGGTGCGCGGCGAGCTCTACCGCTCCGGCTACTCCGCCAGCGGGACCACCGGCGCCGCCTTCGTCACCAGCAGCTTCGGATCCGGCCGGGTCGCCTTCTGGGGTGACAGCTCGCCGATCGACGACGGCACCGGTCAGCCCGGCAACACGCTCTACGACGGCTGGAACGACCCGGCCGGCACGAACGCCGCGCTCGCCCTCAACGCCACGCAGTGGCTCGTCGGCGGCTCCACGTCCGGCGGCGGCACCGGTACGCCGGCCGAGCGCGTCGTCAACGGTGGCTTCGAGTCGGGCAACTCCTACTGGAGCCTGGGCTCCGGCGCCTCGGTCGTGACCACACGCGCCTACGCCGGCACCCACTCCCTGCTCGTCGGCGGCACGACCTCCTCGACCCAGTCGGCCACCCAGCAGGTGACCGTGCCGACCGGTGCGAGCTCCCAGACGCTGACCCTGCGCAGCTACGTCACGACCCAGGAGTCGGGGTCGACGGCGTACGACCGGCTCAACATCCAGGCCAACGGGACGACGCTGAAGAGCTACAGCAACGCCTCGCCCACCGGGACGTGGACCGCCACCACCGTCGACCTCTCGGCGTACGCCGGGCAGACGATCACGCTGAAGCTGCAGGCCGTCAACGACTCGACGCTGCCGACGAGCTTCTACGTCGACGTGGTCAGCGTCATGGCGTGACGGTCACCGCAGGCCGGGTCGGCTGCCGCCCGAGCCCGATCCGCCGGTCGAAACCACCGGGTGCGTGGACGTTGAGGAAGCGCACGTCGGTCGGGCCGGCGTTGAGCAGGGCGTGCAGGGTGCCCGCTGGCACGAGCGCGAACGTCCCCGGCCCGGCCTGCACGACCCGCTCGTCGTCGCCGACGGTCAGCGACAGCGTGCCCTCGAGCACCAGGAAGGAGTCGTCCTCCGCCGTGTGCCGGTGGCCCTCGACCCCCTGCCCCGGCCTCAGGACGATGACGGCGAGGTTGAAGAAGGGGGTGTCCTCCGTGCGTGCGAGGAACTCGACGTTGCCGACGCGGTGTCCCTGTCCCGGCTCGACGACGACCACCTGCCGGCTCATCGCGCACCTGCCGGCGCTGCCACCGGGGCGGCGAGGCCGCCACCGAACACGTCGTGCGGATCCACCGCGGCCTTGACCCGGCGCAGCCGCTCCAGGACCTCCGGGGTCCACGCGCTGCTCGCCCCGCGCTCGCCGCCGTGGCCGGCGAAGTTCACCAGCGACGTCCCCGTCGACCACGGCGCCAGGGCGTCGACCACGCGGCCGGACGCGGCACGGGCGGCCGCCAGCATCGGCGGTGGGGCCGGGGCGACCACCGACACGGAGAACGCACCGTCGCGCCCCGCCACCGCGTTCGGGACCGTCGCCGGACGGCCGAGCGCGCCACCCATCAGCCGCATCTCGACCACGGCCAGGGGCACGTCGACGGCCGGGCCGGCGACGCCGAGCACGGCGTCGAGCGCGGCCGCGGGTGCCTCGCGCAGGAGCGCGCCGGTGGTGACCGCGGGCAGCGGGTCGGCGGGATCCATGTGGATGCGGTCCACCTCGGCGAACGACATCGGGCCGACGGAGTCCAGCACCGGGGTCGCGACGCTGCGCATCGGCGCGAGCAGCGCCTCGCCACGGTCCGGCGAGCCGGCGAAGCCGAACCGCAGGGCCAGGCTGACGACGCCCCGCATGGGGGGCGGCACGTGCTCGGCCGGCGGCAGCCGCAGCAGCGCGACCGACGTGGTGACGTCCTCGGGCATCGTCGGCGCCCAGGCGGCGAAGGCGTGCAGCACGTCCTCGACGGCGGGAGCCGCGAAGATCATGGCGCCTCCGAAGAACCGCGGCACCGGGAAGAGGTCGAGCTCGAGGGCGGACACGATCCCGAACCTGCTCTGTCCGCCGCGGACCGCCCAGAAGAGCTCGGGGTCGGTCTCGGCGGTGACGGTCCTGACCTCGCCCGCAGCGGTGACGAGCTCGACCGAGCGGACGTGGTCGGCCGCGAAGCCGTGGCGGCGCGCGAGGTGGCCCATCCCTCCGCCGAGGGTGTAGCCGACGACTCCCACCCCCGAGGAGGACCCGGACAGCGGCGCCAGGCCGTGGGGCACGGCGGCGTCGATCACCGACCGCCACCGGGCGCCTGCCTCGACCCTCGCGACCCGGGCGACCGGGTCGACGTGGACGCCCTGCATCCGCCTCGTGGAGACGAGCACGGCGCCGTCGGCGGGCGCGGTCGCCCCGTGCCCCGTGGCCTGCACCACGACCCGGAGCCCCTCGTCGGCGGCGTACCTCACCGCCGCCGCCATGTCCTGTGCGCTGGTCGCCGCGACCACCACCGCGGGGTGGTGGGTGACGGCCGTGTTGAACCCGGCTGCCTCCCGGGCGGCGGCGGGCTCCCCGCCCTCGTGCACCGCCCCGGCGACCTGTCGCGCGAGCCGCTCGCGCGTGTACGACGTTGCCATCTCGTTCCTCCTCGAGGCCTCCGCACGGTGCGGATCGGCTTGGCGTCGACACTGCGGCTAAGGGGCCTCACCGGGCATGAGGAGTTCACGCAGTCCGACCCGGCCCGGCTCAGTGGCCGGGTCGGTCGGGCCCGAGCACGTCCAGCAGGCCCCGCCGGTGGGCGACGGTGACCGCCTCGGTCCGGCTGGCGACGTTCAGCTTCGCCATCACGTGGCTCAGGTGCACGCTGGCCGTCTTCTCGCTGATGAAGAGCCGCTTCCCGATCTCGCGGTTGGTCAGCCCCTCCGCCACCAGCGCGAGGACCTCACGCTCCCGCGCGGTCAGCACCGCGTCGCCATCGGCGGAGCCGCCCAGTCGGGCCCGGCTCACGGTCGCCTCGACCGCTCTCCCGAGCGGACCAGCCCGCATCCGCTCCGCCGCGGCGGCCGCGGCCTCGGCGTGCGGTCTGGCCGCAGCCCGGTCACCGGCGGCGACCCAGGCCTCTGCCAGCCGCCAGTGGCAGCGGGCCTGCTCGTAGACGTGCCCGTAGCCGAAGGCGTCCAGCGCCCGCTGCCACTCCTCGACGGCCGGCTCACCACGCAATCGGGCGTGCTCGGCCACGGCGCGGGCCTGCCAGGCGCGGCCCTCGGGCCCCAGGCCTCCCGGCCGCCCGTGCCCGCCGGCGACGACCCGGTCCACCCGCTGCAGCAGCACGTCTCCCTGCCGTTGCGCCACTGCTGCCCCGGCCTGGTCGCGGCGCAGGCGGCAGTACGTCGCCTCGTCGGCCAGCGCCCCCAGCGCCAGCGCCGACAGCCAGAGGCCGCCGTACATCCCCTCGCCGGCCACGGTGTCCATGTGGGTCTGTGCCCGGTCGGCCATCGCGACCGCTGCGGCGTAGTCGCCCTGCCAGGTGAGGCGGTCGGCCTCGCAGCCGCCGACCACCAGACCGACCTGGGGGTCGGCGTCCCAGCTCCCCTCCAGGTCGGCCACCCGGCGCTCGGCGTCGGGAAGCCCCCGCGCGACGGCGGCGTAGCAGCCCACCGCGGCGAGCCGGGCTGCCGCGACGTCCGGGGGTCGGCTCCCCGGCGCCCGGGCGGCCGTCAGGCTGCCGTCGAGGTCACCGGAGACGTAGAGCGCGATCGCGTGCAGCAGCCTCAGCTCGACGCCCGAGCCGCTCCACCGCAGGCCGCTCTCGGTCACCCGCGCCATCGCCGTCCGCAGGATCGGCAGCGACCCGGCCACGTCCCCGTTGTAGTAGTGCAGGGACGCCAGCACGTAGTGCGCGCGCAGCTCCGCGGCCAGCTCACCCTCCGACCGCGCCAGCTGCAGCGCAGCGCCGAGCCGCTCGGCCGCACCTGCGCGGTCCCCGTCGACCTCGTCGAGGAACGCCTCCGTCGTCAGCGCCTCCACCTCGAGCCCAGGCTCGCGGGCGGCGCGGGCCTCCATGAGCGCGCGCTCGGCGCGCGGGCGCGCCTCGTCGGTCCGATGGGTCAGCAGCAGCGTCCGGGCCAGCCCGAGGTGGGCCAGCGCCGCGGTGCCCGCGTCGACGCCCGTGGTCTCGGCGAGGCGGACCGCCTCCTCGGCGGGCCGGACCGCCCGGTCCGCGGCGTCGGCGGCCAGCAGCTGGCGGACCAGCTCGGCGCGCGCCTGCACCCCGCCCGGCTCGTCGCTGTCGGCGTCGCAGAGCTGGACACCCCGGCGGGCCCACTCGACGGCCCGGGCCGCCTCGCCGGCCAGCCCCGCGGCGCGTGCCGCCCGGATCGCCACCCGTCCGCGCGAGTCACCCGCCAGCGCGGCGGCGTCGGCCACGTCCGGCCACACGGCGAGGGCGCGCTCCAGGTGCTCGAGGGCCTCGTCCGGGGCCAGGACCCGCTCGGCCTCGGCGGCGGCTCGGACCGACCAGAGCAGCACCTTCGGCACGTCCTGCGCCTGCGTGACGTGGTGGGCGACCTCGGCGGGACGTGCGGGTCCGGCCGTCCCTGCCTCGAGCACGGCCGCGTGCGCGGCGTGCAGCCTCGCGCGCTCGCCGGGCAGCAGGTCGTCGTGCACCGCGGCGCGCAGCAGGTCGTGCGCGAAGGAGTAGCCGGCGCCGTCCGGCACCAGCAGTCCCTCGGCCACCGCGACGCGGAGCGCCTCGTCCATGGCGTCGTCGGCCAGCCCCACCACCTGGCGCAGCCGGCGGTCGGGCACGGAGTGCGCCACCACCGCGGCGGCGCGCACCACGGTGCGTGCGTCGTCCGGCAGGCCGTCCAGCCTGCCGACGAGCAGGTCCGCCAGCGCCCGCGGGATCCCGTCGTCGAGCGTGCCGTCGGACCGCAGTCCCGAGGCCAGGGTCTCCACGTAGTAGGGGTTCCCGCGGGTGCGACGAAACACCTCGGCGGCGGCGTCCGCGTCGCCGTCGACCCGCGCGAGGTACTCCGCCACCTCCGACGCGGTGAACGGCTCGAGGTCGAGCCGGCGCACCGACGGCAACCGTCCCAGCTCGCTGAGCAACCGGCGCACCCGCGGACGGACGGCCAGGCCGTCGGTCCGGACCGTCGCCACCACCAGCAGCCGCTCCGAGACCATCCGGCTGAGCAGGAACCGCAGGAAGTCCGCCGAGGACGCGTCCACCCACTGGAGGTCCTCCACCAGGACGACGACCGGGCCGCGGACGCGTCCGACGCCGGCGAGCAGCGCGGCCGTGGCGTCGAAGAGCTGGAGCCGCCGCGACTCGTCGACGTGACTGTCGCCCGCGGCCTGCGGATCCGTCAGGCCGGTCACGGCCGGGAAGCGCTCGAGGACCGAGGCGACCTCGGGATCGGCTCCGGCCACGGCCCGGAGGGCCCGCGCGAGGTCGATCACGGCGAGGTACGGCAGGCCCGGATCGCCCAGGTCGACGCACTGTGCCCTCAGCACCAGCGGCGGCGGACGCAGCGGCTCCTCCAGCAGCGCCCGGACCAGCCGGGACTTCCCGACGCCCGCCTCCCCCGCGACCAGGATCGCGGCGGGTCCACCCTCGGCGGCCCCGGTCACGGCGGCCCGCAGGAGCGTCAGCTCGCGCTCGCGGCCGACGAGCGGCACCTCACCCGGGGACCCCACCACGTCGGCATCATCGCACCCGTCACGGGTCCCACGACCCGTAAACGCGCTCGTCATTCCCTTGTGCGCGCCGGGGTCGCCCCTTGGTAGACATTCCCTCGCGCCCCGGACCGGAGCGCGGAACCCCTACCAGCCGGAGGTCGAGCCGTGTCGCTCCCACGTCCCTATCCCGACGACACCTACCTGGCCGAGGAGGGTGAGGCCAGCGCCTGGCTGCGGCGGTCGGACGAGCCGGCCGAGATCACCTACCGGAGCGGGGGCACCTGCGAGTACCTCGCCACCGGCGACCAGGCCGCCGGGCGGTTCGGGCTCTACCGGTGGACGTTCGGGGAGACCGAGTCCGGCCCGGACCCGCACTTCCACCGCTCGATCTCCGAGCAGTTCTACGTGCTCTCCGGCGAGGTCCGCCTCTACGACGGTCGCCAGTGGATCACCGCCCGGTCGGGCGACTTCCTGTACGTCCCCGAGGGCGGCATCCACGGCTTCCGCGGCGCGGACCGCGCCTCGATGCTGCTGATGTTCGCTCCCGGTGGTCCCCGGGAGGACTACTTCGAGACCCTGGCCCGTGGTGAGCAGATGACCGAGGAGCAGCGCGCGAGCTTCATGCAGATGCACGACACCTACTGGGTCTGAGCGCCGCCGACACGGCGCCAGGGAACCAGAAAGGCACCGTCTCCCGCAGGTGGGAGACGGTGCCTCGCGTGGTGGAGCTGAGGGGATTCGAACCCCTGACCTTCTCATTGCGAACGAGACGCGCTACCAACTGCGCCACAGCCCCAGTGCGTCCCGAGGGACGCGGTGGGAAACGTTAGCACCAGCGGTGCGGCGTCTCCCAATCGGTTCGCGACACGACCGCGCGGACGATCACGGCACCAGCAGGGAGTCGACGCGCGCGAGTGCCCGACGGGCGTACCCGTGCCACATCAGCCCGAAGACCGGCATCGCCGGCGACGCCGCCCGGGACGCCGGGTGCACCGTCCACTGCCAGCCGATCCGGACGCCGGTGCCGGCCGGCTCGAAGGACCACAGGCCCTCGACGGACCCGACCAGGACCTTCATGACGCCGGTGACACCGGTGATCCGGTACCCGAAGCTGCGCGGCCGGTCCAGGCTCGTCAGCTCCTCGCGCATGGTCGCGCCGTCGGCGAGCACGATGGTGCGGCTCTGGCCGACGCCGCTGCCCCACGCGCCGTCCTGGTCACGCACCTCGCGGATCGGCGGGATGGCGGCGTACCGGTGGCCGAAGATCTCGGTCAGCGGGTGCGGCAGCAGCACGTCGAAGGCGCGCTCGACAGGGGCGGCGACGACGCGGGACTCACGGAGGACGACGGGCGCGGTCATGACCTCACTCCAGCCGCGGCAGCTCAGGAGCCGACGGCGCGCTGGTCCTCGCCGTGGGTCCGCGACTTGCGGGCCTTCTCGGCCTCGTCGGCCTCGCGGGCCAGCTGCGAGTCGGCGTGGGTGTTGCCGGAGGTCCACACGCCGGTGGCGTCGAGGTCGATGGTGCGCACCGTGCGGCGGGCGGCCGCCGGCTTGGTGACGTACGTCGGGAGAGTGACCGGCACCGGGTCCCACAGGGTCGGGTCGATCACGGCGGCCGGCATCGAGGAGGTGTCGACAGTCCAGTCGTCGCCCTCGTCGGCGAGGACCCGCTCGGCGACGGCCTCCTCGTCCGGGACGGTGGCCGCCTCGGTGCACCGCGGGGCGGCGGCGCGGGGACGGCGTGCGGCGGGCGCCGCGGCGGCCCGCTCGGAGCGCACCATCAGCCGGCAGGCGACCAGCCAGGCGACGAGCAGCCCGGCGGGGATCGCCTCCGACCACCACGGGAGCACGGAGAAGCCGGCGAGCGTGAGGACCACGACGTTCGCGAGCAGGACCGTGCCGAGCACGCGGCGGCGCCGGCGAGCGGCACGGTTGGCAGCCTCGCGGCGGGCCTTCGGGGCAGCCGCGGGTGCCCCGGTCGCCTCGGGCGCGGGCACCTCGGCGGCGTGGACGACCTCGGGGCGGGCGTGGGCCTTGGTGGTCACCACCGCGGTGGACGCCGCGCGGCCCGGGGTGACGACGAGCCGGGCGTTGCGCCGGTCGACGGGCTCGCGGCGCGCCAGCACCCGCATGGTGTGGGAGAACCGGTCGACCGAGCGGCTGCGCACCGCGTCGTCGTGGTGCTTGAGCGCCTTGGGCACGAGGTAGACGGCCCACGCGACGGCGAGGGCGACGAAGATCAATGCGCTGGGGTCCACGATCAGAGGTTAGGAGTGCTAGCGCACACCCCCGCGGATGTCCACCCGTGTGTCGCAAAAAGACTCATGTGACTGATGAGAGAAGAGTGGTCACTAGACTCGAAGACACATCCCCCGGGTCAACCGAGGCCGGGGCACCGACACCCCGAGCGTCGGCCCGGGCTCGCAGCAACCGGGGGCGCAGGCATGACCGAAGCCGTCCGTCCCGCGCGCCTCGCCGTGGAGTTCCTGCTCTGCCTGGCCCTGGTGACGACGATCTCGTGGCTCGTCGTGGCGCGGGACGACGACCACCCGCCCGCGCCTTCCCCCTCGCCCGCACCGGCTCCCGTGGCCCGCCCGAACGCCCCCAACATCGTGCTCGTCACCACCGACGACCAGACCCTCGCCGACCTGAGGTGGATGCCTCGGACCCGTCGGATCCTGGGTGGGCACGGGGTGACCTTCTCCCACGCACTCTCGCCGGCACCGTTGTGCTGCCCGGCGCGCGCCGAGATCATCACCGGACAGCTCGGGCAGAACAACGGCGTGCAGTTCAACCGTGGCCCCTACGGCGGCTACCACGTGCTGCGGGAGAAGAAGAACACCATCGGCACCTGGCTGCAGGCGGCCGGCTACCACACCGCGCTGGTCGGGAAGTTCCTCAACCGCTGGAACTGGGAGGGACGCCCGACGGGCTGGACGATCTGGCGCGGGGCCGTGCACGGCATCTACAGCTACGGCGACACCGCCTTCGCCACCGACACCGGGACCCGCACCTTCACCCGCAACGTCACTCCGGTGATCTCCGGCTACACCGCACGCTTCGTACGCCGCCTCGCCGCGGACGACGCCCCGTTCTTCATCTGGGCCTCCCACGTCGCTCCGCACCTGCGCCGGGCGAACCACTCGGCCACCGTGGGCCTCCCGCTGCCGACCGCGCGATACCAGCACGTCCTCCGGGGCGTGCGCTCACCGTCGCTGTCCAAGCCCTCCTTCGACGTCGCCGGCCGGCGACCTCGGCCCTACCCGCACCGGATGCGGCATCCGCTGCCCCGGGGACCCCTGCAGGAGGAGTTCACCCGGCGCATCCAGTCGCTGCAGGACGTCGACGCCGCCGTGGCCCGCCTCGTCTCCGTCCTGCGCGAGACCCACCAGCTCGCCAACACCTACATCCTCTTCACCTCCGACAACGCCTTCCTCCTCGGCGAGCACCGCCTCACGGGCAAGAACATCCTGTTCCGCGAGGCGCTGGAGGTGCCCCTGGTCGTCCGCGTCCCCGGCGCCCGCCACGGGAGGACCTCGAGCCTGCCCGTGACGCTCACCGACCTCGCCCCCACGATCCTCGACCTCGCCGGCGGCACGGCCGGCCGTCCCCAGGACGGTCGGTCGTTCGCCACCGTCCTGCGCGGCTACAGACCAGGGTCCTGGCGCGACACCCAGCTGGTGCAGGCCGGCAACCACCGACGTCGGGGCCCGGAGCCCGGCTGGGACTTCCGCGGGGTGCGCACCCGTCGCTACACCTACATGCTCCGCATCGACGACCAGCGGGCCTTCCTCTACGACCGGCGCACGGATCCCCACGAGATGGTGGACGTCGCCCGCGACCTGCGCTACCGGCCCGTGCTGCGCGAGCTGGCACGCAGGTACGCCGCCCTGGCGCAGTGCGCCGGCGCCGACTGCGGTCGCCGGTTCGGACCCGTCCCCCAGCCGCGGAGCCCCCGCGCGCAGGGTGTCAGTCCCGCAACCTCGCCAGCATCCCCTCGGGGCACTCCTCGACCGTGACGGCGTAGATGCGGTGGTCGCGCCAGGCCCCGTCGATGTGCAGGAACTTCGGGGCGTAGCCGACCTCGCGCAGGCCGAGCTTCTCGACGACCCGCAGCGAGTTGGAGTTCTCCGGGCGGATGGCGATCTCGATCCGGTGCAGGCCCGCGGTGGAGAAGCAGTGGTCGATGACCATCGCGACCGCGCGCGGCATGATGCCGCGGCCGGCGTACTCCCGGTCCAGCCAGTAGCCGACCGACGCGAACTGCGCCGACCCGCGCACGATGTTGTTGACGGTCACCTGGCCCACGAACCGGCCCTCGACCTCGATCGCGAAGGGGTAGGTCGTCCCCGCGCGCGCCTGGCGGTTCAACCGCCACACCAGCGACCGGAACGACGACGGACGCGCCTCGGACCCGGGCGGGACGGTGGCGTCCCAGGGCTTGAGCCAGGCGGCGTTGCGGCGCCGGGCCGCGCGCCAGTCGCGCGCGTCACGGTAGGTCAGCGGCCGCAGCGTCACTCCGTCCGACGACAGCCAGACGGGCCAGCCGCTCAATGATCGCTCCCCACGACCTGCTCGACGGCGTGCACGAGGATCGGCCGGAGCACGGCGAGGCCGTCCTTCACGCCGCCGCGCGACCCGGGCAGGTTGACGACGAGGCAGCTGCCCACGACGCCGGCCAGCCCGCGCGACAGCACCGCGGTGGGGACCCCGTTGGCGACACCGTGGGCGCGGATCGCCTCCGCGATGCCCGGGACCTCGCGGTCGAGCAGCGCCCGCGTCACCTCGGGCGTCCGGTCGGTCGGGGTCAGGCCGGTGCCACCGGTGGTCAGCACGACGCGTGCCCCGCCGGACGCCGCCGCCGCGATCGCCTCGCCCACGGGCGCGCCGTCCGGCACCACGACGGGGGCGTCGACGGCGAAGCCCAGCTCGACGAGGAGCTCCACGATCAGCGGCCCGGTGGTGTCCTCGTAGACGCCGGCCGCGGCGCGGTTCGACGCGACCACGACCTCAGCACGCAGGCTCACGAGCGGCTCTCCCGCGCCCAGTCGCCGGACTTGCCACCGGTCTTGGTCTCGACCCGGACGTCGGTGATCACGGCCGCCTTGTCGACAGCCTTGACCATGTCGACGACGGTGAGCGCCGCGACCGACACCGCGGTCAGCGCCTCCATCTCCACGCCTGTCCGGTCGGTGGTCCGCACGGTGGCGGCGATGTCGACGCTCTCGTCGGTGACCGTCAGGTCGACCGTCACACCGGAGATGGAGAGCGGGTGGCACAGCGGGATGAGCGACGGCGTCTGCTTGGCGCCCATGATGCCGGCGAGCCGGGCCACCGCGAGGGTGTCCCCCTTCGGCACCCCCGCCCCGCGGAGCAGCGCGACCACCTCGGCCGAGACCAGCACCCGTCCGGAGGCGGTGGCGGTGCGGGCCGTGACGTCCTTGCCGGAGACGTCGACCATCCGGGCGGCGCCGGCCTCGTCGACGTGGGTCAACCGGTCCACAGATCCCCCTCTAGAAGTCCTGGTCGAGCAGCAGCACCTGCACCTGCTCGCCCGCGGGCACCGAGGTGACGTCCTCGGGCACCACCACCAACGCGTTGGACGACGCGAGGTCACCGATCAGGTGCGACCCGTGCCCGCCGACCGGGCTGACGTACGGCCCGCCGCCGTCCACGGCGTACTCCCCGCGCACGAACTGGCGCCGGCCCGCCGGCGAGCTGATCGCACGCGTAAGCCGGGCCCGCGTGGTCGGTCGGGAGACCGGCGTCTTGCCCATCAGCCGGCGGATCGCGGGGAGCACGAACATCTCGAAGGAGATGTACGACGACACCGGGTTGCCCGGCAGCGTGAAGATGGGCGTCCGGTCCTCGCCGACCACCCCGAAGCCCTGCGGCTTGCCCGGCTGCATCGCGACCCCGCCGAACCAGACCGTCCCGGTGGGGGTGAGCGCCTCCTTGACGACGTCGTAGTCGCCCTGCGACACCCCGCCGCTGGTCACCACGATGTCGGCGCGCACGAGCTGGTCGTGCAGGGCGTCGAGGAACGCGCGCGGCTCGTCGGGGACGATCCCGACCCGGTAGGCGATCGCGCCCGCCCGCCGCGCGGACGCCGCGAGCAGGAAGGAGTTGCCGTCGTAGATGGCGTCGTGGCCCAGCGGCTGCCCGGGCTCGCGCAGCTCCGAGCCGGTGGACAGGATCACCACGCGAGGCCGCGGGCGCGAGCGCACCGTGGCCCGGCCGACCGAGGCCAGCAGGCCGAGGTGGCGCGGGCCGAGGACGGTGCCGTGCTCGACGAGGAGGTCGCCCTCGGCGACGTCCTCCCCGGCCCTGCGGACGTGCTGGCCGAGCTCGGGCGCCCGACCGATCCGCACCTGCGCGACCCCGCGGTCGGTCCACTCGTAGGGCACGACGGAGTCGGCACCGGCGGGCAGCGGCGCGCCGGTCATGATCTTCACGGCCGTCCCCGGCGACATCGCCAGCAGCTGCGCCTGGCCGGCGCCGATCTCGCCGACCACGGGCAGGTGCACCGGCGACTCGTCGGTCGCGGTGACCACGTCTCGGTGGCACACGGCGTACCCGTCCATGCCGGAGTTGTCGAACGACGGCAGCCGGATGGGGGCGACGACGTCCTCGGCGGCCGCGAGGTCGAGGGCCTCCATCAGCGGCTGCGGGAAGTCCGGCAGCGGCCCGACGGCATCGAGGACGCGGGCCAGGTGGTCCTCGACGGAGGTCAGGTCGTCACCCATGCGTGGACCCGTCCGCGGCGCGCTCCGCGCCGTCGGAGAGCACCGCGCCGGCGTCGACCCGCTGGGCCGATGCGGCCTCGAGCGTGACGTCGCCGATGACCTCGACCCCCTTGCCGAAGGTCCAGTCGCCCTCGACCCGCAGGGCGGTCGCCTTGCGCATCGACGGCGCCCCCTCGGGGAAGCGCTTGTCGAACTCGCCGACGAGCTTGTAGTGGTCGGCGTCGAGGTCGACGAACGGCAGGGCGTCGGCCACCTGGTCGAGCACGAAGTCCTGGCCGATGTCGTAGACGTCCGAGCGCAGCACCAGCAGGTCGTTGGTGGTCTTCACCGGCACGAACCGGTCGCGCCCGACCTCGATGAGCCGCGAACCCTCGAACACCTCGATCGCCGCCCCCATCGCGGTCTCCACCTGGATCACCTCGGGGGTCGACTTGTCGCCGGGGTCGACGTTCTTGACGTTGCGGATCAGCGGCAGGCCGAGGATCCCCTGGCGCACGTCCAGCGCGTTCTTCATCGCGGCCAGGTCGAACCACAGGTTGTTGGTCGAGCAGAACCGGTGCCGGTCGAGGTCGGCCAGTGCCTCGGCGTCCTCGGGCAGCGTCTGCGCGGTCTCGCGCAGCACGATCCGGCCGTCGCTCTTGCGCCGGGCGAAGTGGCCGCCCTTCCGGTCGGAGGGGGTACGCCGCACGGCCTCGATCGCGAACGGCGCACCCGAGGTGGCGAACCAGCCCGCGACCCGCGCGTCCGGGACCGCCCCGAGGTTGTCGGAGTTCGAGACGAACACGTAGCTGTAGCCGGCGTCGAGGAGCCGGTCGAGCAGGCCCGTGCCGCGCAGCGCCGTGTAGAGGTCACCGTGGCCGGGGGGACACCACTCGAGGTCGGGGTCCTTGGGCCAGCTCACCGGCGAGAGGTCCGAGGCGAGCAGCTTCGGCTCCTTGTTCTGCAGGAACTCCAGCGGCAGGCCCTCGACCTTGAGGTCCTCGTAGCGGGCCAGCGCCGCCATCGTGTCCGCCGAGGTGCGGAAGGAGTCCATGAAGATCAGGGGCAGCGTGGCGTCGTACTCCGTGCGGAGGTGCAGCACCTGCCGGGCGATGATGTCGAGGAACGACAGCCCGCGACGCACGCACAGCAGCGACTTGGCGCGGTCCATGCCCATGGAGGTGCCGAGCCCGCCGTTGAGCTTGATCACGGCCGTCCTGCGGATCGCCTCGGCGGCGTCCTCGTCGGCCACCTCGACGTCCGCGAGCCGCTCCATGTCCACCGGCTCGATCGACGACTCGGGGATCATCCCGGTCTCGCCGTGCTCGAGGAGCCGGTAGTAGTGCGCGAACGTCTCGATGGCGACCTCGTCGACGCCCGCGGCGACCATCTTGTCGCGTGCCCGGTGCAACCCTGCGCTACCCATGTAGTCGATCGTAGGCTGGTCCGGTGGTCCCGCCGCAAATGCCCTCAGATCCGTCTCCGGGACCTGGTGCCGCCACGGCCAAGCTGGCGCTGCGCGACCAGCTGCTGACCCGCCGCAACCGGCGTTCGCTGGCGGAGGTGGGGCACACGTCACGCGCGCTGGCGGAGGTGCTGCTCGCGGTCCCGGAGGTGCGTCGCGCGGCCACCGTGGCGGCGTACGTCTCCATCGGCAACGAGCCCGGCACCGGCCACCTCCTCGCCGCGCTCACCGACGCCGGCAAGCGGGTGATCCTCCCCGTGGTGCTGCCCGACCTGGACCTCGACTGGGCCGTCTACCGCGGTGAGGGGACCCTGGCACCGGCCCGGCTCGGGCTGCTCGAGCCGGTCGGCGAGCGGCTCGGGCCGGACGCGGTCGGCACCGCCGACGCGGTCCTGCTGCCCGGCCTGGCGGTCTCCTCCGACGGGCTGCGCCTGGGCCGCGGTGGCGGCTGCTACGACCGGGCCCTCGCGAGGGTCCCCGTCGGGACGTTCACCTGCGTCCTGCTCCACGACGACGAGGTCGGCATCGACGTGCCGGCCGAGCCCCACGACCGGCGGGTGGTCGCCGCCGCGACTCCCTCGGGGGTGCGGATCCTCGGCCGCTAGTCCGACCCGGCCGGCTCCAGCGTGAGCGTGTCCTCGCCGGCTTCCTCCACCGCCGACCGGGTGAACGGCCAGGGCAGGGTGTCACCGGCGGCCCACAGGTCGGTCTGGTCGGTGTAGTGGCTGTCGAAGGGGTGCCCGGAGACACCGGTGAGGTTGATCCACCGGGACCGGTCGAGGTCGCCGAGCGAGACCACCATCCGCATCGACGGGGCGGTCTCGACGGCGTAGCCGTCGGCGGCGTCCCAGCCGGTCGCGTCCACGGCCGCGCTGCCGCCCGCGAGGTCCCAGGGTCCGCGGTTGACCAGCCACTCGACGGGGCCGATGCCGGACTCGCCGAGCGCCGCCTGGTGCAGGTCGAGGCGGTGCAGGCGCCCCCAGCTCCACTCGTCGGGG
Organism: Nocardioides sp. GCM10023255; assembly: GCF_042653125.1. Classification (NCBI taxonomy): domain Bacteria; kingdom Bacillati; phylum Actinomycetota; class Actinomycetes; order Propionibacteriales; family Nocardioidaceae; genus Nocardioides; species Nocardioides sp. GCM10023255. The sequence continues at coordinate 140,110 of NZ_JBHSHU010000001.1, forward strand.
TGCACGTCCTGGCGCCGGGTCAGCTCGTCGCGCGCCGCGGTCATCGCCGCGGCCAGGACGTCGTCGCGGGTCTCCACCCCGCTGGTCGCGCTGTCGTCCCACCACGGGTCCGACGGCTTCTCCAGCAGCCGGCTCACGACCGCGAACCACCGGTCGCCGCCGTCGGGCCACTGGTCCTCGGGCAGGTCGTCGTCGAAGGTCAGCCGGAGCAGGTTGCTCCAGACGACGTTGAAGTACGCCGCCGCTGCGCTGTCGGCGGGCTGGGAGAAGTCCCACGAGCGCAGCAGCCGCTGCCCGGCCGAGTAGTAGCCGTGCGGCAACCGAACGTCGAGGAGGAAGGGCGTGAGCACCGGGCCCATCGGGTTCCGGTCGTCGAGCTGGAGCGCGAGCATCTCGTCGACCGAGAGCTCCCCCTCCTCCGAGAGCCGGTCCCGGATCCGCTGGGAGCGGTAGCCCTGGTCCCAGTCGTCGGTGAGCCGGTAGGGGTAGTCCTGCCCGATCACCGCCTGGTTGGCGGTGACGATGAAGCCCTCGTCGGGGTCGAGGACGTTGGGCAGCCCGGAGAAGGGCACGTAGTCGCCGGTCCAGTCGTTCTCAGGCAGCCAGCCGGCCACGGGCAGCTGCCCGTCGTTGCCGGACTTGCGGATCGGGATCCGGCCGGGCGCCTGGTAGCCGATGTGCCCGTCGGTGTCGGCGTAGACCAGGTTCTGCGCCGGCACCGCGAAGGCCGAGGCCGCGGCCCGGAAGGAGTCCCAGTCGGTCGCCAGGTCGAGCTCGAGGATGGCGTCCGCGGTGGGGGCCGGCTTCAGCGCGGTCCAGGACAGCGCGACGGCGTACTCCTCGTCGTCGGGGCGCCCCGGCACCTGCGCGTCGGCGCCCACGTCCTCGAGCTCGTCGGAGACCTCGGAGAGCAGCGGACCGTGCTTCGTCGAGCGCACGGTGATCCGGACGTCGTCGCCGCCGTCGACCTTGATCGTCTCGGTGCGGGTGCGCAGGGGACGCAGCCGGCCGTCGTAGCGCCACCGGTCGCCCTCGACCCGCTCGAGGAACAGGTCGCTGACGTCGGGACCGAGGTTGGTGAAGCCCCAGGCGATGTCGGCGTTGTGGCCGATGATCACACCCGGGACCCCCGAGAACGTGAAGCCGGCGACGTCGAGGGGGCAGTCCTCGGAGACCGTCGTGCAGTGCAGCCCCATCTGCATCCAGACCCCCGGCAGGCTGGTGCCGAGGTGGGGGTCGTTGGCGAGCAGCGGCGCCCCGGTGGCGGAGTGGTCACCGTCGACCACCCAGCTGTTGCTGCCGACGCCGTCCCCGCGCCCGAGCAGCGTGGGCATCCGCGCGATGCCGTGGCGCAGCCGCTCGAGCGCGGCACGCGCCCCCGCGGTGTACGCCGGCCGCTGCGGGTTCCGGGTCGCGCCCGGGGTCGCGTCCTGGTCGAAGACACCGTCGACGACGGCGCCCTGGCCGACGATCGGCGCGTGCTCGGCGAAGGGGTACGGCGGGTACAGCTCGGCCACCCGCTCGGCGCTGTTGCCGGCCAGCGCCAGGACCCGGTCGATCTCCTCGGTCATGTTGCCGCGCAGGTCCCAGGCCATGGCCTTGAGCCAGGAGAGCGAGTCGACGGCGGTCCAGGGCTCCGGCTCGTAGTCGAGCCCGCCGGCGTCGAGCACGGTGTACTCCACCGCGATCTGGCTCGACGAGTGCTCGTCGAGGTAGGCGTTGACGCCGTCGGCGTACGCCTCCAGCGCGGTCCGGGTCTCGGGCTTGATCAGCGCGAGCTCGCGCTCGGCGACCCGCCGCCAGCCCATGGTGCGGACCATCTCGTCGCTCTCGAGCGCGTCCTTGCCGAACATCTCCGCGAGCCGGCCGGCGGTGGCGTGCCGTCGCACGTCCATCTCGAAGAACCGTTCCTGGGCGTGGACGTAGCCCTGCGCCCGCATCAGGTCCTCGACCGAGTCCCCGTAGAGCTGCGGGATCCCGTGGTCGTCGCGGACCACCTCGACCTTCCCCGTGAGACCCGGGACCTCGAGGGTGCCGGTCGTCTGCGGGAACGGCCGCCGGACCAGGACGGCGCCGGTGACCAGCCCGGCCACCAGGACGAGCACCAGCCCGGCGGCGACGTACGCCGCGATCCGGGCCGGACGGGGCCAGCCGAGGAAGGCACGCCACCAGCTGACAGGGCCGGAGCGGGTGCCGGCGCCGGGCTCCGACGGACGGGGATCGGGCTGCTCGGTCATGGTGCCGGCCATTCTGCCGTGCCGTATGATTGGCAGTCGCCGGGGCCGAGTGCCAGCCGACCCGACGCCATCAAGGAGAACCGTGCCGACCTACCAGTACGCCTGCACCGAGTGCGGCCACGCCTTCGAGCAGTTCCAGAGCTTCTCCGACGACGCGCTCACCGTCTGCCCGGAGTGCGACGGTCGCCTGCGCAAGGTCTTCAACGCCGTGGGCGTCGTCTTCAAGGGCTCGGGCTTCTACCGCACCGACAGCCGCTCGGCGGGATCCTCGTCGACGACCTCCTCCTCGAGCAGCTCCTCGACCACGACGTCGAGCGACTCCTCGTCGACCAGCTCGAGCGACAGCAAGCCCGCCGCGACCGCGTCGGCCGCCAAGGACTGACCCGCCGGGCCCCATGAGGGGCCTGTGGAGAGCCGGCCCGGGGCGGCGCGAGAACTCCTACCGTCGGGGCCATGACCTCGACCCGCGACCACCTGGTCCGCCTGCTCCGCTCGGTACGCCGCGCCGTGCTGCGGCGCCGTCGGCTGCTGGCCGCGGCGCTCACCGCCGTCGCGGTGGCCACCGGCCTGCACGCCACCGCGGCGCCGCCTCCGCCGGCCCTGTCGGTGCGCGTGGCGGCCCGCGACCTGCCCGCCGGCTCGGTCCTCGCGGCCGACGACCTGGCGGAGGCCGACCTGTCTCCGGACGCTGCACCGGCCGGGCTGGTCGACCACCCGGAGGGCCGGGTGCTCGCCGCGCCGCTGCGCGCCGGGGAGCCGGTCACCGACGTCCGCCTGGTCGGCCCTGCCCTGGCCGCGGCGCACCCGGGCCGGGTCGCGATGCCGGTGCGGCTGCCCGACGCCGGCATGGCCGGGCTCCTGCGCCCGGGCGACCGGGTCGACCTGGTCGCGGCCGACCCGCAGGGCTCCGGCGCCCGGGTCGTGGCGGCCGACGTGCCGGTCCTCGCCGTCCCCGTCGCGACCACGGAGCCGTCGGCCGCCGGCGAGGTGGGCGGACGGCTGGTGGTCGTGGGCGCCGAGCCGGGCGACGTTCCGGCCGTCGCGGACGCCGCCGTGCGCTACTTCCTGACCTTCACCTACGCCCGTTAGCGTGCAGTCATCCCCGAACGGGTTGGGCATCTCGGACGACTAGGAGCAGCACATGACCGGGTTCAAGAACTTCATCCTCCGCGGCAACCTCGTCGAGCTCGCCGTCGCCTTCATCATGGCGGCCGCGTTCGCCGCGGTCGTCACGGCGACGGTCGGGCTGATCATGGACCTGATCGGGAAGGTCGGCGGCACGCCGGACTTCTCCACCTACAGCCCCGGCGGGGTCTCGGTGGGGGTGTGGATCACGTCGGTGATCTCGTTCCTGGTGATCTCCGCGGTCGTGTACTTCTTCATCGTCAAGCCGTACACCGTGGCCAAGGAGCGCTACTTCCCCAGCCCCGAGCCGGGCACGCCCGAGGACGTGAAGCTGCTGCAGGAGATCCGCGACCTGCTCGCCCAGCGCCAGGTCTGACGCGGTCTCACACGGCCTGACGCGCCGGAGCGCGCGTCAGCCGTGGTGGGGCGGCACCTGCGACTTCAGCCAGGCCTCGCCGGCGTCCTCGGCCGACCCGGTCTCGGGCTCCCGCTCGTCGGCGGTCGTCTCGGGGAGCACGTCCCCGAAGATCGCGGCCAGCCGGCGACGACGCTCCCAGTCGGTCTCCTCGGTCATGCCCGGCTCCTCAGGCACACAGGCCGGCGTCGCTGAGCGTCTGGGCGTCCGGACCCTCGGTGCTGCCCGAGCCACCGCCACCGCCACCGGGCGACGGCGACGACGACGACGAGCCGCTCCCCGAGGGGTTGCTGCTGCCCGACGTGCCGGGCACGTTGCCGGCGCTGATCACGTCCTCGGCGAGCCGCTTGGTCAGCGGCTCGTCCTTCGCGATCTTCTTCCAGACCTGCTTGGCCTCCGGGGTCCACACCAGGTGGTTGGCGTCCGCGGGGTCGACGGTGTTCGGGATGGTGATGAACTGGATCTTGTCCAGCCCGATGTCGCGGAACTCGTAGCCGAGCTGGCCGATCTTCTTCAGGCTGCCGATCTCCTTGTCGAGGGTGATCGACTGGGTCGCGGCCTCGAGGAAGCGCACCACCTTGATCGGGTTCGCGAGGGTCCCGGCGGTGACGACCTGATGGGCCATCGAGGCGATGAACGCCTGCTGGCGCTTCATCCGGCCGATGTCGGAGCCGTTGCCCACGACGTACCGCTCGCGGACGTAGTTGAGCGCCTGCTGGCCCTCGAGCTTGCGGGTGCCGGCCGGGATGTTGATGCCGTGCGCCGGGTCGACGATGTCCTCGGGGATGCAGACCTCGACGCCGCCGATCGCGTCGACCATGTCCTTGAAGCCCTCGAAGTTGACGACCACGAAGTGGTCCACGAGCACGCCGCTGAGCTGCTCGAACTGGCGGATCGTGCAGGCCGGGCCGCCCACGGAGAAGGCCTCGTTCCACATCACGTGGGTGCCGCCGGGGATGTCTCCCCCGTCCTCGGACTTGCAGGTCGGCCGGTCGACCATCGAGTCGCGCGGGATGCTGATGCCGTAGGCGCGGGTGCGGTCGGCCGAGAGGTGGATCAGGATCGTGGTGTCCGACCGCTCCCCCATCCCGGTGAGGTTGTCGATGTTGCAGCCCTCGCAGTCGCGGGCGTCGGACCCCATCACCAGGATGTTCAGCGGCTCGTGCGGGCCCTCGACGGCCACCTTGTCGGGGCGGTCGGTGCCGAGCTGCTGGGTCAGGTCGACGACGTTGAGGTTGCCGTTGAGGTGGCGGTAGATGAACACGACGGAGAGGCCGGTGACCATGCCGAGCACCACGAGCGCGGCGACCACGACCTTGGCGACCGTGTGTCTCTTGCGCTTCTTGCCGCGCCTCTTGGGCGCGCCGGGCTCCGGCTGGGCACTGCTCTGCTCAGCGTCGGACATGGATGTTCACCTCGGGGCTCGGGTCAGCACGGCGCAGGACGAACCTACGCGCAATCTCCAAAGTGTGCCGTTGACCTGCCCTTTCGACCAAACCCGGCGTCGGCCCGGCCCCCGGCGACGCCTACCCTGAGCGGCATGACCAGCCCCGCCGACGTGCTCACCGACCGCCTCCAGCGCGCCCTCGGCGCGGCCTTCGGGCCCGAGCACGCCGGCACCGACCCGGTGCTCCGTCCCTCGCAGTTCGCCGACTTCCAGGCCAACGTCGCCCTGGCGCTGGCCAAGCGGCTCGGCAGCAGCCCCCGCGCCGTCGCCGAGGCGCTGGTGGAGCACCTCGACGTCTCCGACGTGTGCCTGGCGCCGGTCGTCAGCGGGCCCGGCTTCGTCAACCTCACCCTGCGCGGGGACTGGCTGGCCGGGCAGGTCACGGCGCTGGCCGGCGACGCTCGGCTCGGGGTCCCCGTCCAGGAGGCCCAGGTGGTCCCGGTCGACTACTCGGCGCCGAACGTGGCCAAGGAGATGCACGTCGGCCACCTGCGCACGACCGTGGTCGGCGACGCGCTGGCCCGGACGCTCGAGCACCTCGGGCACCGGGTGGTCAGGCAGAACCACATCGGCGACTGGGGCACCCCGTTCGGGATGCTCATCGAGCACCTGCTCGACGTCGGCGAGGACTCCGAGCAGGCCAGGCTGCTGGCCACCGACCCGAACGCGTTCTACCAGGGCGCACGCGCCGAGTTCGACGCCGACGAGGGTGGCTTCGCCGACCGGGCCCGGCGCCGGGTGGTGGCGCTGCAGGCCGGCGACCCCGACACGCTGCGCCTCTGGCAGGAGCTGATCGACCTCTCCACGGCGTACTTCAACTCCATCTACTCCACCCTCGACGTCACCCTGACCGACGCCGACCTGGCCGGCGAGTCGACGTACAACGACGAGCTGCCCGGCATCTGCGAGGAGCTCGAGGCGGCCGGGATCGCGACCATGAGCGAGGGGGCGCTGTGCGTCTTCCTCGAGGAGTTCACCGGCCGCGAGGGCAAGCCGGTGCCGCTGATCATCCGCAAGAGCGACGGTGGCTACGGCTACGCCACGACCGACCTCGCCACGATCCGGCACCGGGTCCGCGACCTCGGGGCCGACCGGATCCTCTACGTGATCGGCGCCCCCCAGCACCTGCACCTGCAGATGGTCTTCGCCACCGCGCGCAGGGCCGGCTGGCTGACCGACGACGTCGAGGTCGTGCACGTCCAGATCGGCAACGTCCTGGGCCCCGACGGCAAGATCCTCAAGACCCGCAGCGGCGCGCCGGTCCGGCTCCGGGCGCTGCTCGACGAGGCCGTGGAGCGCGCGGCGGCGGTGATCGCCGAGGCACGGCCCGAGATGCCGGACGCCGAGCGGCAGCTGGTCGCCCGCCAGGTCGGCATCGGCGCGGTGAAGTACGCCGACCTCTCGGTCGCCCACGACAGCGAGTACACCTTCGACCTGGACCGGATGGTGTCGCTCACCGGCAACACCGGCCCCTACCTGCAGTACGCCGCCGCACGGATCCGCTCGATCCTGCGCCGAGCCGGCGACACCCAGGACGGCCCGGTCGTGCAGACCGAGGAGGCCGAGCGGGAGCTGATGCTCGCGCTGCTCGGGTTCGGCGACGTCGTGGCCGGCGTCGGCGCCACGCTGGAGCCGCACCGGCTGTGCACCTACCTCTTCGACCTCGCGCAGACGTTCACGACGTTCTACGACCGCTGCCCGGTGCTCAAGGCCTCCGAGGCGGAGGTCCGTGCCTCGCGGCTGCGGCTGTGCGCGGTGACGCTGGCCGTGCTCGAGCAGGGGCTGGGCCTGCTCGGCATCACGGCGCCTCAGCGGATGTGACCGGCGGTGTGAGCCACGCGGAGGCGACGTACGACGTCACCACGCCCACGATGACGAGCGGCATCAGGGCGACCGCGTCGCTGACCAGCAGCAGCGAGGGCAGCAGCACCGACACCAGGGGCAGCCGGAGCATGGCCACGGTCATCGCGCCGATGCCGATGCCCACTCCGGCGAGTGTGGAGAGCCCCGGCAGCTCGGCGGCGAGGATGCCCAGCGCGGCGCCGACGAACATGGCCGGGAAGACGGGGCCGCCGCGGAAGCAGCTCAGCGAGAGGCTGTAGGCGAGGCCCTTGCACACCACCAGCAGGACCAGCGCGCCCGCGGACCACGAGGACGCCTCCCGCACCAGGTCCGGCAGCGCGTCCTGGCCCGAGAAGAGGACGTACGACGCGTCCCGGTCCGTCGCGGCCTCGAAGGCGACGGCCACCAGGGCCACCCCCAGGCCGACCACCGGGGTGAGCAGGACCTGCCGGCGCTCGACGACCGGTTGCAGGGCCAGCGCCCCGCGCCTGATCAGCAGGCCGAGGAACGCCGCCACGAGGCCGATCGCGATCGCCCAGAGGAACTCGCTCACGGTCGGCGCGGACGCGGTCGGGAGGTCGGGGATCGCGAGCGAGAAGGTGCCCAGGCCGGTCCACCCGTCGAGCCCGACGAAGATCAGCGCCCCGATGCCGGCGGCCAGCAGGCCGGGCAGCAGCACCACGCCCATCATCGTCCCGGCCAGCCCGGCCGCCTCCATGAGCAGGAAGGCGCCGGTGATCGGTGACCCGAGGAGGGTGGCGATGGCGGCGAAGCTCCCGGCCGCCGCGATGACCCCGACCGCCGACTGCGGGGCGTCCTTCTTCAGCAGGCGCACCGCGAGCACGCCGAGGCCGCTGCCGATCGCGATCAGCGGCGCCTCCGGGCCGAGCACCGCGCCCAGGCACAGCGTGGCGAGCGAGGCCAGCGCGATGCCCGGCAGGTCCCGCGGGTCGGTGGCACCGCTCGCCTTGAAGCCCTCGGCGGGCCGGTGACCGCCGGTGCCGTGCAGGTACCTCAGGGTCAGCCCCACCACGAGGCCGCAGAGCACCAGCGGCACGACCGGCCACCAGATCGGTGAGGAGTCGAGCCCCAGCGCGTCGGGCAGGCTGTCGAAGACCCAGTGCTGCGCCTTGGTGACGAGGGCCAGGAAGAAGTAGGCGACGACGGCGACCGGGACGCCGACGAGCGCCCCCAGCACCAGCAGGCCGACGTACCCGCGGCTGCGCAGCAGCGCGAACGGGTCAGGCGTCGCCGCGCCCGCGGGGGCGGCCGTCTGGGTGCCTTGCGTGTCCACTGCTCAGCCGTACCACGACGACCCGCCCGAGCAGATCGCCCGGAGCGAGTGAGGCGGGCGCCGTCACCACAGGTCCGGACCGGGCCGGCGAGCGGGCAGCACGCGCACCTCGGCCACCCGCATGCCGGCCATCTGCGTCACCTCAAGCCGCGCCCCCGTGATGTCGACCGAGTCACCCACGCGCGGGATGCGTCCCAGCCGGGAGATGAGGTAGCCCGCCACGGTCTCGTAGCTGCCGTCCTGGAGCTCGAGCCCGGTCGTCTCGGCGAACTCCTCGATCGTGATGCCGGCGTCCACGGTCGAGGAGGTGCCGATGTCGTCCGTGCGCGGCTCGGTGGCGTCGTACTCGTCGCGGATCTCGCCGACCAGCTCCTCGACGAGGTCCTCCAGCGTGGCGATGCCGTCGGTGCCGCCGTACTCGTCGATGACGACCGCGAGGTGCACGCCCTCCTGGCGCATGGTCGAGACGGAGGGCAGCACCTTGTTGGTGGCGGGCAGCATCAGCACGTCCCGCCGCACGTCGCCGACCACCCGGGGGTCGTCGCCCGTGACCCCCAGCAGGTCCCGGACGTGCAGGAAACCGAGCACGTCGTCGAAGCCGGCCCCGGTCACCGGGTAGCGCGACCACGGCTTCGTCCGCACCCGCTCGACGGCGTCCACGAGCGGGAGGTCGGCCGCGAGGAACTCGACCTCACCGCGCGGCCGCATCACCTCCTTGAGGGTGGTGCGGGAGGCCTGGAAGACGTCGCGCAGGATGCGGCGCTCCTGCTCGCCCAGGCCTTCGTGGGTGGCGACGATGTCGCGCAGCTCCTCCTCCGACAGCTGCTCGCCCGTCGCCGACGGATCGCCACCGAGCAGGCGGACCACGACGTTCGTCGACGCGGACAGCAGCGCGATCACCGGTCGCATGAGCGTGGCGAACCGGTCCAGCGGTGGCGCCACCGCGAGGGAGAGCCCGGCCGAGCGCTGGAGGGCGAGCCGCTTGGGCACGAGCTCGCCGAGGACCAGCGACAGGTAGGCGATCACCAGGGTCATCACGACGAGAGCGGTCGTGTCGGCCGCCTCGGCGGGCAGGCCCAGGCTCTGCAGGTGCGGCGCCAGGTCGGGGGCCAGCGTCGAGCCGCCGTACGCCGCGGAGAAGAAGCCGGCCACGGTCACGCCGATCTGCACGGCGGCGAGGAACCGGTTGGGGTCGCGCGCGACGGCGGCCACGCGTGCCCCGCGGGCACCCTGGCGTTCCAGCCGCACCAGCTGGCTGTCGCGCAGCGAGACGAGTGCGATCTCGGTGGCGGCGAAGACGCCGCCCACGAGGACGAAGACGAGGACCAGGCCGAGGTTGAGGAAGGTCTGGCTGTCCATCAGGCCCGTTCACCCCCGACTGTGGTCAGCGGTGAACGGTCCGTACTTCGTGGGTCGTCCATGCGCTCGAAGATAGCGAGCGGCCGAAGCCGACCCCGTGGATCGGCTCCGGCCACGCGTCAGCGCAGGTCGTCCTCGCCGTCGTGGTCGCCGCCCTGGTCGTGGTCACCCTGGCAGTCGTCGTCCTGGCCCTGGTCGTCGTCGTCCGCGTCGTCCTGCTCGTCGGCGTCGTCGGAGTCGTGCTGGCCGTCCTCGTCGGAGTCGTCGTCGCCGTCGGGGGTCCCGTCGTCGTCGCTGTCCGAGTCGTGCACCCGGGTCCCGAAGTCGTTCTCGTCCTCGTCGGCGAGGCCGTCCTCGTCAGCGTCGTCGTCGTCGGCCGTGCAGCTCTCGTAGGCGTCGTCCTCGTCCTCGTTGTCGACCTGGTCGTGGTCGGCGTCCTCGTCGCCGTCCTCGGTGCCGTCGCCGTCGGTGTCGGGGTCGGTCGGGTCCGTGGAGTGCAGGCCGTCGTGGACCTCGTCGCCGTCGTCGTCGCCGTCGTTGTCGGAGTCCTCGTCCTTCGGACGCGTCCCGTGGCGGTACTCCGCGATGTTGCGCAGGCCGTCGTGGTCGGGGTTGCCCTTGGCGTTGGCGCGGTGCGGGTCCAGGTGGTTCGCGATCTCCCAGCGGTTGGGCATGCCGTCGCCGTCGGCGTCACGCGAGGCGGCGCCGGCGGACGGCGCGGAGAGCGAGAGCAGGCCGGCAGCGGCCATGGCGGAGGTGGCGGAGACGAGCTTGAACGCGGTGGTGCCGAGCACTGGCATGGGGGCCTCACAGTGATCAGGCCGGGGAGGGTTCCCGGGAGGTGATGTGCGACACAGGACGCGTCGCTGCTGATACATGTCGCCAGCCGTCGCGGTCGTTACACCGAGACGACCGACGCTTGTCCGGTCGGACGTCCACTGATGTCATCGGGCTCTTGCGAGCACGACTTGAGAGTCCGGGCGAGCCGCAGCAGGTGGCCCCGAGCGGCGATCTCCCCGGGAGGGCTCAGGGGCCGCATTCGTCACATCGCCCGTCTGCTGACAAAATGACCACCGCCACTGGACAGCTCCCACCACGAGTCTGCACAGGGCTCGCCCCAGTAGCTCAGCGGATAGAGCAGCCGCCTCCTAAGCGAAAGGTCGCAGGTTCGACTCCTGCCTGGGGCACCCTCGCCGGTCGACGGCGTGAGCGACGTCTCCGTCACCCTCCTGCGACGGCACCGTTGAGAGGGCGTACCGCGCTCGGGAGGGGACACCGCGCGCCCGGCCCCACGACCTCGAGGACGACGCGGTGACCGCTCCCCGACGACTGCTCACGCTGCACGGACCCATGAAGGCCACGGTCGCCAGCGAGCTGCTGACCGCGATCGAGGAGGCGCTGGGACGGCTGGGCGCGGCCCGGGTCTGGATCGACCCGGACAGCCACCCCGACATGGCGATCATGGTGGAGATGCCCGCGACCGTGCGGGACGCGAACCCCACCGGGTGACGGGCTCAGCTCACTTGATCTCCCAGGCGACGTCACCGTCGTCGTTCTTCATCGTCACCGCGGCCTTGACCTGCTGCCCGTCCTTCGTCTCGACGTCGCACTCGAAGGTGCCGCCGGTGTTCCACTCGACCTTGTCCGGGCAGTCGACGCTCACCGCCTGACCGGTCTGGTCCTCGACCCCGGACGTGATCTCCTTCTCGAGCCCGTCGATGTCCACCTCGGAGGGGCTGCAGGCCGTCAGCAGCAGGAGCGCGGGGGCGGCGGCGACAGCCATCAGGAGAGTTCTCATGGGCGCACCGTAGCCATCGTCGACCGCTCCCGGCGCCTTCGCCGGGAGGCGTGTCCCTCACACGCCCGGTCGGCTCAGGTGACGACCTCGAACCGGATGCCCTGGGCCTGCAGCCGCGCGAGCAGGTTGTCGCCCATCGCCTGGGCGGTGGTCACCTGGCCGGCCGTCGTCGGGTTGTCGTCGAAGGCCAGGCACATCGCCGACTCCGCCAGCATCTTCGCCGTCTCGGTGTAGCCCGGGTCGCCGCCGGAGACCCGGGTGTGGATCGTCCGGCCGTCGCCCTCCCCCACGAAGTCCACGGTGAACCACGACTTCTCGCGCTTGCTCTCGCCCGGCCCGTCGCCCTGCTTGATCCGGCCGAGCAGCAGGTTGCGCACCGGCCGGACCTGCGCGGCCGCGGCGAGGAAACCGACGCCGGCGGTGCCGCCCGCGGCGTACCGCAGCGTCTTCGTGCCGGCGTAGTGGGAGTAGCGGAACTCCGGTCCGTACGACGCCAGCGCCGCACCGCTGCGGGCCACGACCACCGGGTCGATGGTGGGCAGCGGGAGCAGCCAGTAGCCGAGCGACCCGTCGCGGTGCGGCTTGCCCGCGACCGCGCGGGACGAGCGGCCCTCGGGGCGCGGCTCCACGCGCCGGCGGGCGGAGGATGCCTCCTTCATCTGCCGGGCGCGGGACATCGCCGTCATGGCGGAGTGGAACGTGCCGCCGGAGAACATGCCGCCCGCGCGGACCACGCCGCGCACCGTCACCGGCCCGGCGGCGTCGAGCTGCTGCACGGTGTACATCGCCCCCAGGTCGTGCGGGATGGAGTCGAAGCCACACGCGTGCACGATCCGCGCGCCGGTGTGCTCGGCGGTCGCGTGGTGGGCGAGGTACATCCGGTCGACGAACTCGGGCTCGCCGGTCAGGTCCACGTAGTCGGTGCCGGCCTCGGCGCACGCGGCCACCAGCGGCTCGCCGTACGTCAGGTAGGGACCGACGGTGGTGATGACCACCCGGGCCCGGCCGGCCACGTCCGCCAGCGACGCCGCGTCGGTGACGTCGGCGTGCAGCAGCTCGAGCCGCTTGAGCTCGGGGTCGACGTCGCCCAGCTGGTCGCGCACCTTCTCCAGCTTCTGCGGGCTGCGCCCGGCCAGGGCCCAGCGCAGGCCGGCCGGCGCGTGCCGGGCGAGGTACTCCGCGGTGAGCCGGCCGGTGAACCCGGTCGCCCCGAAGAGCACGATGTCGAACTCACGGTCTGCGTTGCGTGCCTCGCCCATGCCCCGAGGCTAACGGTCGCCCGTACAGACACGCCGGGGCGACGTACCCTGAAACGCATGTGCCGCAACATCCGCCCGCTCCACAACTTCGAGCCGCCCGCGACCAGCGACGAGGTCACCGCGGCCGCGCTGCAGTACGTCCGCAAGGTCAGCGGCACGACGCGACCGTCGCAGGCCAACCAGGCGGCGTTCGACCGCGCCGTGCAGGAGATCGCCCACGTCACCCAGCACCTGCTCGAGGACCTGGTCACCAGCGCGCCGCCGAAGGACCGGGAGGTCGAGGCCGCGAAGGCGCGCGCCCGGGCCGAGCTGCGCTACGCCCGATGAGCCTGCAGGACGCCGCGCCGGCTGCGCCGGCGACCCACGACGACGGGTACGCCGCGGCGCTGGCGCTGCTGCGCGACCGACCGCTGGTGGTGCTCACCGGCGCGGGCCTCTCGACCGACTCGGGCATCCCCGACTACCGGGGTCCGGGGTCGCCCTCGCGGACGCCGATGACCTACCAGGAGTTCGTGTCCGGTCCGGAGGCCCGGCAGCGCTACTGGGCGCGCAGCCACCTCGGGTGGGGCCGGATGCGCGGCGCCGACCCCAACGACGGGCACCACGCGCTCGCCCGCCTCGACCCCACGCTGCTGATCACCCAGAACGTCGACGGGCTGCACGAGCGGGCCGGGTCCCGCCGGCTGGTGGCGCTGCACGGCCGGATCGCCGAGGTGGTCTGCCTCGACTGCCGGACCACGTCGGCGCGCGCGGCGCTGCACGAGCGGCTCACCGAGCTCAACCCCGGCTTCGCCGAGCGGCACGCCGGGGCCGCCGTGCGCCCCGACGGTGACGTCGAGCTCGACGAGACCCGCGACTTCGTGGTGCCGGGGTGCGAGGCGTGCGGCGGGGTCCTCAAGCCGCACGTCGTCTTCTTCGGCGAGAACGTCCCGCCCCCACGCGTCGAGCGCTGCTACGCCGCGGTCGACGCGCTCGTCGACGACGACGGCGCCCTGCTGGTGGCCGGGTCGTCCCTCACCGTGATGAGCGGGCTCCGCTTCGTGCGCCGGGCGGCCCGCAACGGCACCCCGGTGGTCATCGTGAACCGGGGCACGACCCGCGGCGACGAGCTCGCGACGTGCAAGCTGGAGGTCGGGTGCAGCGCCTTCCTGACACGGCTGGCCTGACCCGCTTGGTCGAACCGGCCTGACCGGACAGGTCCGGCTCCACGGGAGACCCACGACTCGGGAAGGAATCCCCACACGCCCCGACCGTCCAGACCGCGCCGTTCGAGGGTGGGACGAGCGCCCCGGATCAGAGCCGGCGCACGAAGATGTGGTCCGCCGCCTCGGGCACCACCTCGGCGGTCTCGCCGCCCGACCCGACCAGCACGCCCTCGCCGGTCGTCACCACGGTGATCGTCTTGTCCGGCAGCGCGCCGACCCGGCGCAGCGCGCTCATCAGGGTCTCGTCCTTCTGCATCTCCTCGGAGATGCGGCGCACGATCACCCGCGCCTCGTCGGCGGACGCCGCCTTCGACAGCGGCTCCACGCCCTCCATGAACTCCTCGCCGGACACCACCTCGCCGAGCTCGTCGAGGCCCGGGATCGGGTTGCCGTAGGGCGACTCGGTCGGGTGGTCGAGCAGCTCGACCAGCCGGCGCTCCACGGTCTCCGACATGACGTGCTCCCAGCGGCACGCCTCCTCGTGGACCAGCTCCCAGTCCAGGCCGATCACGTCGGTCAGCAGCCGCTCGGCGAGCCGGTGCTTGCGCATCACCCGGGTGGCCAGGCGCATGCCCTCGTCGGTGAGCTCCAGGTGCCGGTCGCCCTGCACGGTGAGCAGCCCGTCGCGCTCCATCCGGGCCACGGTCTGGGAGACCGTCGGCCCGCTCTGGTGCAGCCGCTCGGCGATCCGTGCGCGCAGGGGGACGATGCCCTCCTCGGACAGCTCGTAGATGGTCCGGAGGTACATCTCGGTGGTGTCGATCAGGTCGCTCACCGACCCATTCTGACGCATGGCGCACGCGTCCCGGTCGCCCGTCGCCACACCCGTGGCACAGTGGTGCCCGATGGCCACCTCGACCAACGCCGTGATGTGGTTCCGCCGCGACCTCCGCCTGGCGGACAACCCTGCTCTCGTGGAAGCGGCCGCCGACGGTGACGTGCTCCCGCTGTTCGTGCTCGACCCGGCCCTGTGGGGCCCGGCCGGCCCCAGCCGGCGCGCCTACCTCGGCGCCTCCCTGCGTGCGCTCGACGCCTCGCTGCGCCAGCGCCACGCCTCCCTGTCGGTCGTGCGCGGCGACCCGGTCCGCCGGGTGGTGCTGGCCGCCCGCGAGGTCGGGGCCGGTCGCGTGCACGTCGCCGCCGACTTCGGACCCTACGGCCGGCAGCGCGACCAGGACGTGGAGGAGGCGCTCGCCGAGCACGACATCGAGCTCGTCCGCACCGGCTCGGCGTACGCCGTGGCGCCGGGCCGCGTGACCAACGGCTCGGGCGACCCGTACAAGGTCTACACGCCGTTCTCCAAGGCCTGGTCCGAGCACGGCTGGCGCGGCCCGATCGACGCCCCGACCGGGGTGACCTGGCTGTCGCTCGAGGACACCACCGACATCCCCGACCCGGAGCTGCCCGCCGGGCTCGCGCTGCCCGAGGCCGGCGAGCAGGCCGCCGCCCGGCGCTGGCGCGACTTCCTCGACGAGCGGGTCAACGAGTACGCCGACGACCGCGACAAGCCCGGCACCGAGGGCACGTCCCGGATGTCGGTGCACCTGAAGTGGGGCGAGATCCACCCGCGCACGATGCTGGCCGACCTCGCGCGCTTCCGCTCGAAGGGCGCGGTGACCTACCGCAAGGAGCTCGCCTGGCGGGAGTTCTACGCCGACGTGCTGTTCCACCGCCCCGAGACCGCGCGGGAGTACCTCCGCGAGGAGTTCGCGAAGATGCCCTACGACCGCCCCGGCACGCAGCTGGAGGCGTGGCGCGAGGGCCGCACCGGCTTCCCCGTCGTGGACGCCGGGATGCGCCAGCTCCGGGCCACCGGCTGGATGCACAACCGGGTGCGGATGATCGTGGCCAGCTTCCTGGTCAAGGACCTGCACCTCGAGTGGCAGCACGGCGCCCGCCACTTCATGCACTGGCTCGTCGACGGTGACCTCGCCTCCAACCAGCACGGCTGGCAGTGGACGGCCGGGTGCGGCACCGACGCGGCGCCGTACTTCCGGGTCTTCAACCCCACCAGCCAGGGCCGCAAGTTCGACCCGGACGGGGCCTACGTCCGGCAGTGGGTCGAGGAGCTCGCCGACGTCGACGACCCGCACGAGCCCGACGAGGAGACCCGGCGGGCCGTCGGCTACCCGGAGCCCCTCGTCGACCACAAGGAGGAGCGCCAGGAGGCGCTGGACCGCTGGGAGAAGATCCGACGATGACGACCTCGGCGACCACGTCGGCCGACCTGCTGGTGCCGCACCGCTTCTGCGGGCCGGCGTCCTCGGGCAACGGGGGCTGGACGGCGGGGGCCCTGGCGGCGCTCATCCCCCACGACTGCCCCGAGGACCGGGCCCGCTCGTGGCCGACGATCCGGGTGGCGCTGCGCCAGCCGCCACCGCTGGACACCCCGATGACCGTGGCCGAGGACGACGGCTCGACGGTCGCCACCCTCGGGGGCGCGGTCATCGCCCGCGCGACCGTCGTGGACGACCCGCTGGTGACGGTCGAGCCGGTCCCGGCCGCGGCGGCGCGCGCCGCCTCCGCGACGTACCCCGGCCTGACCTCGCACCCCTTCCCCACCTGCTTCTCCTGCGGGACCGGCCGCGCCGAGGGCGACGGGCTGCGGATCTTCCCGGGCCGGGTCGAGGACCAGGACGGGGCGACCCGGATCGCGGCGCCGTGGACGCCGCACCCGAGCGTGGGCGAGGACTTCCACTCCTATGTCGACGAGCACCCGCGGGCCTCGCTGGCCACCACGTGGGCCGCGCTGGACTGTGTGGGCGGCTGGGCCGGCGACCTGACCGAGCGGCTGATGGTGCTGGCCGGGATGACCGCCCGGGTCGACGCGCTGCCGGTGATCGGCGAGCAGCACGTGGTCGTCGGGCTCGCGCGCGGCCAGGAGGGGCGCAAGACCTTCACCGCCTCCACGCTGTACGACGCGGACGGTCGCGTCGTCGCCTGCGCGGAGCACGTGTGGGTGGCCGTGGACCCGGCCGCATTCGCCTGACCACGTCCCCGCGGGACGTCGGACGAGCCGGCTGCCCGCGCGACCCGTCCGTATGACGTCTCCCACCCGCTACGCGAATTGACTAGTCACCCGCGCTCTCGGAAGACTTGAGCGCATGGGTTGGAACGATCAAATCGAGTGGTGGCGGCACGCCTCCATCTACCAGGTCTACGTCCGCAGCTTCGCTGACGGGAACGGTGACGGCATCGGCGACCTGCCGGGGATCACGGCGCGGCTGCCGTACCTGCGCGACCTCGGGGTGGACGCCCTGTGGATCACGCCGTTCTACACCTCGCCGCAGAAGGACCACGGGTACGACGTGGCCGACTACTGCGACGTCGACCCGCTGTTCGGCACCCTCGCGGACGCCGACGCACTCCTCGACCGGGCCCACGAGCTCGGCCTGCGGGTGATCGTCGACCTGGTCCCCAACCACACCTCCGACGCGCACGCCTGGTTCCAGGCCGCCCTCGCGGCCGGCCCCGGCAGCCCCGAGCGCGAGCGCTACCTCTTCCGCGCCGGCCGCGGCGAGGACGGCTCGCAGCCCCCGAACAACTGGGAGTCGGTCTTCGGCGGCCCGGCGTGGACCCGCGTGGAGGACGGCGAGTGGTACCTCCACCTCTTCGACAGCACCCAGCCCGACCTGAACTGGCGCCACCCCGAGGTGGGCGACATGTTCGAGGACGTCCTGAAGTTCTGGCTCGACCGCGGCGTCGACGGCTTCCGCGTGGACGTGGCGCACGGCCTGTTCAAGGAGGAGAGCCTCCGCGACCAGGTCGTGCACGCCGACGAGGACGCCCACGACACCCACGTCGAGGGCAGCATGGTCGAGCGCCGGATGCGCGACGAGCCGATGTGGGACCAGCCCGAGGTGCACGAGGTCTACCGTCGCTGGCGCGAGATCCTCGACAAGTACGACGGCGACCGGATGGACGTCGCCGAGGCCTGGACCCAGACCCCCGAGTCGATGGCCCGCTTCGTGCGGCCCGACGAGATGAACCAGTCCTTCAACTTCTCCTGGCTGCTCGCGGAGTGGTCGGCCGAGGAGTTCGCCGACGTCATCACCGGCACCCTCGACGCGCTGCGCCCCGTCGGCGCGACCCCCACCTGGGTGCTCAGCAACCACGACGTCATCCGCCACGTCACGCGCTACGGCGGCGGCGCCCAGGGCCTGGCCCGGGCCCGCGCGGCCACCCTGGCGATGCTCGCGCTGCCCGGCTCGTCATACCTCTACCAGGGCGAGGAGCTCGGCCTCGAGCAGGTCGACGTGCACCCCGACCACCGGCAGGACCCGTCCTGGTTCCGCACCGGCGAGCCCGGCCGCGACGGC
Organism: Nocardioides sp. GCM10023255; assembly: GCF_042653125.1. Taxonomy (NCBI): domain Bacteria; kingdom Bacillati; phylum Actinomycetota; class Actinomycetes; order Propionibacteriales; family Nocardioidaceae; genus Nocardioides; species Nocardioides sp. GCM10023255. The sequence goes on from NZ_JBHSHU010000001.1 coordinate 158,410, forward strand.
TGCCGGGTGCCGATCCCGTGGGGCGACCAGGAGCCGCCGTTCGCCTTCGGGCCGGGCCAGGGCCACCCCTGGATCCCCCAGCCGGCCGCGTGGTCCGAGCGCACGTTCGAGGCCCAGGAGGCCGACCCGGAGTCGACGCTGTCGTTCTACCGCGCGGCGCTGGCCGTGCGGCGTACGTTCGCGACCACGGCGGGCGACGACGTGGAGCTGCTCGACCTCGGCGCCGACGTGCTGGCGTTCCGCCGCGGTCCGGTGACGGCCGTGCTCAACTGCGGCTCCACCCCGGTCGATCTCCCCGAGGGTGACGTGCTGCTCGCGAGCGGCCACGTCGAGGGCGGGCGACTGCCGGCCGACACGGCCGTCTGGCTGCGCTGACCCGACCTCCTCCTGGGATGCACGAAGCGCCTGCCCCCGCGGGGGGCAGGCGCTTCGTCGTCTACGGATGGCGTCAGGCGCGCTCGTCGAGCGCCGCGTTGTAGCGGCCCAGGACCGTCGCGAAGTCGCTCAGCTCGGCGTCGGTCCAGTCGCCCAGGCGCTCATCGAGCCAGCGTCGCCGCTCCTCGGTCACCGAGGTGATCCGCTCAACGGCATCGGCGCTGGCCGAGACCAGCGTGGCGCGGCCGTCGTCGGGATCGGGCGTGCGGTCGGCGAGGCCGAGCTCCACGAGGTGGTGGAGCTGGCGGCTGACCGCCCCCTTGTCGATGGCCAGCGCCTCGGCGACGCCCGAGCCTCGCGTCGCACCGTGGTCGGCGAGATAGGCGAGCATGAGGTACCCCGACGGCTGCAGGTCGGGGTGCACTCCCCGGGCGCGCTCCCACAGGACCCGGCGGATCCGGCGGATCATGACGCCGACCTCCTGCTCGAGCAGCCGCAGGGAGTCCGTACGACGCGTGGCCGTGGAGGTGGTCATCGCGCGCCCACCTCCGTGCCGGTGGCCTCGGACGGTCCGGTGACGACCTCGTCCTGCCGGTCGATGGTGGTGCGCAGCGGCACCTCCTTGATGAACAGCACGCAGACGAACGCCGCCACGGCGAAGGGCACGGCGACCAGGAAGATGTGGCCGGTCGCGTCACCGAACGCCCCCTCGAAGATCGCACGCAGCGGAGCGGGCAGCGTGCTGACGTCGGGGATCTCGCCGTTGTCGTGACCCTGGAAGCCCTGCACGAGCTCGGGCCGGGTCCGGGCCAGCGCGGTGACGCCGGTCTTCACCTCGTCCGCCACCTGGTGGGCCAGGACCGCACCCAGCGCCGAGATGCCGATGGAGCCGCCCAGCGACCGGAAGAACGCGACGACCGAGCTGGCGGCGCCCATGTCGGCCTGGGCGGTGTTGTTCTGCACCGCGAGCACGAGGTTCTGCATGGTGGCGCCGAGGCCCAGGCCCAGGACGGCCATGAACGCGCCCACCCGCCACAGCGGGGTGGTGGCGTCGATGGTGCTCAGCAGCGCGAGCCCGACGATCACGAGGGTCATGCCGCCGACCAGCCACTTCTTCCACACGCCGGTCGAGCTGATGATCCGGCCGGAGACGATGCTGGAGACCAGCAGCCCGCCGACCATGCAGACCGACATCAGGCCCGCGTCGGTCGGGGTCATGCCGCGCGCCCGCTGGAAGTACAGGCTCAGGTAGACGGTGGAGCCGAACATCGCGACCCCGATCAGCACCGAGGCGACGGTCGCGAGCGACGTCGTACGGTCCTTGAACAGGCGCAGCGGCACGACCGGCTCGACGGCGAACCTCGCCTCGACCAGGATCGCGGCCGCGATCACGACGACCGCCGCGGCGAGCAGCGCCCAGCTGGTGCCGGAGGTCCAGCCGAACTGCTGGCCGCCGAGGGACACCCAGACCAGGAAGATCGAGACGCCGCCGACCAGCAGGACGGCCCCGAGGTAGTCGATGTGGACCTCGCGCTTGACCACGGGCAGGTGCAGGGTCTTCTGGAGCACCACGAACGCGAGGACCGCGACCGGGAGCCCGGCGAAGAAGCACCACTCCCAACCGACGGTGTCGACGAGCAGGCCACCCACCAGCGGGCCGGAGACGGTGGCCAGCGCGAAGACGGCGCCGATGTAGCCGGAGTAGCGGCCGCGCTCACGCGGCGTCACCATCGAGGCGATGACGACCTGGACCAGCGCGGTGAGACCACCGACGCCGAGGCCCTGGATGGCGCGGGCGCCGATCAGCATGCCCATCGAGGTCGAGAAGCCGGCGATGACCGAGCCGATCGAGAAGATCACCAGCGCCGACTGGACGAGCACCTTCTTGCTGAACAGGTCGGCCAGCTTGCCCCAGATGGGCGTGGTCGCCGTCATCGTCAGCAGCGTCGCCACGACGACCCAGGTGTAGCCCGTCTGGCTGCCGTGCAGGTCGGACACGATCGTCGGGAGCGCGTTGGACACGATGGTGCTCGAGAGCATCGCCACGAACATCGCGAGGAGGAGGCCGCTGAGCGCCTCCAGCACCTCGCGGTGCGACATCTGGGCGGACTGCTCGGCGGTGGGAGGGACTGCCTGGGTGGACAAGGAAGCTCGTTTCACAGGGAGTAGAAGGTTGCGACAAGCAACTATATTCCCTTTTGGTTGACGCAGGCAACCAACGTGGCGACCGCCACAGGCAGCAGCGAGGCGGAAATGCAGCGACCCGCAGACGTGGACCTCGACGAGAGGCCCGCTCCGGTGGACGTGATGACCGGATCGTCTGCGGGTCGGGTGACTGCTGTGGATTCGCCAGCAGTACTTCGCTGACGGTTGCTGCTAGCGGGCAGCCACCTCACGCGTCCTCAAAGAATTCATTCTTCGGACCACCTCCTTTCCCGTGTCCCACCACCGTAGGACGGCCCCGCCGGCCCTTCAAGGCATTTAGGGTCGTGCGGTCCAGCGTGCGCCGGGGCGCACCCTGGACCGCACGAGTCAGGCGACCGCCGCCGCGAACTGCGACTGGTAGAGCCGGGCGTAGGCCCCCTCGGCCGCCAGCAGCTCGTGGTGGGTGCCCTGCTCCACGATCGCGCCGTCCTCCATGACCAGGATCAGGTCGGCGTCCCGGATGGTGCTGAGCCGGTGGGCGATCACGAAGCTGGTCCGGTCGGTGCGCAGCGCGGCCATCGCGTGCTGCAGGAGCAGCTCGGTGCGGGTGTCCACCGACGAGGTGGCCTCGTCGAGGATCAGCAGGGCCGGGTCGGTGAGGAAGGCGCGCGCGATGGTGACCAGCTGGCGCTCGCCGGCGGACAGGTTGCTGCCCTCCTCGTCGACGACGGTGTCGTAGCCGTCGGGCAGCGAGTGCACGAACCGGTCCACGAACGTGGCCCGCGCGGCCTCCAGGACCTGCTCCTCGGTGGCGTCCGGACGCCCGTAGGCGATGTTGTCGCGGATCGTGCCCTCGAAGAGCCAGGTGTCCTGCAGGACCATGCCGATCTGGCTGCGCAGCGCCGCGCGGGGCACGCTGGTGATGTCGACCCCGTCGAGCGTGATCCGGCCGGAGTCCACGTCGTAGAAGCGCATGACCAGGTTGACCAGCGTGGTCTTGCCGGCGCCGGTGGGGCCCACGATCGCCACGGTCTGCCCCGGCCGGGCCACCAGCGAGAGGTCCTCGATGAGCGGCTGGTCGTCGTCGTACCGGAACGCCACGTGCTCGAAGGCCACCTCGCCGCGCCGGCTGGCGGGAACTCCGCCGTCGGGAGCGTCGGCCGGCTCCTCCTCGGCGTCGAGCAGCTCGAAGACGCGCTCGGCCGAGGCGACGCCGGACTGCAGGAGGTTCATCATCGACGCCACGGTGGTCAACGGCTGCGTGAACTGGCGGCTGTACTGGATGAAGGCCTGCACCTCGCCCAGCGAGAGCGAGCCGCTGGCCACGCGGAGGCCGCCGACGACCGCGATCACGACGTAGTTGAGGTTCCCGATGAACATCATCGACGGCATGATCAGGCCGGACACGAACTGCGCCCCGAAGCTCACCTGGTAGAGCTCGTCGTTCTCCTCGGCGAAGGTCCGCTCCACCTCCTCCTGGCGCCCGAAGACCTTGACCAGCGCGTGGCCCGAGAAGGTCTCCTCGATGTGGGCGTTCAGACGTCCGGTACGCCGCCACTGCGCCACGAACTGTCCCTGCGAGCGCTTCATGATCGCCCGGGTGACCAACAGCGACAGGGGGACGGACACCAGTGCGATCAGCGCCAGCAGCGGCGAGATCCACACCATCATCGTGAGCACGCCGACGACCGTCAGCAGCGAGGTCATCAGCTGGCTCATCGTCTGCTGCAGCGTCTGGCTGACGTTGTCGATGTCGTTGGTGACCCGGCTCAGCAGCTCACCGCGCGGCGAGCGGTCGAAGTAGCCCAGCGGCAGCCGATTGATCTTCGCCTCGACGTCCTCACGCATCCGGTAGACGGTGTTCTGCACGACCGTGTTGAGGACGAAGCCCTGCAGCCAGCCGAGCAGCGCGGCGCCGGCGTACACCGCCAGCACGACGAGCAGCACGTCGCGCACGGCGTCGAAGTCGACGCCCTGGCCCGGCACGACGTGGTCCATCGAGGCGAGCATGTCGGCGAGCGTGCTGTCGCCACGGTCACGCAGGCCCTGCACGGCCTGCTCCTGGGTGACGCCGGCGGGCAGGTTGCGGCTGAAGAGGCCGGAGAAGACCAGGTCGGTGGCCTTGCCGAGGATCCGGGGCCCCACCGACATCAGCGCGACGCTGGCGACGCCGAGGACGACGACCAGGATCGCCTTGCCGCGGTCGGGGCGCATCCGGGCGGCCAGGCGGCGCGCGGACGGCCCGAAGCTCATCGCCTTCTGGCCGACCATGCCGCCGCCCATCGGGCCGCGGCCCGGTCCGCCGACCGGCGCCTCGATGCGCTCGGTGGCCTCGAGCGCCTTGCCCTTGCTGGCGGGCTTCTGCTGCACGGTGTCGGTCATGCCGCGTCCTCGCTGCTCAGCTGGGAGGTGACGATCTCCTGGTAGGTCGCGCAGTCCTCGAGCAGCTGCTCGTGGGTGCCGCGCCCGACGACGCGGCCGTCCTCGAGGACGAGGATCAGGTCGGCGTCGATGATGGTCGAGACGCGCTGGGCGACGATCACGACCGTGGCGTCGGTGGTGACCGGCCGCAGCGCGGCCCGGAGCCGGGCGTCCGTGGCCAGGTCCAGCGCCGAGAACGAGTCGTCGAAGAGGTAGATGCCGGGGCGTCGCGCGACCGCGCGCGCGATCGCGAGCCGCTGCCGCTGGCCGCCCGAGAAGTTGGTGCCGCCCTGGACGACCGGGGCGTCGAGCCCCTCGGGCAGCGCCTCGACGAAGTCGCGTGCCTGCGCGACCTCGAGCGCCGCCCACAGCTCGTCGTCGGTGGCGTCGGACCTGCCGTGGCGCAGGTTGCTCGCGATGGTGCCGCTGAAGAGCCAGGCCTTCTGGGGCACCAGCCCGATCTGCGACCACAGGTCGTCGGGTGCGAGGCGGCGTACGTCGGTGCCGGCGACCGAGACCGTCCCCTCGGTGGCGTCGAAGAGCCGCGGGACCAGGTTGACCAGCGTGGACTTGCCGGCGCCGGTCGAGCCGATCACCGCGACCGTCTGCCCGGGGCGGGCGGAGAACCAGACGTCGTCGAGCACCGGCGACTCCGCGCCCGGGTAGGCGAAGACGACCCCGTCGAGGTCGAGCCACCCGCGCCGCTCGGGGTCGGGGGTGACCGGGTCGGCGGGCGGCGCGACCGAGGTCTCGGTGTCGAGCACCTCCGTGATCCGGTCGCCGCAGACCGACGAGCGCGGGACCATCATCAGCATGAAGGTCGCCATCATCACCGACATCAGGATCTGCATCAGGTAGGACAGGAACGCCGTCAGCGCGCCGACCTGCATCTGCCCGTTGTCGACGCGGTGGCCGCCGAACCAGATGACGGCGACGCTGGAGACGTTCACGACGAGCATCACCAGCGGGAACATGGTGGCCATCCAGCGCCCGGCCCGGACCGCCACCTCGGTGAGGTCGCCGTTGGCGGTGGCGAAGCGAGCGGTCTCGTGGGGCTCGCGGACGAACGCCCGCACCACCCGGATGCCGGTGATCTGCTCGCGCAGCACCCGGTTGACCTCGTCGATGCGGGCCTGCATCTGCCGGAAGCTCGGGACCATCCGGCTGACGACGAGGCCGACGCTCAGGAACAGCGCCGGCACCACCACGGCCAGGATCCAGCCGAGGCCGGCGTCCTCGCGCAGCGCCATGAGGACGCCACCGACCATCATGATCGGCGAGGAGACCGCCATCGTGCAGGCCATCAGCACGAGCATCTGCACCTGCTGCACGTCGTTGGTGCCGCGGGTGATCAGCGAGGGTGCGCCGAAGTGCTGCACCTCGCGCTGGGAGAACGTGCCGACCCGGTGGAACAGTGCCGCGCGGACGTCGCGGCCGAAGCCCATCGCCGTGCGCGCGCCGAACCAGACGGCCCCCACCGAGCAGACGATCTGCGCGAGCGAGACCACCAGCATCAGGGCGCCGGTGCGCACGATGTAGCCGGTGTCGCCGCGGGCCACGCCGTTGTCGATGATGTCGGCGTTCAGGCTGGGCAGGTAGAGCATCGCCACCACCCCGACGAACTGGAGGACGACGACCGCGGCCAGCCAGGTCCGGTACGGCGCGAGTCGCTCACGCAGGAGTCGGAGCAGCATCAGGCATCCCTCTTCAGCAGTCCGTGCAGGACGGTGTCGACGATCTGGTCGGGGGCGAGCAGGTGCCCGTCGGCGATGTGGTCGTGGCTGCCCGCGAAGGTGAGCAGGCGCAGCACGTGCACGAACTCCCCCACCGGGACCGCGAGCCGGTCGGCGTCGTCGCCGACCACGCCGGCCAGCAGCTCGCTGAGCCGGGCCCGCCACTCGTCGGCGGCGGCGGAGTCGTGCAGGTGCTGCGGCGGTCCGACCAGGCCGACCTTCTGCAACAGGTCGAAGGTCGCCCGGAGGCGCTGCTGCAGGATCGAGACGAGGACGAGCAGCCGGTCCCGCAACGGCTGGGCGGCGTCGATCTCCTGGATCCGGGCGACGACGTCCCCGGGAGCGAAGGCCTGCTCGATCGCGGCGTCGACGAGCTCCTCCTTGGAGTCGACGACCCGGAAGATCGTGCCCTCGGCGATCCCGGCCGACTCGGCGATCTGCCGCGTGGTCACCGCCCGGCCGTGCACGCGGAGCAGCTGGAGCGTCACGTCGACCAGCTGTGCCCGGCGAGCGTCGGGGGTCATGGCGGCGGCACGAGGGGTCACCCCGCCAGATTAAGTGAGTGAGTGCTCACTCACAAGTGATTTGCGGGTGTCGAATCGCCGGTGGACCCGTGACTCATCCACCTCACGGCGCCAGCCGCTCGGTCGCCCACCCGGCACCGGAGCGCCGGTAGACCAGCCGGTCGTGCATCCGCCCGGGCCGGCCCTGCCAGAACTCGATCGCCTCGGCGTGCACCCGGTAGCCACCCCACTCCTCGGGCACCGGCACCTCGTCGGGGAACCGCGCGTCGGCCTCGGCGTACGCCAGGCTCAGCTCGTCGCGGCCGGTGACGGGACGCGACTGGTGCGAGGCCCACGCCCCGAGGCGGGACTTGCGCGGCCGTTGGGCGAAGTACTCCTCCACCGCCGACCGGTCCAGGGGAACGGCGACGCCGTCGACGCGCACCTGCCGCTCGAGCGGGTGCCAGGGGAACAGCAGCGCGCAGCGCGGGTTGCCGGCGAGCTCCTGACCCTTGCGCGACCCGGTGTTGGTGAAGAACACGAAGCCGCGCTCGTCGACCCCCTTGAGCAGCACCATCCGCGCCGAGGGCTGGAAGTCCGGGCCGACGGTGGCCACGACCATGGCGTTGGCGTCGTACAGCTCGGCCTCCACCGCCTCGCGCATCCAGCGGTCGAACATCGCGAACGGGTCGGGGTCCAGGTCCGACTCCTCGAGCCCGGCGCGGGAGTACTCCTCACGCAGGGCGGCCAGGTCGATCGCGTCGGTCGGGTTCTCACGCTCCATGGCCACGACCTTAGAAGGATGGACCTCACAGGTGCGCCGATCCCGGCACGGGTGCAGAATGCGACCGGCGCGTCCGACCACGGGCGCACACCGAGCAGAGGAGTCGCGAGCGCATGACCGAGGTACACCACGGACTCGAAGGTGTCGTTGCGTTCGAGACCGAGATCGCCGAGCCCGACAAGGAAGGCTCCGCGCTGCGCTACCGCGGCGTCGACATCGAGGACATCGTCGGCCGGGTCCCGTTCGAGAACGTCTGGGGCCTGCTGATCGACGGCTCTTACACCCCGGGCCTCGCGCCCGCCGAGCCGTACAACCTCCCGGTGCACACCGGCGACGTGCGCGTCGACGTGCAGGCCGCGGTCGCCATGCTCGCGCCCGCCTTCGGCTTCGGCCAGACCTACGACATCTCCGACGAGCAGGCCCGCGCCGACCTCGGCCGGGTCGCCGTGATGGTGCTGTCGTACGCCGCGCAGTCCGCGCGCGGGCTCAACATGCCGGTGGTCCCCCAGGCCGAGGTCGACCAGGGCAAGACCCTGGCCGAGAAGTTCCTGATCCGCTGGAAGGGCGAGGCCGACCCCAAGCACGTCAAGGCCATCGACGCCTACTGGAGCAGCGCGGCCGAGCACGGCATGAACGCCTCCACCTTCACCGCGCGCGTGATCACCAGCACCGGCGCGGACGTGGCTGCGGCGTTCTCCGGCGCGATCGGCGCGATGAGCGGCCCGCTGCACGGCGGTGCCCCCTCGCGCGTGCTCGGCATGATCGAGGAGGTCGAGAAGTCCGGCGACGCGCGCGGCTACGTCAAGGGCCTGCTCGACTCGGGCGAGCGGCTGATGGGCTTCGGCCACCGTGTCTACCGCGCCGAGGACCCGCGCGCCCGGGTGCTGCGGCGTACGGCGCGCGAGCTCGACGCCCCGCGCTACGAGGTCGCCGAGGCGCTGGAGAAGGCCGCGCTGGCCGAGCTCCGCGAGCGCCGCCCGGACCGGGTCCTCGAGACCAACGTGGAGTTCTGGGCCGCCATCGTGCTCGACTTCGCCGAGGTGCCGGCGAACATGTTCACCTCGATGTTCACCTGCGCGCGCACCGGCGGCTGGTCGGCTCACATCCTCGAGCAGAAGCGCACCGGGCGCCTGATCCGTCCCTCCGCGGTCTACACGGGTCCGGCGGCCCGCAAGGCCGACGAGGTCGAGGGCTGGCACGCGGAGTGGTCGGCCTGACCCTCCCCCTGCTGCGCAACGACCGGCTCAGTCCTGAGCGGGCAGCCGTCCGTCGTACCAGCTCGTGCGTCCCTTGCCGCCCTTGCGGGTCAGCGAGATGTGCAGGTGGTCGCGGTGCCGCAGCGTCTTGCTGCACCTCTTGCGGGTCCTGCAGCTCGAGCTGAGGTAGGGCTCGCGCTCGTAGCGGTCCCACGCGGAGTACATGTGGTCGTTCCAGATGACGTACATGATCCCCATCCGGCGGGCGCGGGCGTCGGTGTTGCCGCGCCGGTCGGTCGCGAACACCCAGTCCATGAACGCCCGGGCCCGCGACCGGTCCTTCTTCCTCGTCGCGTCGAGCACCCAGTCGAACGCCCGCCCCTCCTTGTGCTCGGAGGTGCCGCCGCTGCCGCAGGGGCGGGCGATGGGCCCGAAGCCGCCGCCGAACCGCTTCACCACGTGCCGCCCGAGGTACGTCGTGCCGGGCTTCGCGTGCGGCGCGCACCGGGTCTGGGGCTGGTAGTCGGGGTAGTCCTCGATGGCCGCCGAGGCCGGCGGCGCGAGCAGCGCGAGGACGACGAGGAGGACGAGGGCGGGAAGGATCCGGATCCGAGACACCCGACGAGGGTAGGTCGGATCCGGCGACGGGTCATGCGGATCCGCGGACCTCACCCGTTGAGGCGAGTGACCCCCGCGGCTCCCGTGCCTATGCTCCGCGCATGACACCCCGGGACCACCTGCACGAGACCCGCACCCTCTGGGACGCCGAGGCCGCCACGTTCGACGAGGCCCCCGACCACGGTCTGCACGACCCGGGGACCCGGGAGGCCTGGCGCGCCCTGCTGCTCGACGCGCTGCCGCCGGCGCCGGCCCGGGTCGCCGACCTCGGCTGCGGGACCGGCACCCTGGCGCTGCTGCTGGCCGAGCACGGCTACACCGTCGACGGCATCGACATCTCCCCCGAGATGGTGCGCCTGGCCATCGAGAAGGCCGACGGCGACACCGGAGTCCGGTTCACCGAGGCCGACGCCTCCGCCCCGCCGCTCGACCCGGGTGCGTACGACGTCGTCCTGTGCCGCCACGTCCTCTGGGCGATGCCCGACCCCGCCGGTGCCCTGCGCCGCTGGGTCGACCTGCTGGTGCCGGGCGGGCGGCTGCTCCTGGTCGAGGGTCGCTGGTTCAACGGCGGCGGGCTCGCCGCGGCCGAGACGGTCGCGCTGCTCGAGGCCGCCGGCCGGGACGCCACGCTGACCCTGCTGCCCGACCCGGTCTACTGGGGTCGCGAGATCGACGACGAGCGCTACCTGGTCGTGGGCTGACCTCGCATCGGATCCAGCCCTTGAAAGGGGTCAGTACACTGGGGGCTCGAGGGGAGTACCTCACCCAAGCACCACCCGGTCAGTACGACTGCCCCACGGCCGTCCCGGGAGGTCGCCGGCAGCAGCCGGTCGAGGAAGACCTCGGACACCGATCCACGTCCGAGGAGAACCATGTCCCCGCTCGCTGCGACCGCGCCCGGCACCGTCGACACGATCGCCACCCCGACGCTCTGGGCCGTCACCATCGGCCTCGTCCTCGCGCTGCTGGCGCTGGACTTCGTGCTCACCCGCCGGCCCCACGAGGTCACGCTGCGTGAGGCCCTGGGCTGGTCGGCCTTCTACGTCGCCCTCCCCCTCGCCTTCGGCGGCTGGGTGTGGTGGCAGCACGGCACCGACCGGGGCGTGGAGTACCTCACCGGCTACCTGGTGGAGAAGTCGCTCAGCGTCGACAACCTCTTCGTCTTCATGCTGCTGCTGGCGGCGTTCGCGGTGCCGGCGGCGCTGCAGCAGCGGGTGCTGCTCTACGGCATCGTCGGCGCCCTCGCGCTGCGCGGCGTCTTCATCGCGCTCGGTGCGGCGGCCCTCGCCGCCTTCGACTGGGTCTTCCTCGTCTTCGGCCTGGTGCTGGTGGTCACGGGCGTCAAGATCCTCCGCGACACCCTGAGCGGTCACGGCCACGAGGTCGACGTCTCGCGGATGCGGGTGGTGCGGGTGGCCCGCCGGTTCTTCCCCGTCACCGAGGAGTACGACGGCCCGCGGCTGAGCGTCCGGCAGGCCGGGCGTCGGGCGCTGACCCCCTTCGCGCTGGTGGTGCTGGCCGTGCTCGCCACCGACATCGTGTTCGCGATCGACTCCGTCCCCGCGGTCTACGGCATCACCGGCGACCCCTACCTCGTCTTCGCCACCAACGCCTTCGCCCTGCTCGGCCTGCGCGCGCTCTACTTCGTCCTCGAGAGCGCGCTGAGCCGGCTGGTCCACCTCGGCTACGGGCTGGCCGCGATCCTGGCGTTCATCGGCGCCAAGCTGGCCCTGCACTGGGCACACCTGCAGTGGCCGGCCGTCCCGGAGATCCCGACGTTGGCCTCGCTGGGCGTGGTCGTCGGCATCCTGGCGGTCACCGTGGCCACCAGCCTGGCCGCCTCGCGGCGGGACCGCGACGACGTGGAGGAAATGGTCGGCTGATCCCCACGATGGGGGATGCGCCACGCGGGAGCGGGCGACAGGTGCCTAGACTCCCGCGGGTCCCGGGGGGCGACGGACCACGAGGAGACCCGTGCAGCACCCAGCAGTCCAGACCGTTCTGTCGCTCGTCCCCCGCCTCGTGCTGCTCGGCGCCCTCCTCAGCGTCACCGGTGGCGTCAACCCGGTCCCGTGGGTGCACGCCGCCGGCACCGACGCACCCGCCGCACGAGCGGACAGGTGCTCCGACAACGGGTCCTTCGTCTGGGGGCACCTCGAGAGGTGCGGGTGGCCCGGGCCGGGCAACACCGGCCCGCGCGCGAGCCGGTGCCCGGGAGACACCCTGGCTCCGCGGGGCAGCGACCCCTCCTCGGTCATCCACGTGACCCGGAGGGACGCCACGATCAGCTGCCGCAGGATCGTCGGCTGCCTGGACGTCCGGGCCCGCGGCGTGACGATCCGTGACGTCGCGGTCCGCTGCACGACCGGGCGCCGGGGTGAGGCGGCCAACGGCTCCGGTGTGATCACGGTGGCGAACGGCGCGAGCGCGACGATCCGCCGCGTCGCCACCAACGGCATGCGCGGGGTGCACGCCTGCATCTGGCACCAGGGCCGCCGAGTGGTGGTGAAGAGGCTCGACTGCCGCCACGCCAATGACGGGGTGTTCAGCTGGAGCGACACCGGCTACTCGCAAACGACCGGCGACAACTTCGAGATCAGCGGCAGCTGGTTCCACGACTTCACCACCCGGACCGCCAACGGGCACGTCGACGGCTACCAGACCGAGGGGGCGTCCCACGGGCTGATCAGGCACAACACGTGGCTGATGACCAGCGACGACCAGAACGCCGCCAACAGCGCCATCGCCATCTGGGACAGCCTGCGCAGCAGCCGCGACATCACGGTGCGCCACAACCTGGTCGCCGGCGGTGGCTTCTCCGTCTACGCGCACGACTACAGCCCGTCCGACGCCGACCCCCGGGGCGGCCACAGCGTGGAGGACGTGCGGTTCGTCGACAACGTGTTCAGCCGGCACCTCTTCGGCTGCGTCGGCTACTACGGCGTCTGGTTCCCGCGGGGCGAGCCCACCGACGGCTGGCGCCGGCACGGCAACACGGTGCTCGAGACCGGCTCGCGCATCGACCGGGAGAACCCCAGCTACCGGCGCCGCCCCTGCACCTAGGGCGTCAGCAGCTTGCCGAAGCAGCGCGAGAGCGGCGCGTCCTTGTAGTAGCCGAACCCCGGGACCGGCGTGTAGCCGCTCGACTCGTAGAGCGCGATCGCCTCCGGCTGGCGCAGCCCGGTCTCCAGCACCAGCGCCCGGGCACCCGCCGCGGCCGCGTCCTGCTCGAGGTGCGCCAGCATCCGGCGCGCCAGCCCCGCACCGCGCAGCCGGGGCACGACGTACATCCGCTTGACCTCGGCGGTGTCGGTCGTGCCGAACGCCGCGACGGAGCTGCGCCGCCACGCACCGGTCGCGACCGCCTCGCCCCCGGTGTAGCCGACGAAGAAGCTGCCGGCCGGTGGCTCGAACATCGCGTGCTCCAGCGGCGTGTCGTCGGGGCCGCCGTACCGCGCGACGTACTCGGCCTGGACCTCGGCGATCAGGCGCATGGCGTCCGGCTGCCCGTAGTCGACGCGGACGATCTCCAGCAGGGCCCGGTCGGCGAAGCCGGGGTTCCCCGTGCTGCTGGTCATCTGGACTCCTCGAGGGTACGGCGCGTTGCGGGTGCCACAATAAGGGTCTGACAGCGTCGTCAGGAGTCACCTCCTACCCACCCGGAAGGCTGTTCATGACCGACGCCCCGCAGACGTCCAGGCCGACGATCCCCGCTGACCTGCTCCCGGCCGACGGCCGCTTCGGAGCGGGGCCGTCGAAGATCCAGACCAGCCACCTCGACGCGCTCGCGGCGACCGGGACCACGCTGATGGGCACGTCGCACCGGCAGGCCCCGGTGCGCAACCTGGTGGGCCGGGTCCGCGACGGCCTCGCGACGTTCTTCGACCTGCCCGAGGGCCACGAGATCGTGCTCGGCAACGGCGGCGCCACGGCGTTCTGGGACATCGCGACCTACGGACTGATCCGGGAGAAGAGCCAGCACCTGTCCTTCGGGGAGTTCTCCTCGAAGTTCGCCAAGGCCGCCGCGGACGCACCGTGGCTGGCCGACCCGTCGGTGATCGCCTCAGACCCCGGGTCGCGGCCGGTTGCGGTCGCCGAGGAGGGCGTGGACGTCCACGCCTGGGCCCACAACGAGACCTCGACGGCCGTGATGGCGCCGGTACGCCGCCCGGAGGGGACCACGGCGTCCGAGTCGCTGGTGCTCGTCGACGCGACCTCGGGCGCGGGCGGGCTGCCGGTGGACCTGACCGAGGTCGACACCTACTACTTCGCGCCGCAGAAGTGCTTCGCCTCCGACGGCGGCCTGTGGCTGGCGATCATGTCGCCGGCCGCGCTGGACCGCGCCGCCGAGATCGCTGCGAGCGGCCGGCACGTCCCCGCGTTCTTCGACCTGCCGACCGCGATCGACAACTCGCGCAAGAACCAGACCTACAACACCCCGGCGGTCGCCACGTTGTTCCTGATGGCCGAGCAGCTGGACTGGATGAACGCCCAGGGCGGGCTCGCGGGCATGGTCGAGCGGACCACGGCGTCGTCGAACGCGCTCTACGGCTGGGCCGAGAAGACGTCGTACACCACGCCGTACGTCGCCGACCCGGACCACCGCTCGCTGGTCATCGGCACCATCGACTTCGACGAGTCGATCGACGCCGCCGCGGTGGCCGCCACGCTGCGCGCCAACGGGATCGTCGACACCGAGCCCTACCGCAAGCTGGGCCGCAACCAGCTGCGGATCGCGATGTACCCCGCGATCGACCCGGCCGACGTGGAGGCGCTCACCGCCTGCATCGACCACGTGGTCGCGCACTCCTGATCCGACGCGGGCGGGGCCCCGGAGACATCGTCCCCGGGGCCCCGCCGCCCCGTCAGAGCCCGGCGTAGAAGGCCCGGATGTCGGCCGCGACCACCTCCGGGACCTCCATCGCCGAGAAGTGGCCACCCTCGGGGTGCTGGCTCCAGTGCACGATGGCGGTGTTGTCGCGCTCGGCGAGCGGCCGGATCGTCTGGAAGTCGTCGGCGAAGACGGCCACCCCGGTGCGACCGTGGCTGACGACCGGCTCGGCCGCTGCCCGGTTCTCCTCCCAGTAGAGCCGCGCCGCGGACCCGCCGGTGTTGGTCAGCCAGTACAACGACACCTGGGTCAGCACTTGGTCGCGGGTGAGCAGGCTGGTGCCGTTGCCGAAGTTCTCGAACAGCTCGTTCCACGCCAGCTGTCCGACCGGCGAGTCGGCCAGCCCGGCGGCGACGGTCTGCGGCCGGGACCCGTTCGCCGCGGCGAACCCCGCCCGCTGCTGGAACCAGCCGAGGAACTCCAGCGCCCCGTACTCCTTCGGACCGAAGGACGCGAGCTCGTCCGGGTCGCCGGACGGGAACGAGAACAGCTGCAGCACGTGCGCGCCCAGGAAGCCCTCGGGGTCCATCACGGCCAGCTCGCGGGAGACCATCGCGCCGGCGTCGCTGCCGTGGGCGCCGTAGGAGTCGTAGCCCAGGCGCCGCATCAGCACGTCCCAGGTCCGCGCGACCCGGGCCACGGTCCAGCCGCCCTCGGCGAGCGGCGCACTGAACCCGAATCCGGGGATCGAGGGGATGACCACGTGGAAGGCGTCCTCGGCGCGGCCGCCGTGGGCCACCGGGTCGGTGAGCGGGCCCACCATGTCCAGGAAGTCGACGAAGGAGCCCGGGTAGGTGTGCGTCAGCACGAGGGCGCGGGGGCACGGCTCGGCGGAGCGCACGTGCGCGAAGTGGATGGTCTGGCCGTCGATCTCGGTCAGGAACTGGGGGACGGCGTTCAACCGCTCCTCCTGCGCGCGCCAGTCGAAGCGGTGCTGCCAGTGGTCGACCATCTCGCGCAGGTAGGCCTCGGGCGTGCCGTGGTCCCACGAGTCGCCCGGTGCCGGGGCGGCGAAACGGGTGCGGGCCAGGCGGTCCTGCAGGTCGTCGAGGGCGTGCTGGTCGACGTCGACGCGGAACGGCGTGACGACCCCGGAGGCCTCGAGGTCGGTGGCGGGAGAAGTGGCGGCGGGTGCGGTGTCGGTGTCCATGCAGCTGACGCTAGGACGTATTCCGGAACATTTCGTTCCGCTATTCTCGGGGCTCCCGGAAAGAATCGAAGGAACACGCCGTGCGCGAGACCTCCGCCAGGCTGCTGGACCTGCTCGGCCTGCTGCAGTCGCGCGTCGACTGGTCCGGGTCCGAGCTCGCCGAGCGCCTCGACGTCACCGACCGGACCGTCCGCAACGACGTGGCCCGGCTGCGCGAGCTCGGCTACCCCGTCGACGCGGTCCGCGGGCCGGGCGGGCGCTACCGGCTCGGCGTGGGCGCCAAGCTGCCCCCGCTGCTGCTCGACGACGAGGAGGCCGTCGCGGTGGCCGTGGGGCTGCGGGCCGCCTCCGGCATCGCCGGTGTCGAGGAGACGAGCGCGCGGGCGCTGGCCAAGCTGGAGCACGTGCTGCCCCACCGCCTGCAACGCCAGATCGGGGCCCTGCGCGACGCCACCAGCGCCGGCCCGGTCAACACCGACAGCAACGTGCCCGACCCCGAGGTCCCCGCAACCGTGCTCACCGAGCTGGCCGCGGCGATCCGCGACGGGCAGAGCCTGCGCTGCGACTACCGGGACGAGCCCTGCAGCGTCGAGCCGTACCGGCTGGTCAGCTGGCAGCGCCGGTGGTACCTCGTCGGCCGGGACCGCGACACCGGCGCTTGGGCGGCGTACCGGGTCGACTGGCTGCGGCTGCGCACGCCGGGCGGACCCCGTTTCACCCCCTCCCCCGTGCCCGGGGGCGATCTCACCGAGTTCGTGGTGCGCGAGGTGGCGGCCACGGGCTGGGCGGTGCACGCGCGGATCGTCGTGGACGCACCCGCCGCGGAGGTGGTCGCCCGGATCAACCCGGCGGTCGGGACCGTCGAGCCGCTCCCCGACGGCCGCAGCGTCCTGGTCACCGGAGGAGACAGCCACGAGATCGTCGCGGTCTACATCGGCATGCTCGGCCTGGACTTCCACGTCACCGAGCCGCCCGAGCTGGTCGAGCACCTGCGGCTCCTGGCGCGTCGCTACGCCGGGTCGGTGGACCCGGGCTGAGCGGCCCGCGGCTCAGCCGCCGAGCGCCGCCACGATCGCGTCGTACGTCGCCCGGTCGCGCGCGACCATCCGGGCCTCCCCGACCCGTGACCCGGCCCCGGACAGCGTCTCCAGCGCAGCCGCGATCGCATCCTCCTTCGGCCAGCCGAAGATGCCGGCACTGATCAGCGGGAAGGCGATCGTGCCCGCACCGATCTCGTCGGCGACCTCCAGCGCGCGGGCGTAGCACGAGGTCAGCAGCGAACGGTCCGTCTCGCCGGCCCGGTGGTCGGGGCCCACGACGTGGATCACCCAGCGGGCGGGCAGGTCGCCGGCGGTGGTCCAGCCGGCGTCCCCTGTCGCGAGCCCGTGCGGGAAGCGGGCGATGCAGTCCTCGAGGATCGCCGGGCCGCCGGCGGCGTGGATCGCACCGTCCACGCCTCCCCCACCACGCATGGCCCGGTTGGCGGCGTTGACGACGGCATCGACCTGCTGGTGGGTGATGTCGCCCTGGACGACGGTGATCTCCATGCCCCGATTCTGCACCGCCCGATCCTGCCCGGCCGGGCCATGGCGGCACGGGTCTCCCACCCGCATGCTGGTGGTGTGCCCACGACCTTCGACCCCGCGTGGGGGGTGCTCGCCGAGCAGGCCGAGGCGGAGTTCATGTACCGCTTCAACCACGACGCCTCTCCCGAGGCGAGGCGCGCGCTGGGGATGGACGCCGTCCGGATCGGCGGCGGGGTCCTCACGCTGATGACCCACGACCCGACCGGCGGCTACTGGAACAAGGCGGTGGGGCTGGGCCTGACCGAGCCGCTCACCGCCGGGGTCGTCGACGAGGTCCTGGGGCTCGCGACCGAGCGCGCGGCGCCGTCCCTCGCCGTCCAGGTGGCCCCGCACGCGCAGCCGGAGGGGTGGCAGCAACTGCTCGAGCAGCGCGGGCTCACGCCGGGGGCCACCTTCGTGAAGTACTTCGGGCCGCTGCCCGACCTCGGCCCGGACCGGACCGACCTGCGGGTCGACCGGCTGGGGCCCGAGGACGCCACGGAGTACGGACGGGTGATCCGCACCGGCTTCGGCATGCCTGCCGACCCGGCGATGGAGGCGTGGTTCGCCGAGGTGCCGGCGTACGACGGCGACTGGGTCACCTACGGCGCCTGGGACGGCGACGAGCTGGCCGCGGTGGCGAACCTGTTCGTGCACGGCGAGGTGGCGACCCTGAGCGGCGCCGCGACCCTGCCCGCGTTCCGCGGCCGCGGCGCGCAGTCCGCGCTGATGGCGGCCCGGCTGCGCGAGGGCACCGCGCGGGGCTGCCACTGGGTGTCGACCGAGACCTGGCCCGAGTCCCCCGGCAACCCGAACCCCTCGCAGCACAACATGCGGCGCCTGGGTCTCGCCGAGCTCTACCTGCGCCAAGACCTGGTCTTCACGCCCGCGCGCTGAGCCGCGTCACGACTCCTTGAGCAGCCGCAGGGTCGCCCGCTCCAGCGCCGCCTGCCGGGCATCGGGGGTGTCGTAGCCGCGCCGGGTCGTGCCGTTGATGGTGCGCCCCTCCTCGTAGGCCTCGATGACACGCGGGTCGACGTACGACGACCGCGCCAACGTGGGGGTGTTGCCGAGGAAGGACGAGACCTCCTTCATCGCCCCGGAGACCGCCCGCTTGCGCGACGCCCGGGACTCGCCGTGCTCGTCGGTCTCGGCCAGCGCCGCCGCGGCCAGCACGGTGGCGTGCCAGGTGCGGAAGTCCTTGGCGGTGGCCTCGATCCCGGTGCTGGCGCGGACGTACTCGTTGACCAGCGCCGGCAGCATCGCCCGCCAGGAGCGCCCCTCCTTGTAGGACAGCAGCCGCAGGTCCTGCCCGCGCCGGCGGCGCATGATGTCGATCGCCTCGATCACCACCGCGTCGTCGATCTCGATGCGGTGGTCGACGCCGGACTTGCCGGTGAAGGTGAAGACCAGCCGGTCCTGGCGACGCCGCACGTGCCGTCGCTCGAGCGTGGTGAGGCCGAAGCTGCCGTTGGTGTCGGCGTAGACGTCGTTGCCGATCCGGAAGTAGCCGAGGTCGAGCAGCCGGACCGCAGCGGCGCAGGCCCGCTCCAGCGGCATGCCCTCGCGCCCGAGGTCGGTCAGCACCAGCTCGCGGGCGCGCGTCAGCGCCCGGCCGAACTCGAGCATCCGGTCGAACTTCTCCGCGTCCCGACGGGCGCGCCAGTCGGGGTGGTAGAGGTACTGCCGTCGGCCGGCGTCGTCGGTGCCGACCGCCTGCAGGTGGCCGTTCGGCCACGGGCAGACCCAGACGTCCTCCCAGGCCGGCGGGATCACCAGGTCACGGACCCGCTGCGCGTCCTCCTCGGGCAGCCGGTTGCCGTCACCGTCGAGGTAGACGAAGCCGCGGCCGGCGCGGCGTCGGGTCCATCCCGGCTGGTCGGGTGAGGTGCGGCGCAGGCGTGGCATGCGCAGAAGGTAGCCAGCGGCGCGGCCGCGCAAACCTCAGCGGCCGGAGGGACGCCGGCCCAGCCACCGCGCGACCAGGACCAGCCCACCGAGCGCCAGCCAGCCGGTGAGGAACCACGGCCAGGCCGGGCGCTCGACCGGGTCCGGGGCGGGGGTCCCGCGCCGGTCCGCGGAGCCCGTCGCGGACGGGCTCGCCGACGGCGAGACGGCCGGCCGCTCCGGGCCGACGGCACGGCGTACGTCGGCGGGCAGCCGCACCTCCAGCACCGGCTCGCGCTGCCCCTCGGACGACACGAACACCGCACCGGACTCGTCGACCGCGATCCCCTCGCCCTGGTCCTGGTCGGGCAGGCGGAACGAGCCGACCTCCTCCAGCCCGGGGAAGGTGTAGACCACGGCCTGGGAGTAGTCGCGGAGGATGACGTGCCGCCCGTCCGGGAAGAACGCCCCGTCCGTGGCGATCGGCAGCACCGGCCCGAGCGGCCGCAACCGGTTGGGACCGTCGGTCCGCAGCCTCGCGGGGGCGGCGAGCAGCGTGCCGCCGAAGACGTTCTTCGTGGCGACGTACAGCCGGCCGGTCGTCGGGTCCGACAGCAGCGTCTCGGCGTTGACCGGCCGGTCGGGGTAGGTGAGGTCGTAGGTCGGGACGTCGGCCGCGCGGTCCCCGCGACCGACCGGGACCCGGGCGACCCGCACGCTGTCGCGCTCGATGGTGTTGTCGCCGATGTCGCCGACCCAGACGGCGCCCCGCCCGGCCGGCGCGAGCGCCTCGACGTCGGTGGGGTCCTGCGACCAGCTGGTCACGCCGACCGTGTCCCCGTCGGCCGGGTCGACGGTGAACACCCGCCCGGAGTCGCCGGAGTCGTTGGTGGTGACGAACAGCCCGTCGCGGGCGACCAGGCCGCTGGACTCCACGATCTGCGGGTCGGTGAAGATGAACGCCACGTCGCCGGGCCGCGCGGGTGCCGCCGCGGCGCCCATCACGAACGGCACCACGAGCAGTCCGGCCAGCACCCGGTCACGCACCGGCAGCCTCCCCGGCACGCTCCTCCGCCACCTGCGCCGCCGGGCGCTGCTCGTCGAGCAGCTGGGCCAGCCGCGGCCGCAACGCCCACGTGGCCACCAGCTCGTCGTACTCCTTGCGCACGCCGCCGCCCTTGACGGGCGCACCCGTGCGCACGGCGCGCAGCAGGGTGTTGCGCGGGGTGTGCTGGCTCTCCACGAACTGCACGACGTCGACCCTGTAGCCCGAGAGCCGCATCAGGGAGGCACGCAGCGCGTCGGTGAGGGTGTCGGCGAAGCGCTCGCGCAGGATGCCGTGCCGGGTGAGCAGGGCGTACGGCGAGGGCGTGGGCGCCTTGCGCAGCTGCGCGGCGATGTCGTGGTGGCAGCAGGGCGCGGCCAGCACCAGCTGGGCACCCCAGCCGACCGCGCGCGCCAGCGCCTCGTCGGTGGCGGTGTCGCAGGCGTGCAGGGCCAGCACCACCTCGGGGTCCTGCTCGAGCTCCGCGCCGGAGATGCTGCCGACGACGAACTCGGCGTCCACCCCGAGCTCGCGGGCCACCGCGCCGTTGTGCTGGCGGGACTGCTCCTTGACGTCCACCCCGGTGACGACGACCGGCAGGCCGCGCACCGTCGTCAGGAACCGCTGGGCGGCGAAGGTCAGGTAGGCGTTGCCGCAGCCGAGGTCGACGATCCGCAGCGGCTCGTCGGCGGTCGGCCGGCGCAGGTGGCCCTTGGCGAGGGCGTCGGTGATCGCGGCGTCGAGCAGCCGCAGGAACTCCTCGACCTGGCGGTACTTCGCCTGCCGGCTGGGCTTCATCCGGCCCTGCGCGTCGGTGAGGCCGAGCACCCGGAACAGCGGGTCGTCCTCGGCCAGCAGGCGGGTCTTGTCGCGGTCGTGGCCGCGGTCGACCTCGACCTCCTCGGCCCGCTCGGTGGTGTGCACGACGGCTTCGAGCTTCTTGGTGACCCGCAGCTGGTGGCTCTGGGTGGTGGTGTCGACGTGCCAATTGCCGAACGGCATGTCCAGCAGGTCGTCGACCGCGTCCCGGGCGTCCGCCCCCTCCTTGTGGTTGGAGGTGTGCGCCTGGGTGGCGTCGTACGCCGTGACCTGCAGGTGGCGTCCGGCCTTGAGATCGACGTAGCGCATCTCGACCCGCTTCCAGCGGGGCTGCTGGCCCTTCTGCCGGCCGGAGGCGACCGCCTTGACGAGGGTCTCGGGGTCGAGCAGGTGGGCGCGCATCCGGCTCAGCGCCCGCAGCAGCGGTTCGCTCACTTCTGCACCACCGCGGCGATGACGACGAGCAGCAGGAGGGCCACCAGGGCCACCGGGATCACGAGGCGACGGTGGCGGGGGTTCACGCCTACAGGTTACGGGCCAGCAGCTCGGCCAGATGAATTGCCGGGACGCCCGCGAGGTCGTCGAGCTGGACCCGGCAGGACATGCCGTCGGCGAGCACCACGGCGCCCTCGTGCGCGCGCACGGCGGGCAGCAGGTGGGTCTCGGCGATCGCCACCGACACCTCGTAGTGCCCCTGCTCCATGCCGAAGTTGCCGGCCAGCCCGCAGCAGCCGGCCACCTTGGTGACGGTCGCGCCGGCGGACTCCAGCAGCCGCTGGTCGGCGGCCCAGCCGAGCACCGAGGAGTGGTGGCAGTGGGGCTGGGCCACGACGGTGACCCCGCGCAGGTCGGGCGGGGTCCAGTCGAGCCGCTCCAGCAGCTCGGCGAGCGTCAGCACCCCGGCGGCCACCTCCGCGGCCCGCGGGTCGTCGGTCAGCTCGACCGCGTCGCTGCGCAGCGTCGCCAGGCAGGAGGGCTCGAGGCCCAGCACCGGCACGCCCGAGGCGACGTACGGCGCCAGCGTGGCGACGGTGCGGCCCATGATGGCGCGCGCCTTGTCCAGCTGGCCGGTGGTGACCCAGGTGAGCCCGCAGCAGGCGTCGTCCGCGATCACCCGGACCGTCAGGCCGGCCGCCTCGAGGACCTCGATCGCCGCGTGCGCGGTCTGGGGCAGGAAGTGGTCGGTGAACGAGTCCGCCCAGATCCACACGTCCGGAGTCGTGTCCCCCGGGGTGCGCCCGGGCGCACCCTCACGGGCACGACCCCTCTGCGAGCGTCGCAGCGTGGTCGCGGCGAAGGAGGGGATCGACCGGCGCTGGTCGATGCCGGCGGTCGCCTTGGCCAGCCGGGCGACCGGCCCGAGCTTCGTCATCCGGTTCGCGAGCGGCGCGACCGGGGCGGCCAGCGCCGCCCACTTCGGCAGCCGGCCGAGCAGGTAGTGGCTGCGGGGCCGGCGGGCGGTGGCGCCCGGCCCGTCGTACTTCTGGTGCAGCGCTTCGGCCTTGTAGGTCGCCATGTCGACACCGGTGGGGCAGTCCGAGGCGCAGCCCTTGCAGGCCAGGCAGAGGTCGAGCGCCGCGTCGACCGCGGGGTCGGCGAGCCCGTGCACCAGGGTGCCGTCGAGCGCCTCCTGCAGCACCCGCGAGCGGCCGCGCGTGGAGTCCCTCTCGTCGCGGGTGGCGAGGTACGACGGGCACATCACGCCGTTGGTGCGCGGCGCCACGCACTTGCCGACACCCGTGCACCGGTGCACGGCGTTGCCGAGCGAGCCGCCGTCGTGCACGAACCGCAGCGCGGAGCTGACGGGCGTGCGCGGCCGCACCGCGCGCAGGTCGGCGTCCAGCGGGGCCGGGTCGACGAGGTTGCCGGGGTTCAGCAGGTTCTCGGGGTCGCAGACGGCCTTGACCGCGCCGAAGAGGCGCAACGACTCCACGTCGTACATCAGCGGCAGCAGCTCCGAGCGGGCCCTGCCGTCGCCGTGCTCGCCGGACAGCGAGCCGCCGTGGTCGCGCAGCTTGAGCGCGCACGCGGTGAGGAAGTCGCGGAACAGCCTGGGACCGCGGTCGTCGCCCGGCCGGAAGGGGAAGTCGATGCGCACGTGCACGCAACCGTCGCCGAAGTGGCCGTACGGGACGCCGTCGAGGTCGTGCTCGCGCAGCAGCTCGTCGAAGTCGCGCAGCCAGGCGCCGAGGCGCTCCGGCGGGACGGCCGCGTCCTCCCAGCCGGAGTACGCCGGCGTCCGCAGGCTGCGCGCGGCGAGGCCGGCGCCGTCCTCACGGATCCGCCACAGGGCAGCCGACTCGGCGCCGTCGGAGACCAGCCGGCTGTCCAGCGCACCCGACCCGGTCACCAGCCGCGTGGCCAGTGCCGGCGCGTCGTCGCCGGCGACCTCCACGAAGAGCCAGCCCGCGCCCCGCGGCAGGTCCGGCACGCCGCCACCCCGGGCCCGGACCAGGTCGACGATCCGCGAGTCGAGCCCCTCGCAGGCGATCAGCCGCCCGTCGCCGGCCGCCAGCAGGGCGGGCACGGCGTCCGCGGCCTCGACCATCGACGGGTAGCCCAGCAGCACGAGCAGCCGGCCGGACTCCTCCGGCACCAGCCGGACCGTCGCCTCCGTCACCAGCCCGAGGGTGCCCTCCGAGCCGACCAGGAACCGGTCCAGCCGGCGACCGTTCTCCGGCAGCAGGTGCTCGAGCGAGTAGCCGCTGACCTGGCGGGTGAACCGTCCGAAATCCGTGCGGATGTGAGCGAGGTGCTGGTCCACGAGGGACCCGAGCGCCGAGGCGACGGCGCCCGCCTGGCCCGTCCCGCTGGTCGAGCCCGTCGAGACCAGCTCGCCGGTCCCGAAGGCGACCCGCATCCCGGTGACGTTGTCGGCGGTGCGGCCGTAGCCGAGGGCGCGGGACCCGCAGGCGTTGTTGCCGATCATCCCGCCGATGGTGCAGCGCGTGTGGGTCGAGGGGTCGGGCCCGAAGCGCAGGCCGTGCGGTGCGGCCGCGCGCTGCAGGTCGGCGTGCACGACCCCCGGCTGCACGACGGCGGTGCGCGCCTCGGGGTCGATCGAGACCACCTTGTCCAGGTGCCTGAGGGTGTCGACGACGATGCCCGGCCCGACCGCGTTGCCGGCGATCGAGGTGCCGGCACCACGCATCGTGAGCGGGACCCCGAGCTGTCGGGACGCGTCGAGCAGCGCCGCGATCTCCTCGGCGTGGCGGGGCCGCGCCACCGCCTGCGGCACGACGCGGTAGAGCGAGGCGTCCGAGGAGTAGAGGGCGCGGGTCAGGCTCGAGTCGTCGACGTCGGAGATCCCGCGGGCTCGGAGCTCGGCAACGAGATCAGGCGCATCCACCGCCCCAAGATAACGGGCCGCCGGAGCCGTCCCGGACGGCCGCCGAGGTGTGGTCAGTCCTGGCGGGCCCGCCGTACCGCGAGCGCGTGCCGGACGACGTCGAGCACCTCGACCGTGCCGGAGTCGACGTCGGCCACCGGCACCCAGGCGACCTCGTCGGTCGTGCCGTCGAGCTCCACCACCCGCGGCTCGGCGGCGGCGGCCAGCTCGGCCTCGAAGACCAGGTGGACGCCGTGGAAGTCCTCGTGCCGGCCGGAGGGCGCGGTGCCGCTGAAGTGCACGTCGTGGACGTCGAGCAGCGCGCCGACCGTGCACGGGACGCCGCACTCCTCCAGCACCTCGCGCTCCACGGCCTCCCGGGGGGACTCGCCGTGGTCGAGGCCGCCGCCGGGCAGCGTCCACGACCCGCTGTGGTGCCCGCGCCGGGAGATCCGGGTCAGCAGGACGCACTGCCCGTCCGGGGCGTCGCGGACCACCAGGGCGTAAGCCGCGACCCGCTGCCGGCGGAACGGCCGGTGGTCGCGCAGCGCCTCGAGCACGACCGCCGCGACCGGGACGCTGCCGTCGAGGACGTCGCGCACCGGGATCCACGCCGCCTCGGCGGTGGAGCCACCGACCTCGACGACGCGCGGCTCGGGGGCGTCGACCGGCACCCAGCCGTCGTACACGATCCGGAGCGCGTGCGCGTCGATGCGCCGGCCCTCGCGCCAGGCGGTGGGCAGGTGCGACGAGTAGACGCGGGCGGTCTCCCCCACCTCGGCGTCGAGGCCCGTCTCCTCGTGGATCTCGCGGACCACCGCGTGCCGCGGGTCCTCACCGTGGTCGAGCCCCCCGCCCGGCAGCGTCCACAGCTCCTCGCTGGTCACCATCGGCGCCAGGCGGCTGAGCAGGATCCGGTCGTCGCGCAGGATCACCGCGTAGGCGCCGACGCGCTGCCGCTTCGGAATCGTCCCCATGCCGCTCACGGTAGTGGCTCGAGGGGCGGCCCCCAGGTGGGCCGCACGGCCGAGCGTGGCACGTCGTCGAGGCCGAGGGCCGTACGCCGGTCGGGTGCGTGCCCGCCGAGGTGCGCGGGATACCACGGTGCGTGCTCCCCGTCGCGCGGTCGGTGCACGGGCAGCCGCTGCACCTGCTCGAGCATCGCGGTCAGCGTGTGCCCCAGCTCCTCGGTGGTGGCGACCAGGTCGGCGCCGGGCGGCACCGGGACGGGCGCACCGAAGCGGACGTCGACGGTGCGGCCGCGCCGCAGGTCCCAGGACCCGCGGCGGCCGTCGCGACCGACGGTGAACAGGCGCTGGCCGCCCCACACGACCACGGGGACGACGGGCACGCCGGTCTCCCGTGCGAGCGCGGCGACGCCCCTCATCAGCGAGCGCACGGTGAAGGAGTGCGAGATGCCGGCCTCGGGGAAGACGCAGACGGCCTCACCCGCGACCAGCAGGCTGCGGGCCTGCAGGTACGCCGCCGCGGGCACCCGGCGGTCGACAGGGACGTGGCGCATGGACTCCATGGCCCGACGCACCCCCGGGACCTGCCAGACGTCGTGGCGGCACATGAAGCGCACCGCCCGACCGCGGGCCAGCGCGGCCTTCCCCACGAACAGGAAGTCGGGGTAGGACACGTGCACGCTGGCGAGCAGGACCGGGCCCGTGGCGGGCAGGTGGTGCTCCCCCGTCCAGCGGGTCGTGACGCCCAGGACGCGCAGCGCCAGCCGCCCCACCCAGACGGTGAGCCGGTACCACGACGACATCAGGCGAAGGGCGGCCGGGCGTCGCGGGCCAGCGACCGGCGGCCCGCCCAGCGCCACACGCGGGCGGCCCGGTCGCGGTCCTCGTCGGTGACCAGGTTGCCCATCCAGCGCAGCGCCAGCGTCATCAGCCGGTCCGAGCGCATGCCGGCCGGCCCCAGCGTCGGCAGCAGCCGCGGCACCGTGACCAGGCCGGCCAGCCGCCGGGCGATCGAGAACGCCTCGCCGTAGTGGTCGCGCAGCAGCGCCGGCCAGACCACGGACAGGTCGTCGTGCTCGGCCATCACCTCGGCCACCAGCCGCCCGGTCTCGAGACCGTAGTCGATGCCCTCGCCGTTGAGCGGGTTCACGCACCCGGCGGCGTCGCCGATCAGCGCCCAGTTGGGGCCGGCGACGTGGGAGACCGCGCCGCCCATCGGCAGCAGCGCGGAGGTGGGGGCGCGCAGGTCGCCGGACAGCTCGAACTCGTCGCGGCGCTCCTCGGCGTAGAACTTCATCAGCGGCTTGATGGCGACGTTCGCCGGGCGTCTGGCCGTGGCGAGGGTGCCGACGCCGAGGTTCACCTCGCCCGTCCCCAGCGGGAAGATCCAGCCGTAGCCGGAGAGGATCTCGCCGTCCGCGCCGCGCAGCTCGAGGTGGGAGCTGATCCACGGGTCGTCGGACATCCCGGAGGCCACGTAGGAGCGGCCGGCCACGCCGTAGACCGTCTCGCGGTGCCACTCGCGCCCGAGCATCTTCCCCAGCGGCGACCGCACCCCGTCGGCCACGACCAGCCGCCGGCACTCCACCTCGACGTGGGCGGTGCCGCCGGCACCGGCACGCTCGAAGGTCACGCTCGCGACCCGCCCGCCCTCGAGGCGTACGTCGACCGCCCGCGCGCCGTCGATCGCCTGCGCGCCCGCCTTGATCGCGGTCGTGCGCAGGTGGTCGTCGAGCTCGGTGCGGGCCACCGCGGACCCCCAGTCCGGCAGCGAGCCGCCGGGCCACGGCAGCAGCAGCGTCTGCCCGAACCCGTGCGCGCGCAGCCCCTGGTTGACGGTGTGCGCCCGCAGCCAGTCCTCCAGGCCCAGCCGCTGCAGCTCCCCGACCGCCCGCGGCGTCAGCCCGTCCCCGCACGTCTTGTCCCGCGGGAACACCGCCGCGTCGACCAGCAGCACGTCCAGCCCGGCCTTCGCCGCCCACGCAGCAGCCGCCGAACCCGCCGGCCCCGCCCCCACGACGAGCACGTCACACGAGGACGGGACAACAGCACTGGTCACCCGCAGATTCTCGCAGGTGGGGCACACACGCGCGCACGCCCTCCCCGAACGGGGTCAGCGCTTGATGGTCTGCTGGGGCCCGCGCTCGCACAGGCTGGTCGGGAAGGCCCGGTCGATGCAGGCCCCGTCGAGCACCTCACGCGCGCCGAGGTCGTCGTCGAGCCGGACCTCGCTGGCGGTGGGCGTGGCCACGTCCCCGCAGCCGGTGCCGCGGTCGACGTGCAGCGTGATCTCCACCCTCCGGCTGGTCTCCTCGACGTCGACGCCGGTGATCCGCTCGCACGACTGGAGCAGCTTGTAGACCTCGACCCCGTGCGTGGTGAGCCGGTAGCTGTCCCACGGGACCCCGGGGTCGGTCTCGTGGTTGGCGCGTAGGAGCCCCCAACCCGTGACGGCGACGCTGACGAGGACCACCACGGCGACCAGCAGCGCGGACCGGGGTCGCACCCCTCCAGCCTGCGCCGGACCGCCGCCCCGAGACCCCCGGACCAGACCACTTCCTGCCGATACCGGGAGCGAGCACCGCCGACGACCGGCCCCGGGAGACAGCCAGGGACCAGACCAACCACCCAGCGGGCGACAACCGAGGACCGGGCCGCCGGCGCGAGGCTGGCCGGGGCCCCGCCGCGCACCCGGTCTGCCCCACGGAGCGAGGAGGCCGAGGGCGAGCAGCCGTAGCCCGGCCACTGCCGGAAATGACGGAACCCCGCCACCCCAAAGGGCGACGGGGTCCCGACGAACGGGAGTGCGTCAGCTCTGGTACGACCCGAAGTCGAAGTCGTCCAGGGCGACAGCCTGCCCACCACCGGAGTTGCCGAACTCGTAGTCGTACGAGTCGTAGCCGGTGACGGAGTACGCCGCCGCACGCGCCTCCTCGGTCGGCTCCACCCGGATGTTGCGGTACCGCTCGAGGCCGGTACCAGCCGGGATCAGCTTTCCGATGATCACGTTCTCCTTCAGACCGCGCAGCGAGTCCGAGCGGCCGTGGATCGCCGCGTCGGTGAGGACGCGGGTGGTCTCCTGGAAGGAGGCCGCCGAGAGCCACGACTCGGTCGCCAGCGAGGCCTTGGTGATGCCCATGAGGACCGGGCGACCCGAGGCCGGCTTGCCGCCCTCGGAGACCACGCGACGGTTCTCCTCCTCGAACAGCACCCGGTCGACCAGGTCGGACGGCAGCAGGTTGGTGTCGCCCGACTCGATGACCGTGATCCGGCGCAGCATCTGCCGCACGATGATCTCGATGTGCTTGTCGTGGATCGACACGCCCTGGCTGCGGTACACGTGCTGGACCTCGTCCACCAGGTGCTCCTGCGCCTTGCGGACACCCAGGATCCGCAGGACGTCCTGCGGGTCGGGGGTACCAGCGGTGAGGTGGTGGCCCACCTCGATGTGCTGGCCGTCCTCGACGTTCAGGCGCGAACGCTTGGAGACGGGGTACTCCTGGACCTCGGAGCCGTCGTCGGGGGTGACGATGACCTTGCGGGCCTTGTCGGTCTCCTCGATCTCCACGCGGCCGGCGGCCTCGGAGATCGGCGTACGACCCTTGGGCGAGCGGGCCTCGAAGAGCTCGACCACACGGGGCAGACCCTGCGTGATGTCGTCCGCGGAGGCCACACCACCGGTGTGGAAGGTACGCATGGTCAGCTGCGTGCCGGGCTCACCGATCGACTGGGCGGCGATGATGCCGACGGCCTCACCGATGTCGACCAGCTTGCCGGTGGCCAGCGAGCGGCCGTAGCACTTCGCGCAGGTGCCGGTGCGGGCGTCACAGGTCAGCACGGAGCGGACCTTGACCTCCTCGATGCCGGCCGCGATGAGCTCACCGATCTTCACGTCGCCGAGGTCCTCACCGGCGGCGGCGAGGGTCTCGCCGGTCTCCGGGTGGGTGACCTCGGTGGCCGCGGACCGGGCGTACGCCGCGGTCTCGGCGTTCTCGTGCTTGACGACGGTGCCGTCCTCACGACGCTCACCGATCCGCTTCGGCAGACCGCGCTCGGTGCCGCAGTCGTCCTCGCGGATGATGACGTCCTGCGAGACGTCCACCAGACGACGGGTCAGGTAGCCCGAGTCGGCGGTACGCAGCGCGGTGTCGGCGAGACCCTTGCGGGCACCGTGGGTGGAGATGAAGTACTCCAGCACGGAGAGGCCCTCGCGGAAGTTCGCCTTGATCGGCCGCGGGATGATGTCGCCCTTCGGGTTGGCCACCAGACCACGCATGGCCGCCACCTGACGGATCTGCATCATGTTTCCGGACGCACCGGAGTCGACCATCATGTAGATGGGGTTCGACCGGTCGAAGGTGCCCTCCATGGCCTTGGCCACGTCGTTGGACGCCTGGGTCCAGATCTCGATGAGCTCCTGGCGACGCTCCTCGTCGGTGACCAGACCGCGCTCGAACTGCTTCTGCACCTTGGCGGCCTGGGCCTCGTAGCCCTCGAGGATCTGGGCCTTCTCCGGCGGCGTGGTGACGTCGTCGATGGAGACCGTGACACCCGAGCGGGTCGCCCAGTGGAAGCCGGTGTCCTTGAGCGCGTCCAGCGACGCTGCGACCTCGACCTTGGTGTAGCGCTCGGCCAGGTCGTTGACGATCGCGCCCAGGGCCTTCTTGCCCACTTCGTAGTTCACGAAGGGGTAGTCGGCGGGCAGGGTGTCGTTGAACAGCGAGCGACCCAGGGTGGTCTCGAGGGTCAGCGACTGGCCCTCCTCCCAGTCCGGGCCGAGCTCGAGCTCGAGCGGCGGCACGATGTCGTCGAGCCGCAGCCTGATCTTGCTCTGGAGCGTGATCTCGCCACGGTCGAACGCCATGATCGCCTCGGCCGGCGACGAGAACGCGCGGCCCTCCCCGGGCTCGCCCTCACGGTCGGTCGTGAGGAAGAACAGGCCGATGATCATGTCCTGGGTCGGCATGGTCACGGGGCGACCGTCCGACGGCTTCAGGATGTTGTTCGTCGACAGCATCAGGATCCGGGCCTCGGCCTGGGCCTCCGCCGACAGCGGCAGGTGCACGGCCATCTGGTCACCGTCGAAGTCGGCGTTGAACGCCGAGCAGACGAGCGGGTGGATCTGGATGGCCTTGCCCTCGATCAGCTGGGGCTCGAAGGCCTGGATGCCGAGGCGGTGCAGCGTGGGCGCACGGTTCAGCAGCACCGGGTGCTCGGTGATGACCTCTTCGAGGACGTCCCACACGACGGCGTACCGGGCGCCGGAGGTGGCGCGCTCGACCATCCGCTTGGCCGACTTGATGTTCTGCGCGTGCGACAGGTCGACGAGGCGCTTCATCACGAACGGCTTGAACAGCTCCAGCGCCATCTGCTTGGGCAGACCGCACTGGTGCAGCTTCAGCTGCGGACCCGACACGATGACCGAACGGCCCGAGTAGTCCACGCGCTTGCCGAGCAGGTTCTGACGGAAGCGACCCTGCTTGCCCTTGAGCATGTCGGACAGCGACTTCAGCGGCCGGTTGCCCGGGCCGGTGACCGGACGACCGCGGCGGCCGTTGTCGAACAGCGAGTCGACGGCCTCCTGCAGCATCCGCTTCTCGTTGTTGACGATGATCTCAGGCGCGCCGAGGTCGAGCAGCCGCTTGAGGCGGTTGTTCCGGTTGATGACGCGGCGGTACAGGTCGTTGAGGTCGGAGGTCGCGAAGCGGCCACCGTCGAGCTGCACCATCGGACGCAGGTCCGGCGGGATGACCGGGACGGCGTCGAGCACCATGCCCTGCGGCTTGTTGCCGGTCTTGCGGAAGGCGTCGACGACCTTGAGGCGCTTGAGGGCGCGGACCTTGCGCTGGCCCTTGCCGTTGGCGATCGTGTCGCGCAGCGACTCGATCTCGGCCTCGATGTCGAAGCTCTCGAGGCGCTTCTGGATCGCCGTGGCGCCCATGTGGCCCTCGAAGTACTTGCCGAACCAGTTCTTCATCTCGCGGTAGAGCATCTCGTCGCCCGTGAGGTCCTGGACCTTGAGGGACTTGAAGGTGTTCCACACCTCGTCGAGACGGTCGATCTCGCGCTGCGCACGGTCGCGCAGCTGCTTCATCTCGCGCTCGGCGCCGTCCTTGACCTTGCGGCGGGCGTCGGCCTTGGCACCCTCGGCCTCGAGGGCCGCGAGGTCCTCCTCGAGCTTGCGCGCGCGGTCCTCGATGGAGCCGTCACGGCGCTTCTCGAGGCGCTCGCGCTCGAGCTGCACCTTGCCCTCGAGCGAGGACAGGTCGCGGTGGCGGGCGTCCTCGTCGACGGAGGTGATCATGTACGCCGCGAAGTAGATGACCTTCTCGAGGTCCTTCGGCGCCAGGTCGAGCAGGTAGCCCAGGCGGCTCGGCACACCCTTGAAGTACCAGATGTGCGTGACCGGGGCGGCCAGCTCGATGTGGCCCATGCGCTCACGCCGGACCTTGGAACGGGTCACCTCGACGCCGCAGCGCTCGCAGATGATGCCCTTGAAGCGGACTCGCTTGTACTTGCCGCAGTAGCACTCCCAGTCCCGGGTGGGACCGAAGATCTTCTCGCAGAAGAGGCCGTCACGCTCGGGCTTGAGCGTGCGGTAGTTGATGGTCTCCGGCTTCTTGACCTCGCCGTGGCTCCAGGTGCGGATGTCGTCCGCGGTGGCCAGGCCGATCTGAAGCTGGTCGAAGAAGTTCACATCGAGCACGGTGGCTGTTGTCCTTCGTTAGAACTGTTGAATCAAGGCTGTGGACTGGGCGGGGGCGGCGCGCTCCGCGAGGGGCGCGCCGCCACACGCATCAGACTTCTTCGACCGAGCTGGGCTCGCGACGCGACAGGTCGATGCCGAGCTCCTCGGCGGCGCGGAAGACGTCCTCCTCCGCGTCGCGCATCTCGATGGCCGTGCCGTCCTGGGACAGCACCTCCACGTTGAGGCAGAGCGACTGCATCTCCTTGACGAGGACCTTGAACGACTCCGGGATGCCCGAGTCGGGGATGTTCTCGCCCTTGACGATCGCTTCGTACACCTTGACGCGACCCGGCACGTCGTCGGACTTGATCGTGAGCAGCTCCTGCAGGGCGTAGGCGGCGCCGTACGCCTCCATCGCCCAGACCTCCATCTCACCGAACCGCTGGCCACCGAACTGGGCCTTACCGCCCAGCGGCTGCTGCGTGATCATCGAGTAGGGGCCGGTGCTGCGCGCGTGGATCTTGTCGTCGACGAGGTGGTGCAGCTTGAGGATGTACATGTAGCCGACCGAGACCGGGTCCGGGAACGGCTCGCCGGAGCGGCCGTCGAACAGGCTGGCCTTGCCGGTCTCGTCGATCATCCGCACGCCGTCGCGGTTCGGGATCGTCGCGCCGAGCAGGCCGGTGATCTCGTCCTCGCGGGCACCGTCGAACACCGGGGTGGCGACCTTGGTGTCCGGCTCCGCCTTGTCGGCGTGGATCTTGATCAGGCGCTGCTTCCAGTCCGCGTCGTCCTTGTCGTCGGACAGGTCGAGGTCCCAGCCCTGCTTGGCGAGCCAGCCGAGGTGGAGCTCGAGGATCTGTCCGATGTTCATACGACGCGGCACGCCGAGCGGGTTCAGCACGACGTCGACCGGGGTGCCGTCCTCCATGAACGGCATGTCCTCGATCGGCAGGATCTTCGCGATGACGCCCTTGTTGCCGTGACGGCCGGCGAGCTTGTCACCCACGGAGATCTTGCGCTTCTGCGCGACGTACACGCGGACCAGCTGGTTGACGCCCGGGGGCAGCTCGTCGCCGTCCTCGCGGTCGAACACGCGGACGCCGATGACCGTGCCGGACTCACCGTGCGGCACCTTCATCGAGGTGTCGCGCACCTCGCGCGCCTTCTCGCCGAAGATCGCGCGGAGCAGCCGCTCCTCGGGGGTCAGCTCGGTCTCGCCCTTGGGCGTGACCTTGCCGACGAGGATGTCACCGGTGGTGACCTCGGCGCCGATGCGGATGATGCCGCGCTCGTCGAGGTCGGCCAGCATCTCCTCGGAGACGTTCGGGATGTCCCGGGTGATCTCCTCGGGGCCGAGCTTGGTGTCGCGGGCGTCGACCTCGTGCTCCTCGATGTGGATCGAGGTGAGGATGTCCTCCTGCACCAGGCGCTGGCTGAGGATGATCGCGTCCTCGTAGTTGTGGCCCTGCCACGGCATGAACGCCACCAGCAGGTTCGTGCCGAGCGCCATCTCGGCGTCGTCGGTGCACGGACCGTCGGCGATCGGCGAGCCGACCTCGAGGCGGTCGCCCTCGCTCACCAGCGGGCGCTGGTTGATGCAGGTGCCCTGGTTGGAGCGACGGAACTTCGCGAGCTTGTAGGTCGAGTAGGAGCCGTCGTCGTTCATCGTCTCGACGATGTCGGCGGACACCTCCTTGACCACGCCGGCCTTCGTGGCGGTGACGACGTCACCGGCGTCGACCGCGGCGCGGTACTCCATGCCGGTGCCGACCAGGGGCGAGTCGCTGGTGATCAGCGGCACGGCCTGGCGCTGCATGTTGGCGCCCATGAGCGCGCGGTTGGCGTCGTCGTGCTCGAGGAACGGGATCAGGGCGGTCGCGACCGACACCATCTGGCGCGGCGAGACGTCCATGTAGTCGACCTCGTCGGCCAGGATCTCGGAGACCTCGCCGTCGCGCTGGCGGACCAGCACGCGCTCCTCGACGAAGCGCCCCTTCTCGTCCAGCGCGGCGTTGGCCTGCGCGATGACGTGACGGTCCTCGTCGTCCGCGGTGAGGTAGTCGACCTGGTCGGTGACGACACCCTTGACGACCTTGCGGTACGGGGTCTCGACGAAGCCGAACGGGTTGATCCGGCCGTAGGAGGCCAGCGAGCCGATCAGACCGATGTTCGGGCCTTCCGGCGTCTCGATCGGGCACATGCGGCCGTAGTGCGACGGGTGGACGTCGCGGACCTCCATGCCGGCGCGGTCACGGGACAGACCACCGGGACCCAGCGCCGAGAGCCGACGCTTGTGCGTCAGGCCGGCGATCGGGTTGGTCTGGTCCATGAACTGCGAGAGCTGGGAGGTGCCGAAGAACTCCTTCAGCGCCGCCACCACGGGCCGGATGTTGATCAGCGACTGCGGCGTGATCGCCTCGACGTCCTGGGTCGTCATCCGCTCGCGGACCACGCGCTCCATGCGGGCCAGGCCGGTGCGGAGCTGGTTCTGGATCAGCTCGCCGACCGTGCGCATGCGGCGGTTGCCGAAGTGGTCGATGTCGTCGGCGGCGATGTCGAGGGTGCCCTGGGGCGACTCGATCTGCTCGCGGCCGTCGTGCAGCGCGACGATGTACTTGATCGCGGCGACCACGTCGTCGATCGTCAGCGTCTGCTGGTCGAACGCCTCGACGAGGCCCAGCTTCTTGTTGATCTTGTAGCGGCCGACCTTGGCGAGGTCGTAGCGCTTGGGGTTGAAGTAGTAGTTGTTCAGCAGCGTCTGCGCGGCCTCACGCGTCGGCGGCTCGCCCGGGCGCAGCTTGCGGTAGATGTCGAGCAGCGCGTCGTCCTGGCCCTGGGTGTGGTCCTTCTCCAGGGTCAGCATCATCGACTCGTACTCGCCGAACTCCTCGCGGATCTGCTCGTTGGTCCAGCCGAGGGCCTTGAGCAGCACCGTGACGTTCTGCTTGCGCTTGCGGTCGAGGCGCACGCCGACCATGTCGCGCTTGTCGATCTCGAACTCGAGCCAGGCGCCGCGCGAGGGGATCAGCTTCGCGGTGTAGATGTCCTTGTCGGACGTCTTGTCCGCGGAGCGCTCGAAGTAGACGCCGGGCGAACGGACGAGCTGCGAGACGACCACGCGCTCGGTGCCGTTGATGATGAAGGTGCCCTTGTCGGTCATGAGCGGGAAGTCGCCCATGAAGACCGTCTGGCCCTTGATCTCACCGGTGTCGTTGTTGGTGAACTCCGCCGACACGTACAGCGGCGCGGAGTAGGTGAAGTCCTTCTCCTTGCACTCGTCCGTGGTGTACTTCGGGTCGTAGAAGACCGGGTTCTCGAACGAGAGGGACATCGTCTCGGAGAAGTCCTCGATCGGGGAGATCTCCTCGAAGATCTCCTGGAGACCGGACTTGCGGGAGACGTCCTCGCCCTCGGCGATCCGACGCTCGACTGCGTCGTTCCACGCCTCGTTGCCGACCAGCCAGTCGAAGCTGTTGGTCTGGAGGGAGAGGAGCTGCGGAACCTCGAGGGGTTCCTGGATCTTTGCGAAAGAGATGCGGCGGGGATTTCCAGAGGTGGTGCGCGCGGCCAAGAGGTGTCCTTCGACGGGTTCGCTCTCATGGGTGGCGCCGGCCCACCACTAAATCAGCCACCGGGCAGGCGATTCGCATTTGAGGGCAGGCGCAAAGCGCTACGATACCCCAATACTGGGCGCGCCACAACATCGGCATGCGCCGCTACGGCGAGACGTTGACGATGATGATGAACCGCGCGGCCCCCCCGGTCAAGTGTCCGCGCCGAGGAGGCGTCCGCGGCCCGGTCCGCGGGGGTGTCGTCGGTGGTCAGCCGGCCACCGGCGAGGTGACCATGTCGTCCACGAGCCACTCCCCGCCGACCTTCTGCATCGTCACCGTCACCTGGTCCTTGTAGACCACCGGCTGGGGTGTCTTCTTGTTCGTGGTGGGCCGGTTGACGAAGAGCAGCACGTCCACCCGGTCGTCGCCCGAGCGGACGATCCCGGACGCCACCACCTGTGCCTTGACGACGGTCTCGGTGCCCGGCGCGTTCTGCTTGATGACCTCGAAGAGCTGGTCGTAGTCCTTGCGGTAGTCGGAGGTCATGTACGACTCCGCCGCCTGCTGGTCCTCGTCGAGGTGCTTCGCGTCGTAGGACAGGATCGGCCCGACGGCCCGCTCGGCCGCCGCCTGGGCCGCCCGTGTCGACTCCTCCACCGAGGCGTCGGAGGGCTCGGCCACCCAGATCCAGGCCGCCGCACCGACCGCCAGCGCCGCGAGCACGCCGACAGCGGCGAGCGCCCACCCGGGCACGCCCCGGCGGGGCCGCGGAGCGTGCTTCGCGGTCGTGGCCGGCGCACCGGGCACGATCGCGGTGGCGGGCGCGGTCGAGGCTGCGGGCGCGCCCTCCTCCTCGACCGGGTCGTCGCCCGGGACGTCGACCGGCTCGTCGTCCACCTGCTCGGCCGCGAGCTGCGCGTCGTACGCCGCCCGACGCTCGGGGTCCAGCAGCACCTCCGCGGCTAGGTTGCACACCCGGAAGCGGCGGTCGGTGGGGTCGAGGTCGGCGATCGCGCCCTTCCACGCCGCGCGGATCTCGGTCTCGGAGGCGCCGGGCTCGACGCCGAGCAGGTCGTACCAGCTGGGGTTCACTCGTCGGCTCCCGTCACCGGGCTGAAGTCGTCGACCAGCCACTTGCCGTCGGTCTTCACCAGCGACACCTGGATCCGGAACGGCACCGGCTCCTGCTGGCCACCCTTGCTGTAGGTGTCGGTGAACGTGCCGGCGACCAGCGTGGTCGCCGAGTCGTCGTCGACGTCCGAGACCCCGGTCGCGAACACCTGCGCCTTGCGCGAGACACCGGCCTGGGCGACCAGCTGCTCGGCGGTGCCGGCCTGCTTGTCGAAGGAGGTGGCGAACTTCGGCGTGATGACCTCCTTGACCCGGGAGCGGTACTCCGGCATCTGGCCCTTCGAGTCCAGCAGGTCGGGACCGTAGGTGCCCATGCGCAGCATGAACTGGTCGGTCTGCGACATCACTGCCTCGCGCGCCGACTGCTCGGCGTCGGCCTCGCCCCGGCGGCCCGCGAGCAGCCAGACGAGGGTGCCGCAGGCGGCGAGCAGGACGATGACGAGCACGCCGAGGACGACGACCCGGAAGGTCGTCGCTCCGGAACGCTCCCCCGTGGAGGGCTCCGTCGGCACGGGCAGGACCCGTGCGTCGGAATCGCTGCTGCTCGTCACTCCTGCGTCTTGGTCAGGGGCTGGAGGAACAGCCACTTCCACGACTCCTCTCCGAGGGTGCTGGGGGCGGGGGTGCCCGGTGACCCGAGGGCCGGGTCAACCTTGCCACCCCAGGACAGGCGGCCGCTCGTGGGGTCGTAGGACGCCACGACGGGTGCCCGGTAGCCGGGGCCGGCGGGGGCCCGGTAGGCCGCCCCGGCGCGGGGTGCGTTCTGCGACCCGCGGGGGTTGCTCTGGGTGGGCGGCTCGGCGCAGTGGGCCCGGGTGTTCATCGGGGCGTTGCTGCCGTCCTGCGGCGGCCGGATGTTGGTGCTCTCGTAGCCGCGCGTGCAGACCTTCGGGTCCTGCGTCAGGACCATGCCGAAGTGGGCGTCGTACAGCCCGGTGTCCGGCGACTTGGAGACGACGGTGAAGCCACCCTCCACGACGTAGGGGTAGATCACGAGGATCTGCGCGATCCCGTCGAGGTGCTTGACCACGACGTCACCGGTGGTGACCAGGTTGTTGATCAGCTCGCCGAGGTCGACCTGGTTGTCCTCGAGGAAGGTGCGCAGCTGGGTCGCCGTCGCCGAGCCGTTGTCGATCACCGCCCGCAGCGACTCGTCCGAGCCGGCCAGGGTGCCGCTGAACAGCGACAGGTCGCGGGCGAAGGTCCGGATGGCGCTCGCGGAGGCGACCTGCCCCTTCAGGACGGTGTTGCCGTCCCTGATCAGGTCGGTGGTCACGTCGAAGTTGTCGTTGGCCGACTTGATGAAGGCATTGCCGGTGTCGATGATCTGCTGCAGGTCCTTGCCCGTGCCGCCGAAGGCCTGCCCGAGCTCGGACACGGTCGTCCTCAGGGCCTTCTTGTCCACCGACTCCACCGTGGTGGACAGGTCGCCCAGCAGCTTCTGGGTGGCGATGGGGGTGCGCGTGTCGTCGTCGGCGATCTCGGAGTCGTCGCGGAGGTACGGCGCGGTGTCGACCTGCGGCTGCAGCTCGACGTACTGCTCACCGACCGCGGACCGGTTGCCGACCACAGCCAGGGTGTCGGCGGGGATCGAGTCGTAGGACTTGTCGATGTCGAGGTAGACGTCGACGCCGTCGTCGGTGAGCTCGAGCTTGCCGACCTGGCCGATGCGCACGCCGCGGTAGGACACCTCTCCCCCGGCGAAGATGCCGCCGGACTCCTCGAAGTGGGCAACCACGGTGTAGGAGTCGTCGAGGACGAGCCGGTCGAGACGGGCGTAGCGGGCGCCGACGTACGTCACGCCCAGCAGCGTGATCAGCACGAACACCATCAGCTGGATCCGGGTGCGACGGGTGATCATCGGACCACCATCCCCGGGACGAGCAGGCTCACCAGCGCGGGGTCGTAGACCTTCATCATCTGCCTCATCGTCGGGCCGCGGGGGTCGGTCTGCGTGGTCGGGCCGAAGCCGGTGCGGCCCAGGCCCGGGATCGACGGCGGCGAGGTGGGCAGCGGCAGGCCGCCCGGGATGTCGGGCAGCTGGTTGAGCTGCTTGCAGACGTCCTTGTCCTCGTTCTTCTTCTTGCGGCACTCCTCCTGGAGCTTCAGCAGCTCGGTGGGGGTGTTCAGCACCTTCTGGCAGGCCTTGCTGGTGAGGTCCCCGCTGCGCAGGCACTTGGTCACGTTGTCGAGGATCACCGTGGGGTCGATGACCGTCGGCAGGTCCGTCGGCAGCGTCGGGGGGCCGTCGTCGTCCCCGCCGGTCAGCGACAGGTCCAGCTCGACCGAGAGGTTGGTGTAGTCGCCCATGTGCAGGTTGCGGGCGACCTGCGGGTCGCGACCGACGACCTCGTCGACGAACGGGTAGGTGAGGAAGACGTTGAACGACTTCACGAAGTCGTCGCCGGAGTTGGCCAGCTCGGTGAGCACCGGGTTGAGCTGGCGGACCGTCTCGATCGTGGAGTCCTTGGACGCCTGGATGACGCGCACGCCGACGTCCCCGAGGTTGTCGAGCGCCTTGAGCATCTTGACCAGGTCGTCGCGCTGCTTGTCGAGGGAGGTCAGGGCGCTCGGGAGCTCCTCGAGGGCCGCGTCGATGCTGCCCTCCTGCTTGCGCACCGAGACCGCGAGGTTGTTCAGGGAGTCGATGGCCTTGACGATCTCGACCTTGTTCTTGTCGAGCTGCTTCATCAGCGTCTCGACCTGGGTCAGCACGGACCTGGCGGAGTCCTCCCGGCCCTCCAGGGCCAGGTTGAGCTCCTGGGCGATCGTCTTGAGCTGGGCCACGCCGCCGCCGTTGAGCACCAGGCTCAGCGCGCCGAGCACCTCCTCGACCTCGGGGTTGCGACCCGAGCGCTCGAGGGGGATCACGTCGCCGTCGCCGAGCTCGCCCTGCGCGCCGTCCGCGGGCGGGGCGAGCGAGACGAACTTCTCGCCCAGCAGGCTGGTCTGCCGGATCGTGGCCTCGGTGTTCTGCGGCAGGTCGGTGTCCCCGCGCAGCTCGAGGGTGACGTCGGCCGCGCCGTCCTTGAGCGCGACGTCGGTCACCTGCCCCACGCTCACGTCGTTCACCTTGACCGTGGACTTCGGCACGAGGTCGAGCACGTCGGCGAACATGACGTGCACCGTGATCGGGTCGTCGCCCACGTCGGTGCCGCCGGGCAGCGGCAGCTTGTAGACGTCGAAGCCGCAGCCGGTCAGCAGCAGCGAGCCCGCGAGGGGCAGCAGGAGCATCCTGCCCAGCCTGGTCCACCTGCTCATCGCTGCACCTCCACGAGGCCACCCAGGCTCGGGTCGTAGACGTCGTGCGACGTGGACCGCGCGCCCTGCCCGAAGGTCCCGGTCCGGCCGAGGCCCGGCAGGCCGCCGTTCTGGATCAGGTCGCAGGCCTGGCCGCTGGTGTCGGCCTGGTCGAGGATGGAGCAGAGGAACGCGGCCGGGTCGGCGCCGATCTGCTGCCCGAGCTGGCCGACGTTGGCGCGGGTATCGAGGGTGCCGGCCTGCGGGTTGTAGGTCAGTGCGAGGTTGTTCAGGGCCACCGGGGCGTCCTTCAGGATCTCGTCGAGGGCGCCGCGCTGCTTGACCAGGACCTTGGAGACCCGGTTCAGCCCGGAGATGTTGCGGCCGAGGACCTCGCGGTTGGTCTTCACGAAGGTCGACACCTGGCCCATCGCCTCGGCGAGGTTCTTCAGCGACGCCGCCAGCTCCTGGCGCTCGCCGGAGAGCATGGAGGAGACGTCGGCGAGCGACTGGTTGAACTGGCGGACGGTCTTGTCGTTCTTCGCCAGCGTCCCGATGAAGCCCTCGAGCTTGCGGGCGGAGCCGAAGAGCTCGTCCTTGTTGTCGTCGAGGGTGGCGCTGAGCTTGCCGAAGTCCTCGATCGTCTGGTGGAACTGGGCGCCCTGGCCGCCGAAGTTCTTCGCGGTGGTCTCCAGCAGGTCCGACAGGGCGCCGTCCCTGTTGGCGCCGGTCGGGCCGAGCGCGACGGTCAGGTCGTCGAGCGAGGAGTAGATCTGGTCGAGCTCCAGCGGCACCGCGGTGCGGTCCTGGTCGAGCACCGTCCCGTCGGCGAGGACGTCGTCGCCCTCCTCGTAGGTCGGCGTCAGCTGGACGAACCGGTCCCCCACGATCGACGGGGCGATGATCACCGCCTTGGCGTCGGCCGGGATCTTCACGTCGGGGTCGTAGGACATGGTGACGACGACGTCGGTGCCGGAGGGCGTCACCTTGTCGACCTGTCCGATCGGCACGCCGAGGACACGCACGTCGCTGCCCTCGTAGATCGAGATCGTGCGCGGGAACTTCGCGGTCAGCGTCTTCTGGTCACCGCCGCCGAACATCACCAGCGCGGCCGCGCCGACGAGCGCCACGATGATCGCGGGGACGATGAGCTTCTTCAGGGTCGTCATCTCAGCCCACCTGCGGAACGGGGGGAAGGTTCTGGATGTAGGTGTCGAACCACGGCCCGTTGCCGAGCGTGTTGGCGAAGACCCGGTAGAACGGCGCCATCAGCCGCAGGCTGTTGTCGAGGTTGTCCTCGTTCTTGTTCAGCACCGCGACGACCGACTCGAGGTGGGTCAGCGCGGGCTTCAGGTCGGCTCGGCTCTGCTTCACCAGGGCGGTCAGCTCCTTGGAGAGGGTCGACGTCGACACCAGCAGGTTGTGCACCGCCTCGCGGCGCGCGACCAGGGCCCGGAAGAGCACGTCGGAGTCCTTCATCAGCCCGACGATGTCCTGGTCCCGGGCGTCGAGGACGCCGGAGACCCGCTTGAGGTTCTTCAGCAGCGTGTTGATCTGGTCGTCGCGCGCGGCGACGTTCGAGGAGAGCCGGGACACCCCGTCCAGGGCGCTGCGGAACTCCTCGGGGGTGTTCCTGGTCAGGTCGGCGAGCGTGGTCAGCGACCGGGCCAGCTGGTCGGTGTCGATCTGCTCGGAGGTCTCGGCGAGGCCGGAGAAGGCGTCGACGACGTCGTACGGCGAGCTGGTGCGGTCCACGGGGATCTCGGCACCCTCGGCGAGCTGGCCGGAGCCGGCCGGCTCGAGCGACAGGTACATCGCGCCGAGCAGGGTCTTGACCTTGATCGCCGCGTGCGTCTCGTCGCCGAAGTCGGCGCCGCCGTCGACGCGGAAGGTGACCCGGACGTGGTCGCCGTCGAGCTCGACCTTCTCGACCTTGCCCACCCGGACGCCGGCGATGCGGACCTCGTCGTTGGCCTTCAGGCCGCCGGACTCGGAGAACGCTGCGTAGTAGGTGTCGCCACCGCCGATCAGCGGCAGGTCCTGGGCCCGGAAGGCGCCGAGGATCATGACCGCGATGACCGCCAGGCTGACGGCACCGATGACGACGGGGTTGCGCTCACGGAACGGGACACTCATCAGCCGTTACCTCCGAGGTCGCAGCGGTCGGCGACCTTGACGCCGCTCGGGGGGTACGTGACGTTCACGCCACCGGCGCCCGGGATCGTCACCCTCCCCTTGAACTGGCACAGGTAGAAGTTGAACCAGGAGCCGTAGATCGCGGTCCGGCCGACCTTGTTGAGCTTGATCGGCAGCACCTGCAGGGCGCGGTCCAGCTCGCTCTTGTTGGCGTCGAGGGTGGTGGCCACCGAGCGGAGCTGCTTGATGTCGTCCACGAACGGCTCGCGGATCCCCGAGACCAGGTCGGCGGTCTGGACCGAGAGCTCGGAGATCTGGTCCAGCGACCCGAGGATGGCCTGGCGGTCGTCCTTGAGGCCGCCCACGAAGGCCCGGAACGTCGTGATCAGCTGGTTGAGCTGGCCGTCGCGGTCGCCGATGTGGTCGAGCACCTCGTTGAGGTTGTCGATCAGGCTGCCGATCACCTTGTCGCGGTCGGCCAGCGTCGAGGTCACCGAGGCGGTGTGGGCCAGCAGCCCCTCGAGGGTGCCGCCCTCGCCCTGGAAGACCTGGACGATCTCGTAGGAGAGCTTGTTGATGTCCGAGGGCGAGAGCGCCTGGAACAGCGGCTTGAACCCGTTGAAGAGGACCGTGAGGTCCAGCGCGGGCGAGGTCTGCGAGACCGGGATCGTGGCGCCCTCGGCGAGCGCCGCGCCGTCGCCGATCTCCTGGGTGAGCGAGATGTAGCGCTGGCCGACCAGGTTGCGGTAGCGGATCGCCGCGTGGGTGGCCTTGCTCAGCGAGGTCTCGTCCTGCACCGAGAAGGTCACCATGGCGCGGGTGCGGTCGACGATCTCGACGTTCTTGACGGTGCCGACCTTGACCCCGGCGATCCGCACGTCGTCGCCCTTCACGACGCCGGTGGCGTCGACGAACTCGGCCTTGTACTCCTTGCTGCCGCCGAAGGTCAGGTTGCCGATGGTGATGACCAGGACCCCGGTCGCCAGCGTGGTGACGACGATGAAGATCAGCAGCTTGGTCAGGTCGGACGCGGTGCGCCTGTCGAGCATCTTCATCGCAGCGACACCTCCGCCCCACGGGCCATCGGGCCCACGAGCAGGACCCCCAGGTCGGGCACGTCGCCGGCGGTCAGGCCGAGCGAGGGACCGAGCAGTGACTTGAGCAAGTCCGACTCCTGGCGGCTGCCGACCATGCTGCCGCGGTAGTAGTTCGGGGCGACGCGGCTGGTGCCCTTGCCGGTGGGCTCGTCGACGCCGTCGTTGAAGTCCGGCTGGTGCCGCACGGGGTTGGACTGCGACCACGGCGGGTTCGGCAGGTGCAGGCAGTTGGGGCCGCGGTCGTCGCCGACCCGCGGCACGTCGTTCGCGTTGTAGCCGCGCGGCTGGTTGGGCAGCGTCTCGAGGACGATGTGCAGCGTGAACCCGCGGAACGCCTCGGCCTGGAGCTTGCCGGCGTTCACGATGCCCTTGGTGAGGCAGGGGAACTCCGGGGCGTACTTCGCGAGCACCCGCAGCTGGGCGGCGCTGACCTGGCCGAGCCGGACCAGGTTGTCGCCGTTGGCCTGGAGGAAGCCGCGGGCGGTGTCGGAGAACGCCGTCACGTCGGTGAAGAGCGCGTTGAGCTTGGCCTGGCGGTCCTCGAGGGTGCCGGTCGTCTTCACTGTGTTGCGCAGGATCCGGGCGATCTGCGGCATCACCGAGG
Organism: Nocardioides sp. GCM10023255; assembly: GCF_042653125.1. Classification (NCBI taxonomy): domain Bacteria; kingdom Bacillati; phylum Actinomycetota; class Actinomycetes; order Propionibacteriales; family Nocardioidaceae; genus Nocardioides; species Nocardioides sp. GCM10023255. The sequence goes on from NZ_JBHSHU010000001.1 coordinate 202,291, forward strand.
CGTAGGTGTCGGAGACCTGGGAGGTCAGCCGGAGGTCCTCGACGATGTCCGGGATCTGCGGGTTGATCCGCTTGAGGTAGCTGTCGACGGTCTCGAGGTTCTCGCCGATCTGCTCACCGCGGCCCTCCAGCGCCGTGGCCAGCGCGTTGAGGGTCTGGTTGATCTCGGCGGGCTGCACGGTGCGCAGCAGCGGGTAGAGGTCGGAGAGGACCTTCTCCACCTCGACCGCGACCTCGGTCCGCTTGATCGTGTCGCCGGTCTCGATGTGCTGCGGCGACGGGTCGTCGGGCACCTCGAGGGAGACGTACTTCTCGCCGAAGAGGGTCTTGGGAACGATCGAGCCGGTGACGTTCTCGGGGATGGTGTCGACCTGGCTGGGGTAGATCCCCAGGGTGAGCTTCGCGCCCTCGGCGTTGGAGTCGAAGCCGAGGACCTCGCCCACGATCACGCCGCGGATCTTCACGTCCGCCCGCGCAGGGAGCTGCAGGCCGATGCTCGAGGTCTGCAGCGTGACCTCGTCGTAGTCGACGAACTTCTTGCTGAAGATGCCGTAGGTCAGGTAGACGCCTGCGAGGAGCAGGCACAGGAACAGCAGCCCGAGCAGCCGGAAGTGGTGCAGGATCCTCATCGCCGCCTCACCCCGCCAACCGGACGGTCGTGGTGGTGCCCCAGATGGCCATGGACAGGAACAGGTCCATGACGTTGATGGCGACGATGCTCGTGCGCACCGCCCGGCCGACCGCGACGCCCACGCCCGCGGGACCGCCCGAGGCGGTGTAGCCGTGGTAGCAGTGGATCAGGATCACGGTGACCGCGAAGACCAGCACCTTGCCGAACGACCAGAGCACGTCCCCCGGCGGCAGGAACTGGTTGAAGTAGTGGTCGTAGGTGCCGGTGCTCTGGCCGAAGAACTGGGTGACCGTCAGCCTCGTGGCGAAGTACGACGACAGCAGCCCCACGACGTACAGCGGGATGATCGCGATCAGGCCGCCGATGATCCGCGTGGTCACCAGGAACGGCAGCGACGGGATCGCCATCACCTCGAGCGCGTCGACCTCCTCGGAGATCCGCATCGCCCCGAGCTGCGCGGTGAAGCCGCAGCCCACGGTGGCCGCCAGCGCGATCGCGGCGACCAGCGGCGCGATCTCACGGGTGTTGAAGTAGGCCGAGACGAAGCCGGAGAACGCCGCCGTGCCGATCTGGTTCAGCGCGGCGTAGCCCTGCAGGCCCACCTCGGTGCCGGTGAAGAAGCACATGGCGGTGATGACACCGACCGTGCCGCCGATGACGGCCAGCGCTCCCGAGCCGAGGGTGACCTCGGCCAGGATGCGCATGATCTCCTTCTTGTAGCGGCGGACCGTGCGCGGGGTCCACAGGAGCGCCCGGACGTAGAACGCGAGCTCTTCGCCGAGGCTGTCGAGGGTCTTGAGCGGCTTGTCGTAGACCGCCTTGATGCTGGCCATGCGGGTCAACCCGTCTTCGGGGGGACGAGCTGGAAGTAGATCGCGCTCATCACGAAGTTGACGACGAACAACAACATGAAGGTGATGACGACGGACTCGTTCACCGCGTCACCGACACCCTTCGGTCCTCCTGCGGCGTTCATGCCCTTGTACGACGCCACGATGGCGGCGATCAGGCCGAACACCAGTGCCTTGGCCATGCCCTGCCAGAGGTCCGGCAGCTGCGCCAGGGCGGTGAAGCTCGCCAGGTAGGCCCCTGGTGTGCCGTCCTGCAGGACGACGTTGAAGACGTAGCCGCCGGCCACGCCCACCACGCTCACCAGGCCGTTGAGGAAGACGGCGACGAGCATGCAGGCGAGCACCCGCGGCACCACCAGGCGCTGGATCGGGTCGATGCCCAGCACCATCATCGCGTCGAGCTCCTCGCGGATCTTGCGGGCGCCGAGGTCGGCCGCGATGGCCGAGCCGCCGGCGCCGGCGATCAGCAGCGAGGTCGCGATCGGGCCCGCCTCGCGGACCACGGCGAGGACCGCCGCGGACCCGGTGAAGGACTGGGCTCCGAACTGCTTGATCAGGCCGCCGACCTGCAGCGCGATCACCGCGCCGAACGGGATGGCGACCAGCGCCGTGGGGATGATCGTCACCGAGGCGATGAACCAGGCCTGCTGGAGGAACTCGCGCATCTGGAAGGGGCGCCGGAAGAGCCCGCGGCCGACGTCGAGACCGAAGGCGAACAGCTTGCCTGCGGTGCCGATCGGCGCGAGGGCGCGCGTGGCGGTCAGGGAGGACAACGGATCAGACCCCCGTCGTCATCGTCATGTTCTCCTCGAACGAGCCCGGCGGAGGCGTCACGCCGTTCTCGCGGCACCACGCGCCCGGCTCGCGCTGGCTGCGCCGCGGGATGCCGTTGGAGGGCTCGAGCTGCATCGGGATCGGCGGCAGCGGCGGCAGCTCCTGGTCGGCCTCGGCCGCGAGCTCGTCGGCGTCCTTCTCCTCGGACATGCCGATGGGGCCGACCCGCTGGGCGTTGAGGAACTGGCGGACCACCGGCTCCTCGGAGGAGAGCAGCATCTCGCGGGGGCCGAACATCGCGAGGTGGCGGTGGTAGAGCAGCCCGATGTTGTCCGGGACCGTGCGCGCGGTGTTGATGTCGTGGGTGACGATGAGGAACGTCGCGTCGATCTGGGCGTTCAGGTCGACGATGAGCTGGTTGAGGAAGGCCGTGCGGACCGGGTCCAGGCCCGAGTCGGGCTCGTCGAAGAGCACGATCTCCGGGTCGAGCACCAGGGCACGGGCCAGGCCCGCGCGCTTGCGCATGCCGCCGGAGATCTCGCCGGGGAGCTTGTCCTCGGCGCCGATCAGGCCGACGAGGTCCATCTTCTCCATGACGATGTCGCGGATCTCGGACTCGGACTTGCGGGTGTGCTCCCGCAGCGGGAAGGCGACGTTGTCGTAGAGGTTCATCGACCCGAACATCGCGCCGTCCTGGAACAGCACCCCGAACAGCTTGCGGATCTCGTAGAGGTCCTTCTCGCTGCAGCTGGCGATGTCGGTGCCCTCGATGATGATCGACCCCTTGTCGGGCTTCAGCAGCCCGATCAGGGTCTTGAGGAAGACCGACTTGCCGGTGCCCGAGGGGCCGAGCATGACGCAGATCTCCCCGGCGGGGACGGTCAGCGTCACGTCACCCCAGATGAGCTGCTTGCCGAAGGACTTGCTGAGGTCCTCGACCTTGATCTCCACGCCCATGGCGCCGCTCTCTCCCTGTCGTCTGCACCCCGTCGAACGCCCCCCTCATGGGCGCGCGAGCGACTCCCCTCGCGGGTCCCACTGGTGAGTAACAACGGCCCGGCCGCGGTGAGGTTACGCGGCAGCTGCCGCGAGATCTCCCGGGGTCCACGTGCTGATTCCTCTCCCGGGCCGAACCTGCCCACGCGCCCTCCCGGGCAAACCTGAGGTCTAGCCCGCGAGACGCCGACGCCCCGGGACAGGGGCTGGAAATGCAGAACAGGGGCGACCACCCTCGCGGGTGGTCGCCCCTGTCCGGGACTGGTGCTACGACGTCACTTGAGGGTGACGGTGGCGCCGGCGCCCTCGAGGGCCTCCTTGGCCTTCTCCGCGGCGTCCTTGGCGACCTTCTCCAGGATCGGCTTCGGCGCGGACTCCACCAGCTCCTTGGCCTCCTTCAGGCCGAGCGAGGTGAGGGCGCGCACCTCCTTGATGACGTTGATCTTCTTGTCGCCGGCAGCCTCGAGGATGACGTCGAACTCGTCCTGCTCGCCAGCGGCCTCGCCGGCGTCGCCAGCGGCACCGCCGGCGGCGGGGGCAGCGGCAACGGCGACCGGGGCGGCGGCGGTGACGCCGAAGGTGTCCTCGAACTGCTTCACGAACTCGCTCAGCTCAATGAGGGTCATCTCCTTGAACGCGTCGAGCAGCTCGTCGGTGGTGAGCTTCGCCATGATGGCGTTTCCTTCCGTTCGGTGGTCCGCCGACGGTGCGCGGCCGGACCGGGTTTCAGGTGGTGGTTGACCGAGTGGAGAGGCGGTGCCTCAGGCCTCGGTGGTGTCGCCCTCGTCGGAGGCGGCGGCGTCGGCAGCCGCCTCGTCAGCGGGGGCCTCGTCAGCAGCGTCGGCTGCGGCCGGGGCCTCCTCGGCGGCGACCGGCGTACCAGCACCACCTGCGAGGATCGAGGGGTCCTGCTCGGCCTTCGCCTGCAGCGCACCGGCGAGCCGGGCAGCCTGGGCGATGGGGGCGTTGAGCAGGTAGACGGCCTGGCTGAGCGACGCGAGCATCGCGCCCGCCAGCTTGCCCAGGAGCACCTCGCGCGACTCGAGGTCGGCCAGCTTGGCGACCTCCTTCGCGTCGAGAGGCTTGCCGTCGAGGACGCCACCCTTGATGACGAGGGTGGGGTTCGCCTTGGCAAAGTCACGCAGACCCTTGGCCGCCTCGACCACGTCGCCGTTGATGAAGGCGATGGCGGTCGGACCGGTCAGCAGGTCGTCGAAGCCTTCGATGCCGACCTCGGTGGCGGCGATCTTGGCCAGCGTGTTCTTGACCACGGCGTAGTTGGCGTTCGCACCGAGGGAGCGCCGCAGTTCCTGCAGCTGCTTCACGGTGAGACCGCGGTACTCGGTCAGCACAGCACCGGCGGCACCGTTGAACGACTCAACGATGTCCGCGACGGCGGCCTGCTTGTCTGCCCGCGCCATGGGTCTCCTTCCGGACTGGAGGCCACCGTGAAGGACCCGGGAAAGACGAACGCCCCGAGCGCGGGCGCTCAGGGCGTGGACGGCCGGGCGGGCCCGACCTTGCTCTGACACCTGCGCTGGCCGTCCGCAATCCGCGGAGCCTTCGGTCGTGCTGCTGATGCGGCGCGACAACCGGCGGTCTCTGGTTTCGAGAGGAAGACTACGGGGTGCGGCCGGAGCCGGCCAAATCGAGGTCAGTCGAGGCGGCGTACTGGCGCCCCGGCCAGCCAGGCCGCGACGTCCTCGACCGCCTCGGTGAAGTAGGTGTCGTAGTTTCTCCGGGTGACGTAGCCGAGGTGCGGCGTGGCGAGGACGTTGGGGAGGCGCCGCAGCGGGTGGTCGGCGGGCAGCGGCTCCTCGTCGTGCACGTCGAGGCCGGCACCCGCGATCCGGCCCTCCTGCAGCGCGGCGACCAGGGCGCCGGTGTCGACCAGGCCCGACCGGGACGTGTTCACGAGGTACGCCGTGGGGCGGATCATCGCGAGCTCCTCGGCGCCCAGCAGCCCCCGCGTGGAGTCGGACAGCACCAGGTGCAGCGAGACGAAGTCCGCCTCGCCCAGGGCTGCGGACAGGCTGGGCGCGAACCGCACGCCGGCAGCCTCCGCCCGCTCCGGGGTCAGGTGTGGGCTCCAGGCGACCACGTCCATCCCGAAGGCACCGGCCACCGCGGCCACCCGGGTGCCGATCTTGCCCAGGCCGATCAGCGTCAGGGTCGCCCCCGCCAGGTCGACACCCACGGTGGACTGCCACGGGCCGCCCTCGCGGAACGCCGTGGACTCCGGCACCAGGTGGCGGGCCAGGCCCAGGACCAGCGCCCAGGTCAGCTCGACGGGCGGGGTCGACGACGAGCCCGTGCCGCAGACGGTGACCCCGCGCTCACGGCACGCGGCCAGGTCGATGGAGGCGTTGCGCATGCCGCTGGTGACCACGAGACGAAGGCGGGGCAGCCTGGCCAGCAGCGACGCGGTGAGCGGCGTGCGCTCCCGCATCACGACCAGGATGTCGGCGTCACCGGCGGCGGCCGCCACAGCCTCCTCGCCGGCGAGGTGCTCGCGCACCGCCGTGACCTCGACCCCCGGGAGGTCCGACCACGGGCCGAGGGCGGTGGCGACACCCTGGTAGTCGTCGAGGATCACGCAGCGCACGCCCGCCAAGGTACGACGTCGGCCGCGGCGCGGGCCCGGCAGGTCGGCGTCCGACGTACCCATCTCAGGGGATCCCTGCCCTCGTTTCGACCCGGGAGCCGAGTCGCCGCTGCTCCACTGTCGCCATGGACGACAAGCTCACCAGTGTCTCGACCGTGCTGACCCGGACCGATGAGCGGCTGCGCACCGGTCGCCACGCCGCGGACCGCATCTGGCCCACCGGCTTCGGCGGGCTGGACCCCGTCATCGGCGGTGGCCTCCGCTCCGGAGGCCTGTGCCTGCTGGCCGGCCCGCAGGGCCTGGGCAAGACCACCTTCGCGCTGCAGCTCGCCCGCAACATCGTCCGCGAGGGACGGCCGGTCGTGTACTTCTCCTACGAGCACGACCCCGAGGACCTGATCGAGAAGCTGGTCGCCCTGGAGGCCGGGGAGATCGACGACACCAACCGGGCCCGGCTCACCGCGGTCCGCGCGGCGTTCGACGCCGTCGGCAGCGGCACCATCGAGGACCGCCTCGACACGGTGGCCGCGGGCAACGAGGCGCTGGCCAGGGTCCGCAAGTACGCCGACCTGCTCCACGTGCACCGCTCCACGGGCACCTCCACCGACCTGGCGGCGATCCGCACCGCCGTGGACACCACCCACCACCTCACCGGGCACTCGCCGATGGTGGTCGTGGACTACCTCCAGAAGGTGCTGGTCCCCGACGGCCCGGCCGAGGAGGCGGAGCGCACCACGACCGTCGTGGAGGGCCTCAAGGACCTCGCCATCGACGCCGCCGTCCCGGTCCTGGCCGTCGTGGCCGCGGACAAGACCGGTCTCGAGAGCGGCCGGCGGATGCGGGTCAACCACCTGCGTGGCTCCTCGGCACTGGGCTACGAGGCCGACGTCGTGCTGATCCTCAACAGCAAGTACGACATCGTCGCCCGCCACCACCTGACCTACGACCTCGGCAACGCCGAACGGTTCCGCGAGTGGGCGGTGCTCTCGGTCGAGAAGAACCGCTTCGGCCGCGACGGGGTGGAGCTGGAGTTCCAGAAGCGGTTCGACCAGGCCCGCTTCGTGCCCGAGGGCCAGGCGGTTCGCGAGCAGCTGGTCGACGAGCGCGTCTTCACCGAGTAGTCACGCCGGCTCCTGAACTGGCGAAGGGCCGGTCACCCCGTGGGGTGACCGGCCCTTCGTACGCGCTGGGCGCGAGGTCCGTCAGGCGGTGGCCTCGTCCTCGACCGCGACGTTCTTGATGCGGTTCGGGTCGACCTGGACGCCGGGGCCCATGGTCGTCGAGACGGTGACCTTCTTCAGGTAGCGGCCCTTGGAGCTGGCCGGCTTGAGACGCAGCACCTCCTCGAGGGCGGCGGCGTAGTTCTCCGCGAGCTGGACCTCGGAGAAGGAGGCCTTGCCGATGATGAAGTGCAGGTTCGCGTGGCGGTCGACACGGAACTCGATCTTGCCGCCCTTGATGTCGGACACGGCCTTGGCCACGTCCGGCGTCACGGTGCCGGTCTTCGGGTTCGGCATCAGGCCACGGGGACCGAGCACGCGACCGAGGCGGCCGACCTTGCCCATCATGTCCGGGGTCGCGACCACGGCGTCGAAGTCGAGCCAGCCACCGGCGACCTTCTCGATGAGCTCGTCGCCACCGACGACGTCGGCGCCCGCCTCACGGGCGGCCTCGGCCTTCTCGGCGTTCGCGAAGACCAGGACCTTGGCGGTCTTGCCGGTGCCGTGCGGGAGGTTGACGGTGCCGCGGACCATCTGGTCGGCCTTGCGGGGGTCGACGCCGAGACGCATGACGACGTCCACGGTCTCGTCGAACTTCTTCTTGCTCGCGTTCTTGGCGATCTTGATCGCGGCCAGCGGGGCGAACAGCTCGTCCTTGTCGAACGACTCGGCCGCTGCGCGGTAGGTCTTGCTGCGCTGCATGTCTGGTTCTCTTCTCTTCCAGGTGTGGTCTTCAAGGGGCCAGCGCGGCCCTGCCACAGGTGCTAGGGATCCGTTGGTCTCGACCGGCGGGACCAGCGAGGGGTCGTCAGTCGGTGGTGACGCCCATGGAGCGGGCGGTGCCCTCGACGATCTTCATCGCGGCGTCGATGTCGTTCGCGTTGAGGTCGGGCAGCTTGGTCGTGGCGATCTCGCGGATCTGGTCCTTGGTCAGCTTGCCGACCTTCTCCTTGTGCGGGACGCCCGAGCCCTTCTTCAGGCCGGCGGCCTTCTTGATCAGCTCGGCGGCCGGCGGGGTCTTCGTGACGAAGGTGAAGGACCGGTCCTCGTAGATGGTGATCTCGACCGGGATCACGTTGCCGCGCATGGACTCCGTCTGGGCGTTGTACGCCTTGCAGAACTCCATGATGTTCACGCCGTGCGGACCGAGGGCGGTACCGACCGGCGGGGCCGGGGTAGCGGCACCGGCCTGCAGCTGCACCTTGACCAGTGCGGCGATCTTCTTCTTGGGAGGCATTTCTTTCTCTCTCTCGTGTGGTCATGACGGGGGTCGAGCCCCCTGCCACTGCTTACTGGGTTTCGAGACGCAAGCTCGGGCCCGGCCTCAGACCTTCTGGATCTGGCTGAAGCTCAGCTCGACCGGGGTCTCCCGGCCGAAGATCTCGACGAGGGCCTTGACCCTCTGGGACTCGGCGTTGATCTCGGTGATCGTCGCGTGGAGCGTGGCGAACGGGCCGTCGACGACCATGACCGAGTCGGACACGTCGAAGTCGGCGACCTCGATCGGCTTCTTCGCGGTGGTGCCGGTGCTGGCCGCCGGGGTGCCGGCCGCCACGGCCTCGGCCTCGGCGCGGGCCACGACGGCGGGAGCCAGCATGTTCTCGACCTCGGACATGCTCAGCGGCACCGGCTGGTGGCTGTGGCCGACGAACCCGGTGACCGACGGGGTGTGCCGGACCGCGGCCCAGGACTCGTCGGTGAGGTCCATGCGGACGAGGACGTAGCCGGGGAGAACGGTGCGCTTGACCATCTTGCGCTGGCCGTTCTTGATCTCCGCGACCTCCTCGGTGGGGACCACGATCTCGTGGATGTAGTCCTCCATGTTGAGGGAGATGATGCGGTTCTCGAGGTTCGACTTCACCCGGTTCTCCATGCCGGAGTAGGTGTGCACCACGAACCAGTCGCCGGGCTTGGCCCACAGCTCGCGACGGAACGCCTCGAGCGGGTCGTCGTCGCCGGGCTCGTCCCCGGCCTCGTCGTCGCTCTCCGCGACCTGCTCGTCCTCGGACCCTGCCTCGGACTCGCTGTCGGCGTCGGCCGGCGTACCGGCCTCGTCGCCGTCCTCGACGTCGACGGGGGCCTCGGTCTCCGCGGCGACCTCCGGGGTCTCCTCGGCAGACGCGTCGCCCGCGGGGGCGGCCACCGTCTCCTCGGTCTCGACCGAGTCGTACTGCTCCGACACGTGATGCTCCGTCACTTCGATGTCAATTCGATCTGCTGTGCCCGGTCGAGGCCGGGCGGGCGGGTGTCCGGGAGGACACCCGCGTGGTCACTGGTCCGAGTTGCCGGCGAAGATCGCGAAGACGAGCTTGCCGAACGCCAGGTCCTCCGCCGCGACGAGCGCCATCATGAAGAGGACGAACACCATGACCACCAGGAAGTAGGTGACCAGCTGCTCCTGGGTCGGGTAGACCACCTTGCGCAGCTCGGCGACGACCTGGCGGTAGAACGTGGGAAGGCTGGTGCGCTTCTCGGTCCTGCTCTCTCGCGGACCGCGGACGGCCTTGCTGTCCGACACGCGCGTCACCTCTCCTCGTTCGATGTCCTGGCCGGGTCGACCAGCTTTCCTGCATCCATCTGTGCTGCTGTCGTGCGTCTGTCTTGCAGGGCACGAGGGACTTGAACCCCCAACCTTCGGTTTTGGAGACCGATGCTCTGCCAGTTGAGCTAGTGCCCTCCGATGACGCCCACTTCCGGGCACGCCGGAGCATGTGGGAAACCACCAAACGGGGAGTCTACGGGTAACACCGAGGCCGAGTCCAAACCGGCCCCGATGCCGCCGGTGGAACGGCCGGTCCGGGCGTGAAACCCGGGCCGCCGGTCCGCGACTGCGCCTCTACGATGGTGCCATGACCGCCAACGTGTCCGCCCAGCCCGGCCCCGCCGCCGGGGGAAGCCCCCGCGACCGTCGCGTCTCGCAGCGCATCGGCGCCATCGCCGAGTCGGCAACGCTGAAGGTGGATGCGAAGGCCAAGGCGCTCAAGGCCGAGGGCCGCCCGGTCATCGGCTTCGGTGCCGGCGAGCCCGACTTCCCGACGCCGGACTACGTCGTCGAGGCGGCCGTGGAGGCCTGCCGCGACCCGAGGAACCACCGCTACACCCCGGCCGGCGGGCTGCCCGAGCTGAAGAAGGCGATCGCCGAGAAGACCCTCCGCGACAGCGGCCTCGAGATCGAGCCCGGCCAGGTCCTCGTGACCAACGGCGGCAAGCAGGCGATCTACGCGGCGTTCGCGGCGATGCTCGACCCGGGCGACGAGGTGATCGTGCCGGCGCCGTACTGGACGACCTACCCCGAGGCGATCCAGCTGGCCGGCGGGGTGCCGGTGCCGGTGCTGGCCGACGAGACGCAGGACTACAAGGTCACGCCTGAGCAGCTCGAGGCCGCCCGCACCGACCGCACCAAGGTGCTGCTGTTCGTCTCGCCGTCGAACCCGACCGGCGCCGTCTACACCTCCGACGAGATCCGCGCGATCGGGCAGTGGGTCGAGGACCACCAGCTGTGGGTGCTCACCGACGAGATCTACGAGCACCTCGTCTACGACGGCGTCGACACCGGCTCGATGCCGGTGCTGTGCCCCTTCCTCACCGACAACTGCGTCGTGGTCAACGGTGTCGCCAAGACCTACGCGATGACCGGCTGGCGCGTCGGGTGGATGATCGGCCCGACCGACCTGGTCAAGGCGGCCACCAACCTGCAGTCGCACGCCACCTCGAACGTCTCCAACGTCGCCCAGCGTGCCGCGATCGCCGCCGTGAGCGGGGACCTGACGGCCGTCGAGGAGATGAAGGTCGCCTTCGACCGGCGGCGCAGGACCATCGTCTCGATGCTCAACGAGATCGACGGCGTCGTCTGCCCGACCCCGCACGGCGCGTTCTACGCCTACCCGTCGGTCAAGGGCCTGCTCGGCAAGGAGTACGACGGCCGCGTCATCGAGACGTCGGCCGAGCTCGCCGAGTACATCCTCGACAAGGCCGAGGTCGCGGTCGTCCCCGGTGAGGCCTTCGGGTCGCCCGGCTACCTCCGGCTCTCGTACGCCCTCGGGGACGACGACCTGGCGGAGGGCGTCACGCGGCTCCAGAAGCTGTTCGCCTGAGCGTGGTCGGTCCGACGGGGGCGGACGGCGAGGCGGGCGCGCGTGACCTGCTGACCCTGCCCAAGGCGCACCTGCACCTGCACTTCACGGGCTCGATGCGGCACGCGACGCTGCTCGAGCTGGCCGAGCGGGACGGCATCGTGCTGCCCGACTCGCTGGTCTCGGAGTGGCCGCCGCGGCTCTCGGCGGCCGACGAGAAGGGCTGGTTCCGTTTCCAGCGGCTCTACGACGTCGCCCGCTCGGTGCTCCGCACCGAGGACGACGTGCGCCGACTGGTGCGCGAGGCGGCGGAGGACGACGTGCGCGACGGCGGTCGCTGGCTGGAGATCCAGGTCGACCCCAGCGGCTACGGCGCCCGGTTCGGCGGCATCACCGCCTTCACCGACCTGGTGCTCGACGCCGTCGCCGCCGCCTCCCGGGACACCGGGCTGGGCATCGCCGTCGTGATCGCGGCCAACCGCACGCGGCACCCCCTCGACGCGCGGACGCTGGCCCGGCTGGCCGCGCAGTACGCCGGGCGCGGCGTGGTCGGGTTCGGGCTCTCCAACGACGAGCGCCGGGGCACCACGACCGACTTCGCGCCGGCGTTCGCGATCGCCGAGCGGGCCGGGCTGACCCTGGTCCCGCACGGCGGCGAGCTGCTCGGCCCGGACAGCATCCGCGCCTGCCTGGACGCGCTGCACGCCGACCGGCTCGGCCACGGCGTCCGGTCCGCGGAGGACCCCGCGCTGCTGGACCGCATCGTCGAGCGCGGCGTGGTCCTCGAGGTCTGCCCGGTCTCCAACGTCGCCCTCGGTGTCTACTCCGACCTGACGTCGGTCCCGTTGCCGACGCTGCTCGAGGCGGGAGCGACGGTGGCCCTGGGCGCCGACGACCCGCTGCTGTTCGGCTCGCGCCTGGCCGGCCAGTACGCCACCATGCGGGCCGCGCACGAGCTCACCGACGCCCAGCTCGCCGAGCTGGGGCGGATGTCGGTCCGCGGCTCGCGCGCCCCCGACGACGTGAAGCGCGAGCTGATCGCGGAGGTCGACCGGTGGCTGGCCCCCGAGCCTGTCAGGATGGACGCGTGAGCAGCCCAGACGACGCGAACCAGCCCCCCGGCCAGGGGGACTCCTCGCTGCCCCCGACCCACCAGCCGTACGGCCAGGACCCCTACGGCCAGCAGAGCCCGTACGGCCCCCCGCCGACCGGACCGCAGCAGCCCTACGGCCAGCAGCCGTACGGCCAGGCTCCCTACGGCCAGGCCCCGTACGGCCAGCAGCCCTACGGCCAGCAGCCGTACGGCGCGCAGCCCGGCGCGTACGGCTACGGCACGCCGATGGCGGCCAACCACCCCTCGGCGACCACGGCGCTGGTCCTGAGCCTGATCGGACTGGCCGGCATCGCCTTCTGCGGCGGCATCACGCTGGTGCTCTCACCCTTCGCGTGGCGCATCGGCGCGCGGGCGGTGCGCGAGATCGACGCCGAGCCGGGGCGATACGGCGGTCGCGACCAGGCCAACGCGGGCAGGATCATGGGCATCATCGGCACCGTGCTGCTGGGGCTCGGCGTGCTGCTCATCATCGGCGTCATCGCCCTGGCGGTCGCCGGCACCACCTCCAGCAGCAGCAGCGGGTACTGACCTGCGCAGGGTCGGCTGCGCGCCTACAGCTCGCAGCCGACCAGCACCGGCTCGTTGACGAGCCGGATGCCGAACCGACGCTCGACCCCGTCGCGGACCTCGCGGGCCAGGGCCAGCAGGTCCGCGGCGGTGGCGCTCCCCCGGTTGGTCAGGGCGAGCGTGTGCTTGGTGGACAGGCTCGCCAGCGCGTTCCCGTGGCCCTTGGCGAAGCCGGCGTGCTCGATCAGCCACGCGGCGCTGGTCTTGACGCCCCCGTCGGGCTGCGGCCAGGCCGGCGCCCCCTCCGGCACCTGCTCAAGCGCGACGACCGGGTTGGTGAAGAACGAGCCGGCGCTCCACGTGTCGTGGTCGTCCCCGTCGAGCACCATGCCCTTGCTGCGGCGCAGCTCGAGGACGGTCTTGCGGACCTCGGTGAGCGGCACCCGGCCGCCGGCCTCGACGCCGAGCGCGCCGGCCAGCTGCGCGTAGGCAACCGGGGCACCGAGGTCCCCCTGGCGGAACTGGAAGGTCACGTCGAGCACCACGTGCCGGCCGCCCCCCGAGTCCAGCCGGTCGGCCTTGAAGCGGGAGTGCCGGTAGCCGAACCCGCAGTCGGCGTTGGCGAAGGTCCGGACCCCGCGGAGCACCCGGTCCCAGACACGCACCGTCGCGATCGTCTGGGAGACCTCCTGGCCGTAGGCGCCGACGTTCTGGATCGGTGTCGCGCCGACGGAGCCGGGGATGCCGGAGAGGGCCTCGATCCCGATCCAGCCGGCGTCCACCGCCCGCGCCACGAGGTCGTCCCAGGTCTCCCCCGCCGCCACGGTCACCATGACGCCGCCGCACGTCGCGCCGTCCTCGGCGTCGGGGACGATGCCGCGGGTGGCGACCTCCACGACCGTTCCGTCGAATCCCTCGTCGGCGACGACGAGGTTGCTGCCACCGCCCAGGACCAGGACCGGGGCGCCGGCCTCGTCGGCGCGGCGTACGGCGTCGACCAGCTCGTCTGCCGTGGTGGCGGTGACGAACTCCCGGGCCGGACCCCCGAGGCGGAGGGTGGTGTGGTCGCGGAGCAGCTCAGGCACGCACGACAGCCTTCGGCATCCCGAGGACCTTCTGGCCCTCGCAGGTGACGGTGAGGGCCACGGTGGTGAGCCCGTCGTCGCCCGGCTTGGCCTCACCAGCCACCTCGACGTCGACGCCGCCGTCGGCGGGCACGACGACCGGGTTGGTGAACTTGCAGCCGAAGCTGACCACCTCGGCATCGGGGAACCAGGTGGCGACCGCGCGGGCCGCGAGCGCCATGGTGTACATCCCGTGGGCGATCACGCCCGGCAGTCCCACGCTGCGCGCGACCGACTCGTCCTGGTGGATCGGGTTGTGGTCGCCGCTGGCCTCGGCGTAGGCGACCAGGTCGGCCCGGGTGACCGTGAAGGTCTGCGTGGGCAGGCTCATGCGGACTCTCCTCGGTGGACGAGCGTGGCTGAGGTGGTGCACACGAGGGCGCCCTCGGCGTCGGTGATCCGGCTGGCCGTGCCGATGATGTCGTTGCCGCCGATCTGGCGCAGGCTGGCGACGGTGAGCGAGGCGCTGAGCACGTCGCCGGGCACCACCGGGCGCTCGTAGTGGAACTTCTGCTCGCCGTGGACGATGCGGAACAGGTCGATGGACTCGGCCTCGAGGAAGGCGTTCATCGCGTCGAAGGCCATCACGATCGGGAACGTGGCCGGGACCGGGCCTCCGGCGTACTCGCCACCGCCCGTCGCCGCCACGAACGCGCGGACCTTCTCCTCGGTGACGGTGTACGGCGAGGTCGGCGGGAACTCCCGGCCGACGAGCGACTGGTCGACAGGCATGGCGTCACACTATCGGCGCCGTCGGAGGCCCCGAAATGACGACTGGCCCGCCCCGAGGATCTCGGGCGGGCCAGGCGGATGCTGAAGTGGGTCAGCGGGTCTCGCGGTGCGCGGTGTGCTTGCGGCAGCGCGGGCAGAACTTCGCCAGCTCGAGACGGTCGGGGTCGTTGCGGCGGTTCTTCTTGGTGATGTAGTTGCGCTCCTTGCAGTCCACGCACGCGAGCGTGATCTTGGGGCGAACGTCGGAGCTCTTGCTGGCCACGGGAAGTCCTTTTGTTGCTGGTCGGTCGAGAGTTAGTAGCGGGGGCGGGACTCGAACCCGCGACACCACGATTATGAGCCGTGTGCTCTAACCACCTGAGCTACCCCGCCACCGGGACAGGGCACGCCGGCCAGAATACTGGCCGCCGGCAACCCACACCCAGAGCCCCTTTACGGAATCGAACCGTAGACCTTCTCCTTACCATGGAGACGCTCTGCCGACTGAGCTAAAGGGGCAACGAGCGAGAACAATACACAGGGAGCGACGTGGAAGAAAAATCGGGTGAGCACCCCTGGTTCTACCGCCTGATCGACGCCTCGGGAGACGGGCGCGAGACCTTCGAGTCGCTGCCCGCGACGGCCGGTCCGTGGGCCGCCGACGCCCAGCACGGCGGCCCTCCGGCGGCCCTGCTCGCCCGTGCCGTCGAGAGGCTCTCGCAGGCCCACGTCGGTCGCTTCACGATGGAGCTGCACGGCCCGGTCCCGGTCGGGCCGCTGGCGACCTCCGCCACGGTGCTGCGACCCGGGCGGTCGGTGCAGCTGGTGGGCGCGGAGCTGCACGACGTCACCCGCGGACGGGTCGTCGCCTCGGCCCGCGCCTGGCTGTTCCCCGTCTCCACCGACGGGCCCGAGCAGCCGAAACCGCTGGCGCACGGCCCGGCCGACGGCGTCCGCCACGACCGCCCCACCGCCTGGCACGGCGGCTACCTCGACGCGGTCGAGTGGCGGTGGGTGTCCGGCTCGGTGTCGACCCCGGGTCCCGGTGTGGTGTGGATGCGCCCGCCCGCCCTGGTCGAGGGCGAGCACCCGTCGCCCGTGCAGCGGCTGCTGGCCTGCGCCGACTCGGCCTCGGGCGCCAGCGCCGCGCTCGACGTACGCCGCTGGGCGTTCCTCAACACCGAGCTGACCGTCCACGTGCTGCGCCCGCCCGTGGGCGAGTGGATCTGCCTGGACGCCGAGACCACCCTGGGTCCGGGCTCGGTCGGCGTGGCGACGGCGGCGATCTCCGACGAGCTCGGCCTGGTCGCCCGCTCCTCGCAGGCCCTGCTCGTCGCCCCGCGCTGACGCCGGATCGGGGCAGGACCGGCGAGCTTGCGCCGACTCGACCTGTTTCGCGGCGAGCTTGCGCCGACTCGACCTGTTTTCGCGGCGAGCTTGCGCCGACTCGACCTGCTCAGTCCTGGATGCGGGCCCAGGGACGGGCCTCCTCCAGCTCGTAGGCGAGCTCGAGGAGGGTGGCCTCGCGGCCGGCGGCCGCGCCGAACATCATCCCCTGCGGGAGGCCGGCCTCGGTGGTCGCCAGTGGCAGCGAGATGGCCGGCTCCCCGGTGGCGTTCTGCAGCGGCGTGAAGGCCACCCAGCCGAGCAGCCGCTCCATGATCGTGTCGTAGTCGTGGGTCGGGTCGAGGTGGCCGACCTGCGGGGTCTCGGTGGCCAGCGTCGGGGTCAGGACCACGTCGTGGGTCGAGAAGAGCTCCTCGGTGCGCCGGCGGGCGCGCCTGAGCCGCCGGATCGCCAGCGGCACCCGGTGCAGGTTGCGGCGGGCATGTGCCGCCAGGCCCAGCGTCAGGTTGTCCAGCCGCGTCGGGTCCCAGCTGCGGCCGTACCTGCGCCGACCGGTGCGCACGATCGCCAGCGCCAGCAGCGACCAGTACAGCAGGAAGTCGTCCGGGAACGAGTCGGCGACCGGCGCCTGGGCCGCCTCGGCGCGGTGCCCGAGCTCCTCGAGCAGGGCGGCGGTCTTCCAGGTGAGATCCGCGACCTCCGGCGAGGCGCCGACGCCGACGCCGCTGGTGACGACGGCCACCCGCAGCCGGGCCCGGCCGGGGCGGGTGATGTTGCCGATCGGCGGGAACTGCAGGGCCCGGTAGACCTTCTCGGCCTCGCGGTAGAACGCGGCGGTGTCGCGCACCGAGCGGGTCAGCACCCCGTCGGACACGATGCGCACGGGCATGTCCCGCATCAGCCTGTCCTGCGCGAGCCGGTCCCGGGTGGGCTTGAGGCCGACCAGCCCGTTGACCGCGGCCGGGATCCGGATCGATCCGCCACCGTCGTTGGCGTGGGCCAGCGGGACCGCGCCGGCGGCGACCAGCGCGGCCGACCCGGCCGAGGACGCCCCGGCGGTGCGGTCGGTGTCCCACGGGCAGCGGACCGGCCCCAGCCGGGGGTGCTCGGCCGCCGGGCTGAAGCCGAACTCCGAGAGCCTCGTCTTGCCCAGCGGCACCAGCCCGGTCGCGAGGAACATCCGCGCGAAGTCGCCGTCCTCCCGCCGCGGCCGGGACACGAACGCGTCGGTGCCGTGACGGGTCGGCATGCCCTGCACGTCGACGTTGTCCTTGAGCACGCTGGGCACGCCGGCGAAGAACCCGCCGCGCGGGTGGCGCGCCTCCTCCCGGGCGCGATCGAACGCCCGGTGGGCGAGCGTGTCGAGCACCGGGTCGACCCGCTCCGCCCGCCCGATCGCGGCGTCGACGACCTCGGCCACGGAGACGCTGCGGTCCTGGATCCGGGCCACCAGCCCGACGGCGTCGAGGTCCCCGAGGGCGTCGTCACCGAACGCGTGCACGCGGCTCATGCGGACAACCTACTCAGCGGCATGGTCAGCCCGGGGCGTCGGCGGGCACCCGCGCGGAGAGGACCGCGAGACGCGCGTCGACCGCGGCCGGCGACAGCACGTGGTCCAGGGCGAGCGCCGCGCAGCCCACGAGGCCGGCCCGGTCCCCGTGGGTGGCCGGGACGATCTGCAGGTCGCGGGTCGACAGGGCGCCGGCGCGGGCGTAGACGCTCTCACGCACGCCGCCGGCGTACACGTCGAAGGCCGCCGCCATGTCGCCGCCGATGACGATCGTGGCGGGGTTCAGCAGGTTGATCGCCACGGCCAGCAGCTCGCCGAGGTGCCGGCCGCTCTCGCGCAGCAGCCCGCGCGCCTCGGCGTCCCCCTCGAGGGCCAGCGACACCAGGTCGCGCACGTGGCCGACCCGGTGGTGACCGGACTGCTCGAGGCGCGCCACCAGCGCCCACCCTCCGGCCACGGCCTCCAGGCAGCCGGTGCGGCCGCAGCGACAGGTGAGGCCGTCGGCGGCGCCGAGCCAGGTGTGCCCGATCTCGCCGGCGGCGCCGAGGTGCCCCGACAGCACGTGCCCGTCGGCGACGATGCCCAGCCCGAGGCCGGTCGAGGCCTTGACCACGAGCGCGTCGCGCAGCGTGCCGGGGCGGGCGAGCAGCTCGGCGCGCGCCATCACGTCACCGTCGTTGCCGACGAACAGCGGGGCGTCGGCGACCGCGGAGAGGTACGGTGCGAGCGGCACCCCGTCCCAGCCGCCCATCACCGGGGAGTCGAGGCTGACGCCGCGGACCACGTCGACGGTGCCCGGGAGGCTGAGCCCGATCCCGACCACCTCGGGCGTGACACCCTCGAGGAGCCCGGTGAGCCGGGCGGCGACCTCGGGCATCAGCTCGTCCGGGCCGATCCCGACGCGGTGGTCGCGGGAGTCCGAGGCCAGCTCGGTGCCCTCGAGGTCGAGGACCGCGAGCTGGCTGCGCGAACGTCCGACGGCCACGGCCAGCACCACGCCGGCGTCGCGGTTGAACACCAGCGCCCCCGGGGGCCGGCCGCCGGTGGAGGCGAGCTCCTCGCCGAGCAGCAGCAGTCCTGCGGACGTGAGCGCCGCGACGCGGCTGACGACGGCGGTCCGGGACAGGCCGGTCAGCCGACGCAGGTCCGAGCGGGTGCTGGCCCGGCCGGTGCGCACCAGCTCCAGCAGCTCGCCTGCGGTCGCCGGGGCGGCCGATTCGCGCGTGGTCTCGCTCATGTCCCTCCTCCCGTTCGGACGGTGTTCCTCACTTTGATCTCAAAAATACCTTAGTTGTGCTTGTAACGATCCAAACTTCTCCCTACCGTGGATGGCATGGACCAGACCGCCTCCCCCCACACGGTCCCGACCTCGTGTGACTTCACCGTCTTCGGCGGTACGGGCGACCTCGCGCTGCGCAAGCTGCTGCCGGCGCTCTACCACCGCGACCTCGAGGGCCAGCTGCCCGACGACACCCGGATCCTGGGCGTCTCCCGGTCCGAGCTCGACGACGCCGGCTGGCGCGAGGAGGTCCGCTCCGCGCTCACGACGTACGTCGCCCCCGCCGACCTCGACACGACCGTCGTCGACCGCTTCGCCGGCCGCCTGCACCACCTGATGCTCGACGCGCAGCGACCCGACGACTGGCACCGCTTCCACGCGCTGCTCAAGGACCGTCCGAACGTGGAGCAGGCCGTCCGCGTCTTCTACCTCGCCGTCGCGCCCGCGCTCTTCGGCGACATCAGTCAGCGCCTCGACGAGATCGGCGTCGTCGACGAGCGCGCCCGGGTCGTCCTCGAGAAGCCGATCGGGCACGACCTCGCCTCCGCGCAGGCCGTCAACGACGCGGTCGGTCGGGTCTTCGACGAGTCCCAGATCTTCCGCATCGACCATTACCTCGGCAAGGAGAGCGTCCAGAACCTCCTGGTGACGCGCTTCGCCAACGCCTTCCTCGAGCCCCTGTGGAACTCCCGCTGGGTCGACCACGTGCAGATCACCGTGGCCGAGTCGCTCGGGGTCGGTGACCGCGGCGGCTACTACGACCACGCGGGCGCGATGCGCGACATGGTGCAGAACCACCTGCTCCAGCTGCTCTGCCTGGTCGCGATGGAGCCGCCGACCCACATCGGCCGCGAGACCGTCCGTGACGAGAAGCTCAAGGTGCTGCAGGCGCTCAAGCCGATGACCCCGGCCGACGTGGACCGCGACACCGTGCGCGGCCGCTACACCGCCGGGCTCGTCGACGGCGAGGCCGTGCCGTCGTACACCGACGACCTCGGGCACAACGCCACCCGCACCGAGACGTTCGTGGCGCTGAAGACCGAGGTGCAGAACTGGCGCTGGGCGGGCGTGCCGTTCTACCTGCGCACCGGCAAGCGGATGGACCGTCGCGCGTCGGAGATCATCGTGGTCTTCAAGGCGCCGCCGCACCACATGTTCCCCAACAGCGAGGGCACCACCGAGCCGAACCGGCTGCACATCCAGGTGCAGCCCGACGAGGGCATGCGCCTGCACCTGACCGCCAAGGAGCCCGGCCCCGGGGGGATCCGGCTGCGTCCGGTCTCGCTGGACCTGAGCTACGCCACGGCGTTCGAGCAGCGCCTCCCCGATGCCTACGAGCGTCTGCTGATGGACGTCATCAAGGGCAACCCCACCCTGTTCATGCGCCGCGACGAGGTCGAGGCCGCGTGGACCTGGGTGGAGCCGATCCTCACCCGCTGGGCAACGTCGCCCGACCAGCCGCTGCGCTACCCGGCCGGCACGAGCGGGCCCATCGCCGCCACGACGCTCCTCGAGCGCGACGGCCGATCCTGGCAGGAGCCTGACCAGTGACCACTCCCCTCCACCCCGTCGTCACCGAGGTGACCGCGCGCATCGTCGAGCGCAGCGCGCCCGGCCGCGCCGCCTACCTCGACCGCATCCGGGCCGCCGCCGACAAGGGCCCCGCCCGAGGCCGGCTCGCCTGCGCGAACCTCGCGCACGGCTTCGCCGCGTCCGACGCCCCGGCCAAGCAGGCCCTGCGCGGTCGCACCAAGCCGAACGTCGCGATCGTGTCGGCGTACAACGACATGCTCTCCGCGCACCAGCCGTTCGAGACCTACCCGGCCGCACTGAAGAAGGCGGTCGTCCGGGCCGGCGGCATCGCGCAGTTCGCAGGTGGCGTCCCGGCCATGTGCGACGGGATCACCCAGGGCCGCGACGGCATGCAGCTCTCGCTCTACAGCCGTGACGTGATCGCGATGTCGACCGCGATCGCGCTCTCCCACGACATGTTCGACGGCGCGCTGATGCTGGGCGTCTGCGACAAGATCGTTCCCGGCCTGCTGATCGGCGCGCTCTCCTTCGGCCACCTGCCGACCGTCTTCGTGCCGGCCGGCCCGATGACCTCGGGCCTGCCGAACGGCGAGAAGGCCAAGGTCCGTCAGCTGTACGCCGAGGGCAAGGTCGGCCGCGACGAGCTGCTCGAGGCCGAGGCGGCGTCGTACCACTCGGCGGGCACCTGCACGTTCTACGGCACCGCCAACTCCAACCAGCTGCTGATGGAGGTCCTCGGCCTGCACCTGCCGGGGTCGTCGTTCGTCAACCCCGGCACCCCGCTGCGCGAGGCCCTCACCCGCGCTGCCGGTGCCCGCGTCACCGAGCTCACCCGGCAGGGCGGCGAGAACACCCCGATCGGCGAGGTCGTGGACGAGAAGGCGATCGTCAACGCCTGCGTCGCCCTGCTCGCCAGCGGCGGCTCGACCAACCACACGCTGCACCTGGTCGCGATCGCCCGCGCGGCGGGGATCACCCTGACCTGGGACGACCTGTCGGACCTGTCCGCGGTGGTGCCGAGCCTGGCCCGGATCTACCCGAACGGCGAGGCGGACGTGAACCACTTCCACGCCGCCGGCGGCATCGCGTTCCTCGTGCACACCCTGCTGCGCGCGGGCCTCCTCCACGAGGACGTGCGCACCATCGCCGGTCACGGGCTGTGGCGCTACACGACCGAGCCGCGACTGCGCGGCGACGAGCTGAGCTGGGAGGAGGGCCCCAAGTCCTCCCTCGACCTCGACGTCCTCCGGCCCGCCGACGACCCGTTCACCCCCGACGGCGGCCTCAAGCTGCTCTCCGGCCCGCTGGGCCGTGCGGTCATCAAGACCTCCGCGGTCAAGCCCGAGCACCGCGTCGTCACCGCCCCGGCGATGGTCTTCGACCACCAGGACGAGTTCCTGACCGCCTTCGGCGAGGGCGAGCTCGACGGCCGGGACTTCGTGGCCGTGATCCGCTACCAGGGCCCAGCGGCCAACGGGATGCCCGAGCTCCACAAGCTCACCCCCGCGCTCGGGGTGCTGCAGGACCGCGGCCAGAAGGTCGCGATCGTGACCGACGGCCGCATGTCCGGCGCGTCGGGCAAGGTCCCGGCCGCCATCCACGTCACCCCCGAGGCCGCCCTCGGCGGCCCGCTCGCGCGGGTGCAGGACGGTGACGAGATCACCGTCGACGCCACCACGGGCACCCTCGACCTGCACGTGGACCGCGCCGAGCTGGCCGCGCGCCCCGTCACCGGCCGGGCTCCTCAGGGCCCGGAGTGGATGGGCACCGGACGCGAGCTGTTCGCGGCGTTCCGCGCCACCGTCGGATCCGCCGACACGGGGGCCAGCGTGTTCCCCGGCGTCCCCGTCCCCCCGGAAGAGGTCTCCGTTGTCCGCGTCTGAGAACACCCCCGCCCTGCTCGACCGGGTCCCGGTCGTGCCGGTGGTCGTCGTCGACGAGCTCGCGCAGGCGGTCCCGGTCGCTCGGGCCCTCGTGGCCGGCGGGCTGCCGGTCATCGAGCTCACCCTGCGCACTCCGGTCGCGCTCGACGCCATCCGGGCCATCGCCGACGAGGTGCCCGAGATCCTGGTCGGCGCCGGCACCGTGCTGACCCCCGGCCAGGCCAAGGAGGCCCGCGACGCCGGGGCGCAGTTCCTGGTCTCCCCGGGCGCCACGCCGTCCCTGCTGCACGGGATGGCCGACACCGGGCTGCCGTTCCTGCCCGGCACCGCCACGGCCTCCGAGGTGCTCGCCGTGCTCGAGGCCGGCTGGACCGAGATGAAGTTCTTCCCCGCCGAGGCCTCCGGGGGCGCGACGTTCCTCGCCTCGGTCGCCTCGCCGGTCCCGGCCGCGCGCTTCTGCCCGACGGGCGGGATCACCGCGGCGACCGCGACGTCGTACCTCGCCCTGCCCAACGTGGGCTGTGTCGGGGGTTCCTGGCTCACGCCGAAGGACGCGCTCGCCTCCGGCGACTGGTCGCGGGTCGAGCGGCTCGCACGGGCGGCCGCCGCGCTCAGCTGAACCCGGGACGTCGTTCGTTCCGGTCGTCAGACCGGACCGGATGACGTCCCCGGGATCGAGCGTCAGAGGATGACGTAGAGCCCGACCGCGGCAGGAAGCAGCCCCACCAGCAGCCACGGGGTGAGCGGCTTCTTCTGGTGGATCATGAAGCCGGCGGCGACGCCGAGCACCCCCACCACCGCGGCGATCACGTCCAGGCCGACCTGGGACGCGGTGCCCCGGTCCAGGAAGACCGCCGCGATCACCAGGCCGGCCGAGAAGTGGCCGATGGTGGTCACGGCCAGCACCGACATCACCCACCGCTGCACGCTGGTCATGCTCATGGACTGGCGCGCCGGGGGTCGCGGCGCGTTCGGGTCCATCAGGTGCTTGCGCCGCGGCGGGGCCGGGCGGGGGTCGGACTGGCTCATGGACGCCGTCTCCACGCTGGATGGGATCCCCTCGCGGGGCTATTGGTGA
The DNA here is from genome assembly GCF_042653125.1 of Nocardioides sp. GCM10023255. Lineage (NCBI taxonomy): Bacteria > Bacillati > Actinomycetota > Actinomycetes > Propionibacteriales > Nocardioidaceae > Nocardioides > Nocardioides sp. GCM10023255. Next base: position 225,526 of record NZ_JBHSHU010000001.1, read on the forward strand.
GTGTACTAATCATTTGTATACTCTCCAATGTGACGGCCGCTGCCCGACCCGCGAACCCCCTGGCCCTCGAGGAGCAGGTCTGCTTCGCCCTGTCCGTGGCCGCCCGGAGCGTGGTGGCGGTCTACCGGCCGCTGCTGGAGCCGATGGGACTCACCCATCCGCAGTACCTCGTCATGCTCGCCCTGTGGGAGCACGAACCCCTGTCGGTCCGGGAGCTGAGCCGACTGCTGCAGCTCGAGCCGGCGACCCTGTCCCCGTTGCTCAAGCGACTCGAGGAGTCGGAGCTGGTGCGTCGCGAGCGCGACCCGCGGGACGAACGCGCGCTCGCCGTGCGCCTGACCGAGCAGGGCCGCGACCTGCGCCGTCGCGCCGAGCAGATCCCCGGCCAGGTCGTCGACGCCCTCGGCATCGAGGTCACCGAGCTGCAGCGGCTGCACCGCATGCTGACCCGGGTCATCGCGGCGGCCCGCACCTCCTGACGGTCACGCGGACGCGGCACCCCGGCGGTGGCAGCCGAGCAGGTGCGGGTCGAACACGCCGATCGCCTCCATGAGGGCGAACATCGTCGTCGGTCCGACGAACGCGAAGCCGCGCTTCTTGAGCTCCTTCGAGAGCGCCCTGGACTCCGGCGAGGTCGTGACCATCTCCTCGGTGGTCGCGACCGCCGGCGGCTCCTCGGGCCGGAACGAGAGCACCAGCGCCTCGAGCCCCTCCTGCTCGCGCAGCGCCACGGTGGCCCGCGCGTTGGTGATCGCCGCCGCGATCTTGAGCCGGTTGCGCACGATCCGCGGGTCCGCCATCAGCCGGGCGGCGTCGCTGTCCCCGTACGCCGCGACGGTGTCCGCGTCGAAGCCCGCGAAGACCTCCCGGAAGGCCTCCCGCTTGTTGAGGATGGTCGACCACGACAGCCCGGACTGGAACGCCTCGAGCGTGAGCCGCTCGAGGTAGGCCGCCTCGCCGTGGACGCGGTTGCCCCACTCGGTGTCGTGGTAGTCGCGCATCACGCCGGGGCCGCCCGCCCACGGGCAGCGGTCGATGCCGTCCTCACCGGTCACGGGTCCCATGCGCGGCATCCTGTCACCCGGTGCCGACAGCCCGGGACCCAGCGGAACGTCAGGCAGGTGGTGGTCCCTGGCCCTCGATCCGCATGACGTTGCCGCGGACTCAGGCGCGGTACTCCGGGTTCTCCCAGTCGAAGCGGTTGCCGGCGTTCCACTCCGAGCGCTGGTTTCCGTAGCCGGGGACACCACCGGCGTCGCGCAGCATCCGGGCCAGGTGCAGCAGGTTCCAGGTCATGAAGGTCGTGTTGCGGTTGGTGAAGTCGTTGTCCGGGCCACCGCTGCCGGGGTCGAGGTACGACGGTCCGGGTCCGGCCTCGCCGATCCAGCCGGCGTCGGCGTTCGGCGGGATCGTGTAACCGATGTGCTGCAGGCTGTAGAGGACGTTCTGCGCGCAGTGCTTGATGCCGTCCTCGTTGCCGGTGATCAGGCAGCCCGCGACCCGCCCGTAGAAGAGGTACTGCCCCTTGTCGTTGAGCTCCCCGCTCAGCGAGTACAGCCGCTCGATCAGCTTCTTGGTCATGCTGGAGTTGTCACCCAGCCAGATCGGCCCGGCGACCACCAGGATGTCGCTGGCCAGGATCCCCGGGTAGAGCTCCGGCCAGGTGTCGGTCTCCCAGCCGTGCTCGGTCATGTCGGGATAGACCCCCGTCGCCACGTCGTGGTCGACGAACCGCAGCTCGTCGACCTCCACGCCGTGCTTGCGCATGATCGCGGCGCTCGCGTCCACCAGCCCCTGCGTGTGGCTGCGCTCCGGACTGCGCTTGAGGGTGCAGTTGACGAACGTCGCCTTGAGGCCGCTGAAGTCGAGGGAGATGTCCGGCGTCTGGGTCATGGGCCCCACTGTTCCGCCCCGGGCGCCGGCGGCACATCACCGAAACGTGGTCATCCGCGCGACCTCAGCGCCGCTCCTTGAGCCGTGCGTTGGGCAGCACCGGCGCGGGGATCGGCGGCAGGTGGTCGCCAACGACGACGCCGAAGCGCCCGTCGGCCACCTCCTGGGAGTCGCCGACCACCGTTCCGTCCGCGGTGATCTGCTCCTGCCACTCCGCCCGGAACGCCGCGATCTCCTCGTGGCTGCGGCCCACGAAGTTCCACCACATCACGATCGACTCCCCGAACGGCGGGCCGCCGAGGAGCAGCAGCCGGGCGGGGGCGTCGTACGCCGCGAGCTCGAGCCGGTCGGCCCCGGGCGGCACGTGGGCGAGGTCGTGCTGCTTGGTCTCGGTGCCCGCCACCGCGACCACGCCGGTGTCGACGAGGACGCCGTGCTCGAAGGACGGGTCCACGTCGAGCCCGAGCGTGGCGCCGGGCTCGAGCAGGATCTCGGCGCCGAGGAGGGGGGTGTACGTCGGCACCGGCGAGCTGTCCCCGAGCAGCGTCCCGAGGAACACGCGCGCCTCCCAGCCGGGCCCGGTGACGGGGTCGGGCGCGTGGTGGGCGAAGCCGGGGTCGACGTGACGGGCGGAGTCGGGCAGCGCGACCCAGAGCTGGGCCCCGTGCAGGGTGCGGGTGCCGGCCGTCGAGACCTCGGAGTGGCTGATCCCGCGGCCGGCGGTCATCAGGTTGACCTCCCCGGGGCGCACCATGGCGTGGTGGCCGGCGCTGTCGCGGTGCTCGATCTCGCCAGTGAACAGCCAGCTGACGGTCTGCAGCCCGGTGTGCGGGTGCGGTGCGACGCGCATGCCACCGGTGTCGGCGACGTCGTCGGGGCCGTAGTGGTCGACGAAGCACCAGGCACCGATCAGCGACCGGTGCCGCTGCGGCAGGGTGCGTCGCACCTGCATCGCCCGCGGGCCACCGAGCGGGACGTCGCGCGGGGTCATGATCTCCACGCCACCGGCCGGCGCGGCCGTGCAGGTGATCTCGTCGGGGTCGCGCTCCGGGTTGCTCATGGACCCCAGTCTGCCCCGTGGCGTCAGCTCAGGTGGTGCGGCTCCACGTGCCGCTTCTGCTCGTCGCCGCGACCGCCGTCCGCGCCGTCGCCGCTCTCGACGTCGGCCCGCCCGACCGCCGGTCGCTCCGCGTCGTGCGGCACGAGCCGCACCACCACGGACTTGAACGCCGGCTGGTTGCTGCCCTCGGCCTTGGAGTCGAGCGGCACCAGTGCGTTCGTCTCCGGGTAGTAGGCGCCGGTGCAGCCGCGCGGGGTGTCGTAGGAGACGACCCGGAACTTCGGGGCGAGGCGCTCCGCCCCGTCCGTCCACTCGCTGACGATGTCGACCATCTGGCCCTCCTCGAGGCCCAGCGCGACGATGTCGTCGGGGTTGACGAACACCACGCGGCGGCCGTTCTTGATGCCGCGGTAGCGGTCGTCGAGGCCGTAGATCGTGGTGTTGAACTGGTCGTGCGACCGCATGGTCTGCAGCAGCAGCCGCCCCGCGGGGACCTCCAGCACCTCGGTCGGGCTGACGGTGAAGATCGCCTTGTCCTTCTCGGTGGGGAAGGTGCGGGTGTCGCGCGGCGGGTGCGGCAGGACGAACCCGCCCGGGTGGTCGACCTTCTCGTCGTACCCCGCGCAGCCGGGGACCACCCTGGCGATCCGGCGCCGGATCTCGGTGTAGTCGTCGCGGAAGGCCCGCCACGGGATGCCCGCGCGGTCGCCGATGGTGGCCAGCGCCATCGAGCAGACGATGTCGACCTCGGACCTCAGGTGCGGCGACGCCGGCTTGAGCGGCCCCTGGGAGGCGTGGACCGAGCAGAGGGAGTCCTCGACCGTGACCCGCTGCGGTCGCCCGCCGGTCAGGTCCTTCTCGCTGCGGCCGAGGGCCGGGAGGATCAGCGCCTCCCGGCCGTGGACGACGTGGGAGCGGTTCGGCTTGGTCGAGACGTGCACGGTGAGGTCGGCCCGGCGCAGCGCGTCCTCGGTCACGGCGGTGTCGGACATCGCGGAGACGAAGTTGCCGCCCATCCCGAAGAAGACCTTGGCCTTCCCGTCACGGAACGCCTTGACCGCGGCGACCGCGTCGAAGCCGTGCTCGCGGGGCGGCTCGAAGCCGAACTCGTCGCGCAGGGCGTCGAGGAAGTGGCCCGGGGGCCGCTCCCAGATGCCCATCGTGCGGTCACCCTGGACGTTCGAGTGCCCGCGCACGGGGAAGAGGCCGGCGCCGGGCTTGCCGATGTTGCCCTGCAGGAACGCGAGGTTCGAGATCTCCTTGACGGTGGCGACCCCGTTGCGGTGCTGGGTGATGCCCATCGCCCAGCAGATGACGGTCTTCTTCGAGGCGGCCAGCATCGCGGCGGCCTCCTCGATCTCGGCGCGGGTCAGGCCGGTGGAGCGCAGCACCAGGTCCCAGTCGAGGTTGCGCAGGTGCTCGGCCCAGGCCTCGAAGCCCCAGGTGTGCTGGTCGATGAAGTCGCGGTCGAGGTGACCGCCCTCGAGCAGCAGCGCCGAGAGGGCCTGGAACAGCGCGAGGTCGCCGTTGATGCGCACCGCGAGGTGCAGGTCGGCCATCCCGGTGCCGGGGCCGGCGACGCCCCGGACCTTCTGGGGGTTCTTGAACCGGACCAGCCCCGCTTCCTTCAGCGGGTTCACGGCGATGATCTTCGCGCCGTTCTTCTTGGCGACCTCGAGCGCGGTGAGCATCCGCGGGTGGTTGGTGCCGGGGTTCTGGCCGGCGATGACGATGAGCTCGGCCTCGTGGACGTCGTCGAACGTGACCGACGCCTTGCCGATGCCGATGACCTCGGCGAGCCCCACCGATGTCGACTCGTGGCACATGTTGGAGCAGTCCGGCAGGTTGTTGGTGCCGTAGGCGCGGGCGAACAGCTGGTAGGCGAAGGCGGCCTCGTTGGAGGTCTTGCCCGAGGTGTAGAACACCGCCTCGTCGGGGCTCGACAGGCCGTTGAGGTGACGCCCGATCAGCTCGAAGGCGCCGTCCCAGGAGATCGGCTCGTAGTGCGTCCCGCCCTCGCGCAGCACCATCGGCTCGGTGATCCGGCCCTGCTGGCCCAGCCAGTAGTCGGTCTTGTCCTCGAGGTCGGCCAGCGAGTGCTCACGGAAGAACTCCGGACCCACCCGGCGCAGGGTGGCCTCCTCCGTGACGGCCTTGGCACCGTTCTCGCAGAACTCGGCGGTGTGCCGGTGCTCCGGGTCGGGGTCGGGCCAGGCGCAGCCCTGGCAGTCGAAGCCGTCGACCTGGTTCAGCTTCAGCAGCGTCTGCGCCGTGCGCCGGGCACCCATCTGCTCGATCGAACGTTTCATGCTCACGGCGACGGCCGTGACGCCCGCGGCGGCGTGGGCCGAGCCCTCCACCTCGAGGTCCCGCTCGTCGATGTCCCTGCTCGGCGCCTTGCGACTCATGTGCCCATCCTGTCCCCAGTGGTCAACCCAGTGAGACGTACCCCGTCCACGACCGGGGCACACGCGTGCCCCGGGCGGACGCGGACCCGGCTGGCACTCACCCACCGAGGACGCGCAGGGACACCTCCACGTCGTCGCCGACCTCGAGCCCGTGGGCACGGCGTACCGCGGCCTTCACCGGCAGCACGTAGCCGCGCGCCTTGTCCGGGAAGACCGAGGTGCGCCACGTGGACGGGCCGACGCCGACCTCGACACGCACGGAGCCGAAGGCCGTCGGCGGGCCGGAGCGCAGGCGCACCTCCTCGCCCACGTCGGCGGGCAGGGTCACGAACGCCCACGACCCGACCGACTCCGAGAGCCAGATCTCGGCCGCGAACACGAGCGTCTCCATGGGCTCGATCCTGCCGTCCCCCACGGACATGTCCTCAGGAGTTGGTGAACACCGCCGGGTCGTCGCCGCCGTCTGCCGGTCCCTGGGGTCCGCGCCCGGCCCAGGTCCAGGCGTACGCCGAGTCCTCCGCCGCGATCCCGGCCTCGCCCAGGTCGAGCGGCGCGAAGGTGTCGACCATGACGGCCGACTCGTCGAAGCTCTCGGCTCCGAGCGACGCCTCGATCGCCGCCGGCTGCGGGCCGTGCGCGTGGCCGCCCGGGTGCAGGGAGATCGAGCCGATGTTGATGCCCGACCCCTTGCGCGCCTCGTAGTCGCCGCCGACGTAGAACATGACCTCGTCGCTGTCGACGTTCGAGTGGTAGTAGGGCACCGGCACGGCCAGCGGGTGGTAGTCCACCTTGCGCGGCAGGAAGTTGCAGATCACGAAGTTGTGGCCCTCGAAGACCTGGTGCACCGGCGGCGGCTGATGGATCTTGCCGGTGATGGGCATGTAGTCGTCGATGTTGAAGGTGTAGGGGTAGAGGCAGCCGTCCCAGCCGACCACGTCGAAGGGGTGGGTCGCGTACGTCATGCGCGTGCCCACGATGCCGGCGCTGCTGCGGTGCTTGACCAGCACGTCGACGTCCTCGCCCTCGACCAGGAACGGGCCGCTCGGGCCGTGCAGGTCGCGCTCGCAGTACGGCGCGTGCTCGAGCAGCTGCCCGTAGCGGGACAGATAGCGCTTGGGCGGCGCGACGTGACTGTTGGCCTCGATCGGGTAGAGGCGGCTCGGCTCGGACGGGACCCACCGGTGCGTGGTGGCCCTCGGGACCAGCACGTAGTCGCCCTGCCGGTAGGACAGCACCCCGAAGACCGTCTCGACGGTGCCGCTGCCGGACTCGACGTACACGCACTCGTCGCCGATCGCGTTGCGGTAGTAGGGCGACGGCTCGGTCCCGGTGACGACGTACTGGATCCGGACGTCGTTGTTGCCGAGGACCAGCCGGCGACCGGTGACCGCGTCCGCGCCGGCGCCCTCGCCGGGTGCGGGGAAGAGGGTGTGGAGCTTGAGGTGCCGCGGCTTGAGCGGGTGGTTGGGGGTGCGGGTCTGGTCGGGCAGCTCCCAGGCCTCCGCGCCGACGATCGCCGACGGGACGCCCCGGTGGTAGAGCAGCGAGGAGTCGCTGGAGAAGCCCTCCTCCCCCATCAGCTCCTCGTAGTAGAGGTGGCCCTCGGGGTCGCGGAACTGGGTGTGCCGCTTCGGGGGGACCTCGCCGACCTGCCGGTAGTGCGCCATGACCGCTCCATGAGTCCGATAAACGGACACTGTCGTCCGTTATGCGTCTGGTGGTTAGAGTAGCCGCGTGCCGCCGTCCGTGGAACCCGCTCCCCTGGATCCCGCTCCCCTGAGTCCCGCATGGGCCGGACTCGTCGACGATGCTGCGATCTTCCCGCCGGGCGACGCCCCCCTCCACGACGCGGCAGCCGCGCACGTCGCGCGCCGCACCGAAGCATGGGCGGACCTCGTCGGGTCGTTCGTGGTCCGCGACACCGATGTCCCCCTGCTGCGCGGCACACCTGCCCGGCTCTCCGTCGTCGTGTCCGGCGGAGCAGGGCAGGTGGCCGGTCCCGCCGCGCTCTGCGGCCGGCTCGGCATCGAGCTGGCCGGGCTCGAGATCGCGCTCCGCGACCTCGACGACCTCGCCGGGAACGCCCGGCGCGTGGTCGCAGCGGTCGACGCGGCCCGCGCATCGGGCGACCTGCCCGACGACGTGCCGGTCTTCGTCGAGCTCCCGGCCGGTGAGCCGACCCACCAGTGGCTGGCCGCCGCCGACGAGGTCGCCGCCGCCGAGCTGCGCCTCAAGTTCCGCACCGGCGGGCTGGACGCCCGCCTCTTCCCGACCGCTGACGCCCTCGCCGGCTGGATCGATGCCGCGCTCGACCGCGAGACGCCGTTCAAGTGCACGGCCGGGCTGCACAACGCCGTGCGGCACACCGGTGACGACGGCTTCGAGCACCACGGCTTCGTCAACGTGCTGCTCGCGACCCGGAAGGCGTTCGACGGCGCCCCGACCGCGGAGGTCGTCGAGACGCTCGAGCAGCGCGACGGCACGGCGCTGGCGACCGGCGCGCGCGCGGCCGACCTGGCCGGCGCGCGCCGCTGGTTCACGTCCTTCGGGTCGTGCTCGGTCAGCGATCCGCTCGACGACCTGCTCACCCTGGGCCTGATCTCCACCGAAGGGAACCGATGACCACCACCTGGGTCGAGGGCGCCGCCGGCTCCCTCTTCGACGTCGACAACCTGCCGTACGGCGTGTTCTCCCGGCCCGGCGAGCAGCCGCGGGTGGGCACCCGGATCGGCGACCACGTGCTCGACCTCGCGCCGGTGGCGGAGATCGGCGACCCCGCGTCCGCACTGGCCGCCGCCTGGCGCACGCCCACCCTGAACGCCTTCATGGCGATGGGGCGCGAGGCGTGGCGGACCGCCCGCTGGTGGATCGCCGAGGTGCTCGGGAACGACGTGCACCTTGAGCGCACCGCACCGCACCTCCTCCCCGTCGCCGAGGTGACCCTGCACCTGCCGGTCGAGGTCGCCGACTACGTCGACTTCTACGCATCGGAGCACCACGCCTCGAACGTCGGTCGGATCTTCCGGCCCGACCAAGAGCCGCTGCTGCCCAACTGGAAGCACCTTCCGGTCGGCTACCACGGCCGCTCCGGCACCGTCATCGCGTCCGGCACCCCCGTCGTACGTCCGTGCGGCCAGCGCAAGGCGCCGACCGAGGAGGCCCCGAGCTACGGGCCGAGCCGGCGGCTCGACATCGAGGCGGAGCTCGGGTTCGTGGTCGGCACCGGTACTCCCCTGGGCGAGCGCGTCCCCGTCGACGCGTTCGCCGACCACGTGTTCGGCGTGGTCGGCCTGAACGACTGGTCGGCGCGTGACATCCAGGCCTGGGAGTACGTCCCGCTCGGCCCGTTCCTCGGCAAGTCCTTCGCGACGACCATCTCCCAGTGGGTCACGCCGCTCGAGGCCCTCGACGCCGCCTGGGTCGATCTCCCGGGCCAGGACCCGCGGCCGCTCGACTACCTCTCCCCCGACACCGCCCGTGGCCTGGACATCGACGTCGAGGTGGTGCTCGACGGTCAGGTCGTCAGCCGGCCGCCGTACCGAACGATGTACTGGTCCCCGGCGCAGATGCTGGCGCACACGACCGTGAACGGGGCGTCGCTGCGCACCGGGGACCTCTACGGCTCCGGGACCGTCAGCGGCGCGGAGCCCGGCCAGCGCGGCTCCTTCCTCGAGCTCAGCTGGGGCGGCAAGGAGCCCTTCGGCACCGACCTCTGGGACGGCGGTCGCACCTTCCTCGAGGACGGCGACGAGGTCACGCTGCGCTACACCGCGCCCGGCACGGGCGGCGGGCGCATCGCGCTCGGCGAGGTCACCGGCCGGATCGAGCCCGCTCGCCCCTGACCCGCTGCTCTCGCGACGAGCCTGCGCCGACTCGACCCGTTTTCACGACGAGCCTGCGCCGACTCGACCCGTTTTCACGACGAGCCCGCGCCGACTCGACCCGTTTTCACGACGAGCCTGCGCCGACTCGACCTGCTAACCGTCGGCGAAGGTGCGGGCCACCTGCTGCATCAGCTCGACCAGGCCGGGGGTGCGGGAGCCCGCGAACCGGTCCGCCGGGCCGGACAGCGAGAGCGCGGCCACGGTGGCGCCGGCGGCGCCGACCGGCACGGCCAGGCAGCGCACACCCAGCTCCTGCTCCTCCTCGTCGGCGGCCCAGCCCTGCACGGTGACCAGGTCGAGCTCGCTGAGGAAGTCGTCGAGGTCGGTGATCGTCTCCGGCGTGCGCGCCGGGAGGCCGGTGCGCCGGAGCACGGCGACCGCGCGCTCGCGCGGCAGGGCGGCGAGCAGCACCTTGCCGACCGCGGTGGAGTGCGGCGGCACGTGCCGGCCGACCTCCGCGAACATCCGCAGCGTGTGCGGCGAGGGCACCTGGGCGACGTACACGACGTCGTCCCCCTCCAGCACCGCGAGGTTGGCGGTCTCCCCCGAGGCGGTCACCAGCTCGGCGAGGTGGGGCCGGGCGCTGCGCGCGAGCGACCGCTGGGCGGCGTCGGCCAGCCGCACGGCCGACGTGCCGAGGGAGTACTTGCGGGAGGCGTCCCGGCGGGCGTACCCGCGCTGCTGCAGGCTCTGCAGCAGCCGGTGCACCGTCCCCTGCGGCAGCCCGGTCAGCTCGACGAGGTCTGCCACGCCCACCGGGCGGCCCTGCTCGGCCATGGTCTCGAGGAGGTCGAGGGCGCGGTCGACCGACTGCACCGACGCGGCCCGGACCTCCTCCGCCATGCCTCCCTCTTCCTGACTGGGAAGGCCGAGCCTAGGGCACCATCCAGTCCAGCACCGGCGTCGCCTGCAGGCCGACGATCACGCACATCAGCAGCAGCATGACCAGGCTCCAGCCGATCACCTTGCGGAAGATCTCCCCCTCGCGGCCGGACATGCCGACGGCCGCCGCGGCGATGGCGAGGTTCTGCGGGCTGACCATCTTGCCGAGCACGCCGCCCGAGGAGTTCGCGGCCGCCATCAGCACCGGGTCGAGACCGGCCTTGGCGGCGGCCTGGACCTGGAGCGCACCGAAGAGCGAGTTCGACGAGGTGTCCGAGCCGGTGACGGCGACGCCGATCCAGCCGAGCACCGGGGAGATGATCGCGAACAGCGCTCCGGTGCCGGCCAGCCAGACACCCAGGGAGCCGGTCTGCCCCGAGAGGTTCATGACGTAGGCCAGGGCCAGCACCGCCATCACGGTGACGATCGCGTGCCGCAGCTCGACGTACGTCGCCAGGTAGGTGCGCAGCCCGCGGGTCGGGTCGATCTTCAGGATCACCATGCTGATCAGCCCGGCGATCACCAGCAGCGTGCCGGCCGCGGGCAGCCAGTTGAGCTTGAACTGCGTGAGCACCGGGTCGCCGGCGCTGTTGACGATGTCGAGCCCCGGCCAGTCGAAGACGTAGGTCCACGGCTCCTTGGCCAGGAAGTCCACCACCGCGGGGATGTTGGTGATCGAGAAGATCGCGATGATGACGAGGTACGGCGCGTAGGCGCGCAGCACCTCGGTGCGGTCATCGGGCGACGGCCGCGACGCCCCGCCGGCCGCAGTCGCGCCACCGGCGGTGGTCCCCGACCCGGCCGAGCCGCGCGCCGCCGTGGCGGTGCCACCACGACGGCCGGAGCCGGTCGCGGCGGGGGTCGCCGCCACGTCCTCCTCCTCCGCCGCGGCCCGGTCCGCGGTGAGCACCTCGACCGGCTGCCAGACCCGGACCAGCAGCACGAGGGCGCCGGCGGCGAGCAGCGAGGCCACGATGTCGGTGAGCTGCACGGAGATGTAGTTGGCGGTCACGAACTGGGCGACCGCGAAGACCCCGCCGGCGAGCAGCGCCGGCAGCCAGGTCTGGCGCAGGCCGCGCTTGCCGTCGACGATCAGCACCAGGATCAGGGGCACCACCAGCGCCAGGATCGGCGTCTGGCGGCCGACCATCGACCCGAGCGTGTCCAGCGCGTTGGCGTCGGAGAGCCGCGGGTCGTTGCTCACGCCGGCCGCGATGGGGGCGAGGGTGACGATCGGGATGGCCAGGGCGCCGAACGCGACGGGCGCGGTGTTGGCGACCAGTGCGACCGTCGCGGCCTTGACGGGCCGGAAGCCCAGCGACATCAGCATCACCACGGAGATCGCGACCGGGGTGCCGAAGCCGGCCAGTGCCTCGAGGAGCGCACCGAAGCAGAAGGCGATGATGATGGCCTGGATCCGCTGGTCGGGACTCACCTTCTCGAAGGAGTGCCGCAGCACGTCGAAGTGCCCGGACGCGACCGTCAGGTTGTAGATCCAGACGGCGTTGATGACGATCCACAGGATCGGGAAGAAGCCGAACAGTCCGCCGTCGATCGCGGCGCTGACCGCCTGTCCGGCGGGCATCCCGAACAGCACGACCGCGACCACCAGGGCCACCAGCAGCGACACCAGGCCCGAGATCCAGGCGCGCACCTTGAGGCCGCCCAGCAGGAGGAACAGCACGGCGAGCGGGATCATCGCGCACAGGGCGCTCAGGGTGAGCGAGTCGGCGACGGCTCGCGGATCTTGCTGGAACATGACGGGTCTCCCGAAAGGTGGGTGGTGGGTCAGGCGGAGGGGCGGGTCCCCTCACGGAGGCTGGAGGCGGGCGCGCCGCGCAGGGAGGCGTCGAGGACCTCGATCGTGTGGGCCATCCCCATCGGGTGGCCCGACCTGTCGATGGCCGAGGACACCTGCATCAGGCACCCGGGGTTGGCGGTGACCAGCAGCTCGGCGCCGGTCGCGACGATGTTCGCGGCCTTGCGGTCGCCGAGCTCGCGGGCCGGCTCGGGGTTGAGGATGTTGTAGATCCCCGCCGATCCGCAGCACAGCTCGGGCTCGGCGATCTCGCGCAGCTCCAGGCCCGGGATCCCGCGCAGCAGGCTGCGCGGCTGGGCGCGCACGCCCTGGGCGTGGGCGAGGTGGCACGCGTCGTGGTAGGCCACGGTCACCTCGAGGGGGTGCCGCGGGGCGACGGGTCCGAGCTCGTCGAGGACCTCCGAGACGTCCCTGACCTTCTCGGCGAACGCCCGCGCCCGGGCGGCGTACGCCGGGTCGTCGGCCAGCAGCCGCGCGTAGTCCTTCATCGTGGAGCCGCAGCCGGCGGCGTTGACGACGACCCGCTCGACGCCGGCCGCCTCGAAGGCGTCCACGATCCCGCGGGCGTAGCGCTGGGCCTCCTCCTCGCGGCCGTTGTGGACCGAGAGGGCACCGCAGCAGCCCTGGCCGGACGGCACCACGACGTCGCAGCCCTCGGCCTGCAGCACCCGTGCGGTGGCAGCGTTGACGCCGGGGAAGAACGCGCCCTGCACGCAGCCGGTGAGCAGGCCGACCACGGCCCGCCGCTCCCCCGTCGCCGAGATCCGCCCGGGCAGTGGCTGCGGCTTGCCCAGCCGGGGCGCGAGGCTCTCCATGGCCGCCAGGTGCGGTGCCATCCGCTCGAGCAGGCCGGTGCGCCGCAGGGCGCGGTCCAGCCCGGTGCGCTGCAGCCCACGCAGGGGACCGCGCAGCAGGCGCAGCCGTCGCGGGTGCGGGAAGATCGCGAAGATCAGGGCGCGCAGGGCCCGCTCGGACGCCGACCGCTGGTGGTTCCGCTCGACCTGGGCTCGCGTCTGCTCGATGAGGGTGTCGTACTGCACGCCGGACGGGCACGCGGTCACGCACGACATGCAGCCCAGGCAGGCGTCCCAGTGCGACACCATCGCGTCGCTCATCGGCTCGCCCTCCAGGCCTTCCTTCATCAGGTAGATCCGGCCCCGCGGCGAGTCCATCTCCTCTCCCCACAGGACGTAGGTCGGGCAGGTGGGCAGGCAGAAGCCGCAGTGGACGCAGTCACCGATGAGCGCGGCGTCCGGCGGGTGGTGCTCGTCGAAAGCGCCGCCGGGTGCCGGCATCCCGAGGTCGACGATCGACCCCGTCTCGCCGAGGGCCCCGCCGGTGTCAGACTCGACAGTCATCAGATTCCTCCCACGAATCGGCCCGGCGCGAGCCGGTGGTCGGGGTCGAACTGGTCCTTCACGCGGCGCATCAGGTCGATCGCGGGGACCGGGCCCCAGCAGTCGAGGCCGGACTTCACCGACGCGGCGGCGTCGAGCACCACGGCGCTGCCGCCGTGGCGTCCGCACACGTCCCGGAGCCGGGCCAGCACCCGGGCCGCGTCGTCGACGGGAACCCCGGCCGGGACCGCGGCGTACACCACGCCGGTGCCGGCGGAGCCGCTCACCGCGACGGGGACGCCGGTGTCGTCCGCGGCGGCGAGCACGTCGGCCAGCCCGGACAGCAGGAACGTCAGCTTCAGCGCAGTGGCGCGCTCCTCACCGGTCGCGGCGTGCTCCCAGGGGTACGCCGCCCAGCCGGCGGGAGCCTGGTCGGTCTCGCTCGACTCGTCGCCGAGCAGCCCGCGCACGGTGGCGGCCCGGCCCTCGACGCCGTGCTCGCGACCCTCGAGCAGCACCGTGAGCACGCCGCTGCCGGTGGGGGCCCAGCCGACCTCGACCGCTGCAGGGACGACCTGCGAGTGCACCGCGTCCTGGGCCAGCCGCTGCGCCTGGGCGGGCGAGGTGACGGGGACGCTGATCCAGCGCTGCGCCTCGGGCTCGGGGTGCAGCCGGAACAGGGCCTCGGTGACGACGGCGAGCGTGCCGTACGAGCCGACCATGAGCTTGCCGAGGTCGTAGCCGGCGACGTTCTTCACGACCCGGCCGCCCGCCTTGGCGACCACGCCGTCGGCGCGCACCACGGTCAGGCCGATGAGCAGGTCGCGCATGGTGCCGCCGACCATCCGGCGCGGCCCGCTGGTGTTGGTCGCGAGGGTGCCGCCGACGGTGCCGCCCGGAACGGTCGCGTCGATGGTGACCCGCTGTCGCGCCTGCCCGACGACCGACTGCACGGCGTCGAGGGTGGCGCCGGCCTGGGTCTGCACGATCAGGTCGCCGGCGGCATGGTCGAGCACGCGGTCCATCGCGCCGAGGTCGAGCAGCACGTCGGCGCTGGTCGGCGGGAGACCCCAGGTGAGCTTGGTGCCGCGGCCGCGCGGCACCACCGTCAGCCGGTGCTCGGCGGCCACCCGCATCACCTCCGCGACCTCGTCGGTCGAGGTGGGCCGGGCGACCACGCCGGGGGCGACGCCGTCGACGAGGTCCTCCGGGCCGGGCTCGCGCACCTCGGCGCAGGCCGTCTGCAGCACGTCCGTCGCGGTGGTCATCAGAAGACCTCCCTCATCAGAAGACCTCCGCCACGCCGGCCTGCCGCAGCGGGTGCGGGGCCTTGTGCCGGCCGGGAACCTCGCCGCACAGCCGCGGGGTCGGGAAGACCTTGCCGGGGTTGGAGATGCCGTGCGGGTCGAACGCGCAGCGCACCAGCTGCATGGTGTCGAGGTCCTCCTCGGTGAACATCTTCGGCATGTACGCCGCCTTGTCGACGCCGACGCCGTGCTCGCCGGTGATCGAGCCACCGTGCCCGATGCACAGGTCGAGGATCGCCCCGCTGACCTGCTCGGCCGCGTCGCCGGCCCCCTCGACGGCGTCGTCGAAGAGCACCAGCGGGTGGAGGTTGCCGTCGCCGGCGTGGAAGACGTTGGCGACACGGACGCCGGAGGAGGCGGAGACCTCAGCGATCGCGCGCAGCACCTCGGGCAGGGCGGTGCGCGGGATGACCCCGTCCTGGACGATGTAGTCCGGGCTGATCCGGCCGACCGCGGCGAACGCCGACTTGCGGCCCTTCCAGATCAGGGCCCGGTCGGCGGGGTCGGTGGCCAGCCGCTGCTCGAAGGCGCCGTTCTCGGCGCAGAGCCGCTCGACCGCGGCGTACTCCTGCTCGACGTCGTCGGCCGCCCCGTCGAGCTCGATCACCAGGACCGCTCCGGCGCCGGCGGGGTAGTTGCACTGGACGGCGGCCTCGGCGGCCTCGATGGCCAGGGCGTCCATCATCTCGATGGCGGCCGGCACGACGCCGGCGGCGATGATCGCCGAGGTCGCGGCGCCGGCCTGGTCGGTGGACTCGAAGCCGACCAGGATCGTGCGCACCTCCTCGGGGAGCCGGGTCAGGCGCACCGTGATCGAGGTCGCGACACCGAGCGTCCCCTCGGAGCCGACCACCGCGCCGAGCAGGTCGTAGCCGGGGCTGTCCGGGGCCGCGCTGCCCAGCTGCACGAGGTCGCCGTCGGGGGTGACGAGCTCGGCGGCCACGACGTGGTTGGTGGTGAAGCCGTACTTCAGGCAGTGCGCGCCTCCGGAGTTCTCCGCGAGGTTGCCGCCGACCGAGCAGATCTGCTGGCTGGAGGGGTCGGGCGCGTAGTAGTAACCGAGCGGGGTGGCGGCCCGGGTGACGTCGAGGTTGATCACGCCCGGCTCGACCACGGCCCGCTGGTCCTCGCGCCGCACCTCGCGGATGGCGCGCATCCGGGAGGTCACCACGAGGACGCCGTCCGCGTGCGGGAGCGCCCCACCCGACAGGCCGGTGCCGGCCCCGCGGGCCACGAAGGGGATCCGGTGCTCGGCGCAGGCCGCGACGATCGCGGCGAGCTGCTCGGCGGTCTCGGGGATCACCACGAGGGCCGGCGTGACCCGGTAGTGGGCGAGCCCGTCGCACTCGTAGGTCCGCAGCCGGGCCCGGTCGGTGATCACCCCGGCCCCGGGCAGCAGCTCGGCCGCCCGGCGGGCGACCGCCGCGATGCCGGACGCGGCGTCCGCACCGCGCGTCGTTCCCGTGCCCGTGCTCGCTGCCGTCCCCGTCATCGGCCGTTCCTCCCTCAGTCGACCTGGGCGGTGAGTCCGGCGCCCTCGATGCCCGCGACCGCCGCGGCCTCGTCGTTGTCCGAGGTGTCCCCGGTGACGCCGACCGCCCCGAGGAGCGTGCCGTCGGCGTCGCGGACGAGCACCCCGCCGGGCACCGGCACGAGCGCACCACCGACCGCCGAGGTGACCGCGGCGATGAAGTAGGGCTGCTGCTCGGCCCGGCCCATGATCGAGCGGGAGCCCATGCCGAGCGAGAGCGCGCCGTGCGCCTTGCCGAAGCCGATCTCGAAGCGCTTCATCGAGGACCCGTCCTCGCGCTCCACGGCCACCACGTGGCCGCCGTCGTCGAGCACGACCACGGTCAGCGGCTTGAAGCCGGCCCCGCTCGCGTGCGCACGGGCGCCGGCGATGATCCGCCGGGCGGTCTCCAGGTCCAGGCTCACGCGGTGGTCTCCTTCTTCTCCAGGGCCTGCTTCTCCAGGGCACGGCGGCGGTGCAGGATCGGCTCGGTGTAGCCGCTCGGTTGCGCGAGCCCCTCGAACACGAGCTCGCGGGCGGCGGCGAACGCCTGGCCGTCGAAGCCCGGCGCCATGGGCGTGTACGCCGGGTCGCCGGCGTTCTGCTCGTCGACGACCTTCGCCATCCGGCGCAGCGTCTCGTCGACCTGGTCGGCGCTCACGACGCCGTGGTGCATCCAGTTGGCGACGTGCTGCGCGGAGATCCGGCAGGTGGCGCGGTCCTCCATCAGCGGCTCGCCGGTGATGTCGGGGACCTTGGAGCAGCCCACGCCGGCGTCGACCCAGCGGACGACGTACCCGAGCAGGCTCTGGAGGTTGTTGTCGATCTCGGCCTGGCGGTCCTCGTCGGACCACGAGGCGGGGTCGCCGAGCGGGACCTGGAGCAGCTGCTCGCGCTCGCGGCGGCGGCCGCCCTGCCGCAGCTCCTCCTGGCGGGCCCGGACGTCGACCTGGTGGTAGTGCAGCGCGTGCACGGTGGCGGCGGTCGGCGACGGCACCCACGCGCAGCTCGCGCCGGCCTGCGGGTGGCCCACCTTGGTGTCGTACATCGCGGCGAGGCTGTCGGGCGCCGCCCACATGCCCTTGCCGATCTGGGCCCGGCCGAGCAGTCCGCACTCGAGGCCGATGTCGACGTTGAGGTCCTCGTAGGCCTTGATCCAGGTCTCGCCCTTCATGTCGTTCTTGCGGACCATCGGCCCCGCCTGCATGGAGGTGTGGATCTCGTCGCCGGTGCGGTCCAGGAACCCGGTGTTGATGAAGGCGACCCGCTCTCGCGCCTCGGCGATGCAGGCCTTGAGGTTGAGGGTCGTACGCCGCTCCTCGTCCATGATCCCGACCTTGATGGTCAGCCGCGGGAGGCCGAGCAGCTCCTCGACCCGGCCGAAGAGCTCGACGGCGAACGCCACCTCGTCCGGGCCGTGCATCTTGGGCTTCACGACGTACATCGAGCCGTGGCGGGAGTTGGCCAGCTCCGACTCGCCGCGCAGGTCCCGGAGGCTGCCGAGGGCGGTCATGACCGCGTCGAGGATGCCCTCGGGCACCTCGTTGCCGTCGCGGTCGAGCACCGCGTCGGTGGTCATCAGGTGGCCGACCTGGCGGATGAACAGCAACGCGCGGCCGCGCAGCGTGACCTCGTCGCCGGAGGTCGTGGCGTAGGTGCGGTCGGGGTTCATCGACCGGGTGAACGTCGTGCCGTTCTTGGTGACCTCCTCGGCGAGGGTGCCCTCCATGAGCCGCTTCCAGTTGCGGTAGCCCAGCACCTTGTCGTCGGCGTCGACGGCCGCCACCGAGTCCTCGAGGTCCATGATCGTGGAGACCGCGGCCTCCAGGAGAAGGTCCTTGACGCCCGCGGCGTCGGTGGCCCCGATCGGGTCCTCGCGGTCGACCTGGATCTCGACGTGCAGCCCGTGGTGGACCAGCAGCACCGCCTCGGGCGACTCGGCGGCGCCACGGAACCCGACCAGCTGGGCCGGGTCGGCGAGCCGGACCACGTCACCCTTGACCGTGACGGCCACGCCCGCGTCGTCCACGGCGTACGCCTCGGCGTCGGCGTGGGAGCCGGCGCTGAGCGGGAAGTGCTCGTCGAGGAATGCCCGACCGCGCCGGATGACCTCGTCGCCCCGGACCTTGTTGTAGCCGTCCCCCGGGGCGAGGTCGCCGTCCTGCGGGACCACGTCCGTGCCGTAGAGGGCGTCGTAGAGCGAGCCCCACCGGGCGTTCACGGCGTTGGTCGCGAAGCGCGCGTTGAGCAGCGGCACCACGAGCTGGGGACCGGCGATGCGCGCCACCTCGTCGTCGACGCCCTCCGTGGTCACGCTGACCTCGGCGGGCTCGTCGAGGAGGTAGCCGATCTCCCGCAGGAACGCGGTGTAGGCCTGCGCGTCGGGGGCGCCCGGGTGCTCGCGGTGCCAGTCGTCGATCCGGGCCTGCAGCTCCTCGCGCCGGGCGAGCAGCTCGCGGTTGCGCGGCGCGAGGTCGTGGACGATCGCGTCCAGGCCCGCCCAGAACGCGTCCGGGTCCACGCCGGAGCCCGGCAGCGCCTCCTCGGCGACGAAGCGGTGCAGCACCTCTGCGACCTCGAGCCCACCGACCTGTACGCGTCGTGCCATCTCCGAGCCTCCACTTGTTCCGCATCGTGGAATGAATATTTCGCTTGTCGGAACCTTAGGTCGAACTGCCTGGTCTGACAACGTCTGTACGTGACCGCAGTCACGCTTCTTCATGCGCCCCGACCACAAATGCCGAGTCGGCGTTGCTTGACGCCCGGGCAGGCGTCAGGCAACGCCGACTCGGCGTGGGTCCCGGGTGGTCAGCCGACGAAGGGGCGCTCCCGGCCCAGCTCCTCGCGGGCGATGGAGCGTCGGTGCACGGCGTCGGGGCCGTCGACGATGCGCAGCACCCGTGCCCAGGCGTAGAAGTAGGCCAGCGGGGTGTCGTCGCTGACGCCGGCCGCACCGAAGACCTCGATCGCGCGGTCGATGACCGCGGTCGCCATCGCGGGTGCGGCCACCTTGATCGCGGCGATCTCGGTGCGGGCGCCCTTCGCGCCGACGGTGTCGATGAGCCAGGCCGTCTTGTAGACCAGCAGCCGGGCCTGGTCGATCTCGATGCGCGAGCGCGCGATCAGGTCCTGCACGACGCCCTGCTCGGCGAGGTGCTTGCCGAAGGCCACCCGGGACCTGGCCCGGTCGACCATCAGGGCCAGGGCCCGCTCGGCCATGCCGATCGCCCGCATCGCGTGGTGGATGCGGCCGGGACCGAGCCGCGCCTGCGCGATCATGAAGCCGTCGCCCTCACCGGCGAGCAGGTTCGCCGCCGGCACCCGCACGTCGCGGAAGACCAGCTCGGAGTGGCCGTGCTGGTCCTGGTAGCCGAAGATCGGCAGGTGCCGCTCGATCGAGAGGCCGGGGGTGTCGCGCGGGACGAGGATCATCGACTGCTGCCGGTGCGTGGCGGCCTCGGGATCGGTCTTGCCCATCACGATGAAGATCTCGCAGCGCTCGTCGGCGACTCCGCTGATCCACCACTTGCGGCCGTTGATGACGTAGTCGTCGCCGTCGCGGGCGATCATCGTGGTGATGTTCGTGGCGTCGGAGGAGGCCACGTCGGGCTCGGTCATCGCGAACGCCGAACGCACCTCCCCCGCCAGCAGCGGCTCGAGCCATCGCTTCTTCTGCTCGTCCGTCCCGAACAGGTCCAGGGTCTCCATGTTCCCGCTGTCGGGCGCCTGGCAGTTGATCGCCTCGGGCGCGATCACCGGCGACCAGCCGGAGACCTCCGCGACCGCGGCGTACTCCAGGTTGCTCATCCCGGAGACGTGCGGGAGGAAGAGGTTCCACAGCCCGCGCTCGCGGGCAGAGGCCTTGAGCTCCTCCATCACCGGCGGGTAGGCGTGGTCCCCGTGCTCGGCGATGTGCGCGGCGTACGACCGCTCGGCGGGGAACACCTCCTCGCGCATGAAGTCCCACATCCGGGCGCAGGTCTCCTCGGCCCGGGGAGAGAGTGCGAAGTCCATGGTCAGCCTTCCTGAGCGAGTCGGTGCAGGCCGTCCTCGGCGATCCGCGCGACCTCGCTGTCGAGGTCGCCGAACTCCTGGCCTGCCATCACGCCGGCCGCCGCCCGGGCGGCGATGCCCTGGGCGATGACGGCGAACTTGTAGTGGGCGAAGGCCTCGTAGAACGCGAGGTCCCCGAGGTCCGCGCCGGTGGCGGCAACGTACCGCTCCGCGAGGTGGGCCCGGCCCGGGAACCCCGGCGTCCCGGTCACCGCCGGCGTCAGGGCCGGCTCGGCCTCTCCCGGCTCCCGCCAGTAGAACAGCAGCAGGCCCACGTCGGTGAGCGGATCCCCGAGCGTCGAGAGCTCCCAGTCCAGGACGGCCGCCACCCGTCCGGGGTCGGTCGGGTGCATCAGGCAGTTGTCCAGCCGGTAGTCGCCGTGCACGATCGCGGCCCCCTGGCTCGTCGGCAGGGCTGCCGCCAACCGGCGCCCGAGCTCGTCGACGGCCGGTACGTCGCGGGTGCGCGACTTCTCCCACTGGCCGTTCCACCGCCGGACCTGGCGCTCGAGGAAGCCCGTCGGCCGCCCGTGGTCCGCCAACCCGGCCGAGGCCGGGTCGACCGCGTGCAGGGCGACCAGGGTGTCGACCAGGGCGTCGGCCATGGCCACCTTGTCGGCCGCCGAGGCGGCGTACCCCGCCGGCAGCGAGGCGCGGACGACGTGGCCCTCGACCTTCTCCATCACGTAGAACGGCGCACCGATCAGCTCCCCGGTCGGGTCCTCGAGGAGGACCTCCGCGACCGGCACCGCGGTGCCGCGCAGGGCCCGCTGGGCCCGGGCCTCACGCCCCATGTCGTGGGCGCTGGGCAGCAGCTCGCCCGACGGCGGCCGGCGCAGGATCACCACGCCGGCCGGGCTCGAGACCTCGAAGGTCAGGTTGGACTTGCCACCGCTGACGAGGGCGGCCGACGGCGCCCGCCAGCCCTCGTCGCCGAGCGCCTCGGCGAGGGCCGGCCCCAGCCGGTCGAGCCGGACGAGGTCCGCCCACGCTGCCGCTCCGGGGGCACCCGGCCCGGAGGTGACCCCCGGGTCCGCGGCGCTCACGCAGTCGTCGCGCGCAGCTCGCGACGGAGGATCTTGCCCGTGGTGGTCTTCGGCAGCTCGTCGAGGAACTCCACCGAGCGGGGGTACTTGTAGGCGGCCATCTGCTCCCTGGCGAAGTCGATCAGCTCCTGCTCGGTCGCGGCGACACCGGGCTTGAGCGAGACGTACGCCTTGACGCTCTCGCCGCGGTACTCGTCGGGGACGCCGACCACCGCGACCTCGCGCACCGCGGGGTGGCCGTACAGCACGTCCTCCACCTCGCGCGGCCACACCTTGTAGCCGGCGGCGTTGATCATGTCCTTCTTCCGGTCGACCAGGTAGAACCAGCCGTGCTCGTCCATGAACCCGACGTCGCCGGTGCGCAGCTCGCCACCGGGCAGTGACTGCTCGGTCGCCTCGGGCTTCTGCCAGTAGCCCGGCACCACCTGCGGTCCGGCGGTGACGATCTCGCCGACCTCGCCGACCGGCGCCTCCTTGCCGTCCTCGTCGAGGATCCGCACCACGGTGTTGAAGACGGGGACGCCGACGGACAGGGCACCGGAGCTCGGGTCCACGGGCGCCTTCACCCCGAGCGGCACGGCGTGCGAGGGGCTGTTGGTCTCGGTCAGGCCGTAGATGTTGTGGATGTAGAGACCGGTCTTCTCCTGGAACTGGTCGGTGACCGCCGGGGCGATCGGGGCGCCGCCCGAGTAGAGCATCCGGAACGACGACCAGTCGTCCTTCGTCACCCCCTCGAGGCCGGACAGGCTGATGAAGACGGTGATCGAGCCGACGGTGAACGTCGGGCGGTGCTCGCGGATCGCGTCCATCACGACGTGCGGCTCGAACCGGTGCGCCAGCACCAGCGGGCACCCGGCCAGCAGCGCGATGCCGACGTGGCCGACCAGCCCGGTGATGTGGAACAGCGGCGCGACGCCCAGCACGGCGTCGTCCGGGCCGAGGCCCATCCAGTCGCGGTAGGTCTGGGCGTTGAAGGCCATGTTCGCGTGGGTGTTCATCGCCCCCTTGGGCACGCCGGTGGTGCCGGACGTGTAGGTCAGGATCGCGACGTCCTCACCCTTCGGAGAGACCGGCTCGGGCCGGCGGCCGGCGTTCTCCGCGAAGACCTGCTCGAGGTCGATCGCCCCCTCCGGGGTCTGCCGCCGGGCGCCGGAGAAGAGCCGCTCGTCGTCGCGGGCCTGACCGTCGAGCGGGGAGCAGGTGAGCACGGTCCGCACCCGCACCTCCCCGGCGGCGATGACGTCGCGGGCCACCGCGGTGTAGAGCTCCTCGAGGCACAGCAGCGCCGTCGCGCCCGAGTCCGCGAGCAGGTAGGTCAGCTCGCGGGCCTTGTTCATCGGGTTGATCGCCACCGCGGCACCGCCGGCCTTCCAGGCACCCAGGAGGCCGACGACGAACGCCGGGTTGTTCTGGGTGTAGACCGCGAGCCGGTCGCCGGCGGCGAAGCCGTGGTCGGCGAGCGCCACCGCCAGGGAGTCCGAGCGGGCGTCGAGGTCGGCGAACGTGAGGACGCCGTCGAAGTAGCGGATCGCGACCGCGTCGGGCGCCCGGGACACGGTGGCCCGGAACAGGTCGAGCATCGTGTCGTGCTCCTGCACGATGTCTCCGGGGGTGCCGTCGCGGTAGAGCGACAGCCAGGGCCTCTCGGTGTACGTCGTCACGGCGCCTCCCTGCGCGCTCGTCACTTGATGGCGAGCGGGTTGACCGGCGAGCCGCTGGCCTGGTTCACCTTCAGCGGCGCGGCGGCGTAGAGGAAGGTGTACTGCCCGTCCTCGGCGCACGACGCGGCCAGCTTCTCCAGGTCGCAGATCTCGGTCAGCGTCACGCCGAGGTTGCGCATCAGCGCGCAGTGCAGCGGCAGCGCCGTGCCGTTCTCGGGGTCGGTCGTGACCTCGTTGGCGATCGTGTCGGTGACGAGGTTGGGGATCTCCATGTCCTGGAACCACGACACGAGCTCGGGGCTGTAGGTCAGGCCGGGCTCGCAGAATCCCTCGTAGAAGGCGTCACCCTGCTCGAAGAAGAGCCGCAGGAAGTTGGTGCGGATGATGACGATGTCGTGCTTCTCGATCTCGGTGCCCTGCGCCTTCGCGCAGGCCATCAGGTCCTCGTGGGTGAAGGTCTCGGCCTTGTCGAGGTTCTCCTTGCCCCGGTAGCGGGCCATGTCGAGCAGGATGCCGCGACCGACGACGCCGCGCTCCGCGATCGGGGCCACGCTGGCCTTGTCGAGGCCGCCCACGGTCGAGCGGGCGTCGTACCCGTTCCAGATCTGCCCGCCGTACCAGACGTGACCGAGGGCGTCGTACTGCGTGGAGCCCTGGAGGAACGCGTCGATCTTGTCGTCGGCGTAGTGCAGGCCGCCCGGGAACTGCGGGGCGTCCTCACCGTCCCACGAGGACTCGTCGAGGATCATCGTGCGCTCGGCGGGCTTGCGACCGGGCCAGACCGGGTCACCCTTCGGGTCCCCGATGAGCCGCTGGAGCGTGAAGACCGTGCCCGAGCGGATGTGCTGGACCCCGCGCAGGACCTCCTCGGCGGTGAGGTAGTTCAGGGCGCCGATCTCGTCGTCGGGTCCCCACTTCCCCCAGTTCCTCGGGGCGTCCTTGAGGAGCTCATCCATGGTGGGCACTGCAGTCATCTGAACCTCCAGGCAGACGGAGCGATCGCTCGGCAAACTGAACAGGATGAGAGCAGCGTCACACGCGCTTCTTGCGGAAGTCAACGACTCCGAGCCTGAACAGTGCCTGAGAACCCGGTGAGCGCGCGCCATCCGGGCATTCGCACTTTGTTTGGATAACCTGAACTCATGGAGCCCGAGGAACGAGTCACCCCCGGAGCCGCCGTGCGCCGTCAGCGGCTGCTGCACGGCCTGACGCTGCGCGACCTCGCCGCGCGGCTGGGGGTCAGCGCCGCCACCCTGAGCGCGATCGAGAACGACCGGACCCGCCTGTCGGTGGAGCGGCTGCGCCGGGTCTCGGAGATCCTCGACGTGCCCGTCGCCGCCCTGCTCGCGGGCGGGACTCCGGCCGTCGCGCACCCCGCGCCGGCGCACCCGGCCGAGCCGACCGTTCCGTCGCCGACCGGCCACTGGCGCGACTTCGCGCCGCTCCCGATCGACGGGGTGCTGGCCGGGGCCATCCGGGCCTTCGTGGCGATCGGCTACCACGGCGCGAGCATGCGCTCGATCGCGGCGCTGGCGAACATGAGCGTCCCGGGCGTCTACCACCACTACCCGAGCAAGCAGGACCTGCTGGTCCGCGTCTTCGACCTGACCATGACCGACCTGATCTGGCGGGTCGAGCAGGCTCGCGACGAGGGCGACGACCCCGTCTCCCGGGTCGCCCTCGTCGTCGAGGCGCTCGCGCTCTACCACGCGCGCCGCAACGACCTGGCCTTCATCGGGGCCAGCGAGATGCGCAGCCTGGAGCCCGCGAGCTACAGGCGGATCGCGCAGCTGCGCAGCTACGTGCAGGAGGTGCTGGACGGCCAGATCGCGGACGCGATCGCGCAGGGCGGTTTGCGGGTCGGCCACCCGGACGACGCCGGCAAGGCGATCGCGACGATGTGCACCTCGCTCGCACAGTGGTTCCACCCCGACGGGCCGACCACGCCCGAGCAGATCGCGTCGGAGTACAGCCGCTTCGCGCTCGGCCTGCTGGGCCACCGCGCCGGGTGAGCGCGCCGCCCCGGCGGTGTCACCAGAGCTCGAGCGAGCGCCGGAAGATCCCGGCGACGTCCTCCGCCGTCACGTCCTTGGGGCAGGTGGCGAGCAGCCGCTGCTGCTTGAGCGTCCCCTCGACCAGGTCGTCGACGTCGCCCTCGGCGTACCCGACGGCGCCGATGCCGTTGGGGATGTCGATGTCGCGCATCAGGTCGGTGATCACGCCCGGCAGCGTGTCGGCGTCGCCGCCGGGCGGGAGCGACGGGTCGAGGAGCGCCGCCGCGCGCAGGTGCCGCTCCGGCGCGGCGTCGAAGGTGAAGCGGAAGGCCTCGGGCGCGGTCAGCGCCACGGACATGCCGTGCGGCACCATCGCGTGGTCGGCCGGGTAGTCCTTGGGGTGGAAGTCGCGCACCCGCCCGGCGATCGGGTAGCCGTTGGCGTGCGGGATGTGCACGCCGGCGTTGCCGAAGCCCATCCCGGCGAAGGTCGCCGCCAGCGCCATGTCGTGGCGGGCCTCGTGGTCGTCGCCGTGGTGCACCGCGCGACGGAACGACGCACCGAGCAGCGACATCGCCTTCTCCGACCACATGTCCGCGATCGGGTTGGACCCGCAGTAGGGCACCCGCTGCTCGGGCTGCTTCTTGTCGTACGTCGTGTACCAGCGCGCGGTGTAGCTCTCCAGCGCGTGGCAGAGGATGTCCATGCCGGACGACGCGGTCACGCCGGGCGGCTGGGTGAGGGTCAGGTCGGGGTCGATGACCGCCAGCGTGGGTCGCAGCCGCGGGTGGCTGATGCCGGTCTTGACCTTGAGGCTCAGGACGTCGAGCACGCACACGGTGGTGCTCTCGCTGCCGGTGCCGGCCGTGGTGGGCACCGCGACGAGGGGCTTGAGCGGCCTGGCGGGGTTCGCGCCCTTCCCGACAGGGACGTTGATGTAGTCCATCAGCTCGCCGTCGTTGGTCATCATCAGGTTGACGGCCTTGGCGGTGTCGATGCTGGAGCCGCCGCCCACGGCGACGTAGGCGTCGAAGGGGCCGGCGTCGCGGGCGAAGTCGACCGCCTCCTGCATGCTCTCGTCGGTCGGCTCCACGTGGGAGCCGTCGAAGACCCGGGCCTCGATCCCGAACCGGCCCATCTGGTCGGCGACGCGCTGCGGGAGCCCGGTCGCTGCCACCCCCGGGTCGGTCACGACGAGCGCGCGGGACACGCCGTACTGGGACAGGTCGTAGCCGACCTCGTCGGACGCACCGGACCCGAACTTCAGCTGGGGGGCGCCGTAGGTGAAGACCGTCTCGGACTGCTGCGACATCGTCGTCCTCCTCGAGAGCGTGACCGTCTCGCCACCCTATAGACCCGCGGACAGGACGACCGCCGCCTAGGCTGGCCGCGTGCAGCTCGGTCAGTACCCCGCCCCGCGCCACACGATCGCCCACGTCAGCGACCCGCACCTGCTCGCCGACCGGCTGCAGTACGGCGTGGTCGACACCGCGGCCGGTCTGGAGCGCGCCCTAGACCGGCTCGCCCGGCTGGACCCGCCCCCGCAGGCCCTGGTGTTCACCGGCGACCTCGCCGACCGTGCGGAGCCGGCGGCCTACAGCCGGCTCCGCGAGATCGTCGAGCCGGCGGCGGCGCGGATGGGCGCCGCGGTGGTGTGGGTGATGGGCAACCACGACGAGCGGGCGCCGTACGCCGAGGTCCTCTTCGGGGCGGGCCCCGCGGACCGTGACGCACCGCAGGACCGGGTGCACGAGGTCGACGGCCTGCGCATCGTGTCCCTGGACACCAGCGTCCCGGGCTACCACCACGGCGAGCTGACCGACGGCCAGCTGGACTGGCTGCGCGAGGAGCTGGCGACGCCGGCGCCGCACGGCACCCTGCTGGCGCTGCACCACCCGCCGATCCCGGTGCCGACCGTGCCCGCCGCCCAGATCATCGAGCTGCTCGACCAGCACCGGCTGGCCGAGGTCGTGGCCGGCACCGACGTGCGCGCCATCATCGGCGGCCACTTCCACTTCTCGTCGTACTCCACCTTCGCCGGCGTCCCGGTCTCGGTCGCTGCGGCGACCTGCTACACCATGGATCCTGCGCCGCTGGACCGTTTCGTCTCCGGTGTCGACGGGCACCAGGCGGTCACGCTCATGCACCTGTACGACGACCGCGTGGTGCACACGGTCGTCCCACTGGCCGAGGCGCCCGAGGTGACCGGCTTCCCCGCCGATGTGGCCGCCGCGGTGGAGGCGATGTCTCCCGAGGAGCGCCTTGACCTGGTCTCGCGCAAGGACTCGCCGCTCAACACCGGCGAGCTGCAGGTGTAGTCCAGCGGACAGGGCCGCCCTCGGCATCGAGGACATCATCGGATCCGCGTTCGACGACACCCTTCGCGGCGACGATACCGACAACGTCGTGCGCGCCGGTGCCGGCGACGACGTCATCGACCTGCGCGGCGGGGACGACGTGGCCGACGGCGGGGACGGCACCGACATCGCGGACGGGGGACCCGGCACGGACAGCTGCACGGTGGAGTACGCCACCGCCTGCGAGTAGCCGCCGGGCTCAGGCGGCGCAGGTGATCAGGCCGTAGTGGCCGTCGTACCTGCGGTAGAGCACGCGTCCCTCGCCGCCCTCCGGCTCGCGGTAGAAGACGAACGTCTCCTCCCCCGCGTCCATGCGGGTGCGGGCCTCGGCGTCGGTCAGTGTCGGCGGCCCGGGCTCGTGCGTCACCGTCGCCACCGTGGGGGTGCCGCCCCCGCCGGAGACGCCGTACCCGCCGCTCGGGTGCCGGTGCACGAGTGCGGGCTCCCCCGACTCGAGCTCGGTGAAGAGGTAGAAGTCGTGGTCCAGCAGGTCCATCTCGAAGGCCGCCTCGTCGACGGTCATCGGCGTGACCGCGAACGACTTGTGCCGCACCACCTCGCGGGACTCGGCGGGACGCGGGAACCACGGCACCGGCTCACGGCGCAGGTCACCGTGGCGCCACTCGTGCTCCGAGGCCACCCCCGTCCACCGGTGCCGGGTCCGGCTGCGGTCGCGGGCCTGCACGAGCTGGCGGCGTAGCCGGGACTCCATCTCGTCGACCGCCTCGGTCATCGTGGGTGACACGGCGTGCGCCCGCAGCGTCACGCCCCCGAGCTCGACCGTCGCCTCGGCCCGGGCCGGCCGCTTCACCGCGGGGTCGGCACGCCGCTCCAGGACGACGTGGGCGCTCAGGACGCCGCTCGCCGTCGCCTCGAGCGCCTGCTCGACCTTGGCCCGCGCGTAGTCCCGATCCCGCGCACCTGCGTGCTCCCGCAACGTCACCTGCACCTCGGCCGACCCAGCAGACACCGACATCCTCGCTCCCCCGGCCCGATCGGGCCGGCCTCGACTCGATGCAACGCCCCCCGGCCGCGCCCGGGCAGTGGCCAAGGTCCCGCTCGAGCGCGGCAGACGGCCCGGTACGTCGACCGCTCGGCGGGCGGATGTTGGGACCATGGCGCGATCCGGGGACCGGATGACGATCGTCCTCTGCGGCGACGTGATGCTGGGCCGCGGTGTCGACCAGGTCCTCGCGCACCCGGGTGACCCGCGGCTGCAGGAGGCGAGCGTGCGGAACGCGCGACGGTACGTCGAGCTCGCGGAGGCGGTCTCGGGCCCGGTCCCGGCTCCCGTCGAGGACGCCTGGCCCTGGGGCGACGCGCTGGGCGAGATGCTCGATCCGGGCGTGGCTGTCCGGGTCGTCAACCTCGAGACCGCCATCACCCGCTCGAGCGACTTCGCGCCCCACAAGGCGGTGAACTACCGGATGAGCCCGGCCAACGTGGGCTGCCTGCGCCTCGCCCGCCCGGATGCCTGCGTGCTGGCGAACAACCACACCCTCGACTTCGGGCCGCGCGGCCTGGTCGAGACGCTCGACGTCCTGCGCTCGGCGGGCCTCACCCCGGTCGGGGCCGGTGCCGACCTCACGCAGGCGGGCGCGCCCGCGATCGTGGGCGTGAACGGGGGCCGGGTGGCGGTGCTGGCGTTCGGACACGGCAGCAGCGGCGTGCCGGCGGCCTGGGCAGCGACGCCGGACCGGCCGGGCCTGGCCGTGCTCCCCGACCTGTCCGGGGCGACCGCCGACGCCGTGGCCGAGCGGGTCCGCCGCGAGAAGGACCGGGGGGCGGTGGTGGTCGTCTCCCTCCACTGGGGGTCGAACTGGGGCCACGCCGTCCCGTCCGAGCAGGTCCGCTTCGCGCACCGCCTGGTCGACGCGGGGGCCGACATCGTCCACGGGCACTCGTCGCACCACCCACGACCGGTCGAGGTGCACGGCGGGCGGCTGATCCTCTACGGCTGCGGGGACCTCGTCAACGACTACGAGGGCATCAGCGGCCACGAGGAGTACCGCGGCGACCTGAGGCTGCTCTTCCGCGTCACCGTGGACCGCCGCGGGGCGCTGGACTCCCTCGCGCTGCTCCCGTTCCGCTCGCGCCGGCTCCGGCTCGAGCGTGCCGGACCCGCCGACGTGGCCTGGCTCGCCCGGACGCTGGACCGCGCCAGCGGCGCGCACCGGACCCGTCTGCAGGTCGCCGGGGACCGGATCGAGCTGGGCCGGCGCTGACGGCCCTGAAATGTCTGACGCCCCGGTCGATGACCGGGGCGTCAGTGGCAGGTGAAGGATTCGAACCTTCGAAGGCAAAGCCGACGGATTTACAGTCCGCTCCCATTGGCCGCTCGGGCAACCTGCCTCAGGGCGCTGCCGGAGGCCGATTGGCCCGCCCGACAACAAGGCGAAAGAATAGCGCAGCCCCGTCGGCGGAAGAAAATGCCGGGGGTTCCACGACGCCGCACCGCACCTCTGGAGGACACCATGGCCGACTCGTCGTTCGACATCGTCAGCAAGATCGACCGCCAGGAGGTCGACAACGCCCTCGGCCAGACCGCCCGGGAGATCGCGACCCGCTTCGACTTCAAGGGCACCGGCGCCACGATCGAGTGGCAGGGAGAGCACGCCATCGAGATCAGCGCGTCGGCCGACGACCGCGCCAACGCGGTGCTCGACGTGTTCAAGGGCAAGCTGGTCAAGCGGGACGTGAGCCTGAAGGTCCTCGACGCCTCCGAGCCCCGCCAGTCGGGCCAGCTCAGCAAGATCTCGATCACGCTCAAGGAGGGGATCAGCTCCGAGGACGCGAAGAAGATCTCCAAGCTGATCCGCGACGAGGGCCCCAAGGGCGTCAAGGCCCAGATCCAGGGCGACGAGCTCCGCGTCTCGTCCAAGAAGCGCGACGACCTCCAGGCCGTCATCGCCCTGGTGAAGCAGCAGGACTACGACTTCGCGGTGCAGTTCACGAACTACCGTTGAGGTCATGACGGCTCGGGCGCTCCTGGTCTCCGTCACCGTCGCGTCCGCACTGGCGCTGGCCGGCTGCACCGGTGGGTCGCCCGAGCCGCAGGGACCACCCGGCGGCTCCGCAAGGGCGCGGCCGCCGGTCGAGCTGTCCGGCCCGCCGCAGCCGTTCCCGGCCGAGCGCGCAGCACTTCCGGCGGGCTGGTCACGGTCGACCTGCACCGACCTGCGGGCGCGCGGCAACAGCGGCCTCGCCGTACGCCTCGCCCTGCCACCCGGCTTCGTCCCGACCGAGAGCCGGGGGCGCTCGTGCTCGTTCAGCCCCGGCCCGTTCACCCGCGTGCTCACGGTCTCCTTCGGCCGCGGGCCGACGCTTCGGTCGGTGAAGGAGCGCGACGTCGACCCCTACACCGCACCCGGTCAGGGCGACGGGCAGCTGGGCGAGGTGGTGTACGCCGAGGACGTGCCGGTGTTCGGCGGCCACCGAGGTGAGCAGCTGGACTACTTCTGCTACTGCGACGGCCAGAACCTCCAGGAGCGGACCGCCCTGGCCCGTGGGGTGCGGCTGGCGTGGACGACACCGCACGGCCGCAGCACCCGCGAGGGCGACTACGCGAGGGTCACCGCCAGCGTCTCGCTCGTGCACACCCGGGTGCGCACCTGCGCCGGCCACGGTCGGACGGCGGTCTTCCGTGCCCCGATCCCCCAGACCGAGTCGATCGACTCCTTCGGCGGGCTCTGCTGGATCTACCTCCAGCCCGGTCGCGGGTCGCTCCAGCGTCGGGCCGAGGTGGTGCCCGCGCCGCGGCGGACGCTCGCGCAGCTCGCCGACACACTGCGCCGCAAGCACCGGCACGTCCACGGCGTACGCCTCGAGCAGGGCGTGGCCAGGCTCGACGGCCGGCCCGCGGACCGGCTGACCTGGCTGTTCACCCGCGAGCGCGCGGCGACCTACGGCGGGCCGGCCGGCACCTGGCGGCTCGTCACGGTGAGCACCCCGGACCTGCAGGTCACGTGGGGCGGCACTCCCCGCCAGTGGCGGCAGGAGGCGGCCGACGTCCGACGCTTCGTCGGGTCCGTCCACCTCCTGCCGCGGTGACCAGGCGGCGCGGGGTCCGGGCGCCCCCGGGGCTCAGCTGACGGCCACCGACCGCATCGAGGGGACCATCGTGGCGCCCTGCTCCGGCGTCAGCCAGACCTTGCTCCCCTGCTCCAGGCCCAGGGACCGCGCGTGAGTGCGGGTCATCACGACCGTCACCTCCTCGCCGGTGTCGGTCGCCACGGTGGCGCGGACCTCGAAACCGACGCGGAGCAGCCGGACGACGGTCCCCGCGGTGGCACCGGCGAGGGTCGGCGCGGTCGCCACGTTGATGTCGTGCGGGCGCAGGGTGACCCCGCCCAGCTGGGTGACCTCGCCCAGGAAGCCCATGACGAAGTCGTTCGCCGGCTCGTCGTAGAGCGTGTCCGGCGTCCCGATCTGCTCGACGCGGCCCTCGTTGACGACCACGATCTCGTCGGCGACCTCGAGGGCCTCCTCCTGGTCGTGGGTCACGAACACGGTGGTGACGTGCACCTCGTCGTGCAGCCGGCGCAGCCAGTCACGCAGCTCCTTGCGGACCTTGGCGTCGAGCGCGCCGAACGGCTCGTCGAGCAGCAGCACCTTCGGCTCGACGGCGAGCGCACGGGCCAGCGCCATGCGCTGGCGCTGGCCGCCGGAGAGCTGTGAGGGCAGCCGGTGCGCGAACTGCTGCAGGTGCACGAGGCGCAGCAGCTCGTCGACCCGGTGGGCGATCTCGTCCTTGGGACGCTTGCGGATCTCCAGGCCGAACGCGACGTTCTTGGCCACCGTCATGTGCTTGAAGACGGCATAGTGCTGGAAGACGAAGCCGACGTTGCGCCGCTGTGGCGGCAGGTGGGTCGCCTCGGTCCCCTCGATGCTGACCGTGCCCTCGTCGGCCGAGTCCAGCCCGGCGATGATGCGCAGCAGCGTGGACTTGCCTCCGCCCGACGGCCCGAGCAGCGCCGTGAGCTGTCCGGTGGGCAGCGAGACGGTGACGTCGTCGAGCGCGACGAAGTCACCGAACCGCTTGCTGACTCCCTTGATCTCGATGCTCATTTCTTGCCCTCCTTCGGGCGCAGCAGGGCGACGACGACGAGGCACATCACGGCCGCGAGGACGAGCATGAAGGCCACTGAGTAGGCCGTCTCCTGCTGGAAGTTCTGGTACTTCTGCTGGACGAGGACGGTGGCGACCTGGGTGTCACCGCCGACATTGCCTGCGACCACCTTGATGGCGCCGAACTCACCGAGTGCGCGCGCCAGGCTCAGCACCACGCCGTAGACGACGGCCCAGCGGATGCCCGGCAGGGTGATCCGACGGAAGGTCTGCCAGCTGTTGGCGCCGAGGCTCCGGGCGGCCTGCTCCTGGTCGTCGCCGAGCTCCTCCAGCACCGGCACGACCTCGCGCACCACCAGCGGCAGGATCACGAAGCAGGTGGCCATGACCATCCCGGGCTCGGCGAAGACGATCTGGACGCCGTGCGACTCCAGCCAGGGGCCGAACCAGCCGAAGCGCCCGTTGTAGACGAGGACCAGCGCGAGACCCACCACGACCGGTGAGACCGACAGCGGGAGGTCGATGAGCACGGACAGCGTGCGACGACCGACGAACCGGTAGCGGACCAGCAGCAGGGAGATGCCGACACCGAAGACGGTGTTGATCGCGACGGAGATCACGGCGACCTGCAGGGTGAGCTTGAGCGCGTGGACGACGTCAGGGTCCGCCAGGGCGGACCGGATGCCCTCGAGGCCGTTGGCGAAGGTGTGCTGGACGACGAACGCCGTCGGCCAGGCCACGAGCATGACCAGGTAGCCCACGACGAGCAGCCGCAGCACCCACCTGACGACCGGCGACCCGTTGCCGACGGCCGCGCTCGTGCTAGCCACGTCGGGCCACCCGTCGCTGGAGCACGTCGAGGGCGACGATCGCCAGCAGGGCCACCAGCAGCATGATCGTCGCGACCGCGGCCGCGGCCTCCGTGTTCCCGCCCTCGAGGAACGAGAACAGGCGGACGGACACGACCTCGGTGCGACCGGCCAGGTTGCCGCTGATCAGCACCAGCGCGCCGTACTCACTGATCCCTCGGGCGAAGGAGAGTGCGGCGCCGGCGAAGATCGCCGGCACCAGGGAGGGGAGCACCACGCGCCGGAAGGTCGTGAACCGTCCGGCCCCGAGCGACGCAGCCGCGTCCTCGACGTCGGTGTCGAGCTCCTCGAGCACCGGCTGGACCGTGCGGACGACGAACGGGAGGGTCACGAACGCGATGGCCAGCAGGACCGACCACCGAGTTCCGTTCACCTGGACGCCGATCGGGCTCTGAGGGCCGTACAGGGAGAGCAGGACCAGCCCCGCGACGATCGTCGGCATCGCGAACGGGATGTCGATGACGAGGTCGATGATCGCCTTGCCCGGGAACCGGTCACGCACCAGCACCCAGGCGATGACCGTGCCCATCACCATGTTGAGCGCGGTGATGCCCAGCGAGGAGAGCACAGTGAGCTGGAGCGCCGAGCGGGTCTGCTCGTTGCTCAGCACGTGCTCGAACGTCGACCAACCGCCACCGGCGGCCTTGACGATGACGGCGGAGAGCGGGATCAGGACCAGCAGGCTGAACCAGATCATCGCCACCCCGAGCCCGAGGCTCGAGCCGGCAGTCAGAGAACCGGCCGAAGCCGACCGGCGCCTGCGCGCCGATCGGCTCTCGACCGCAACAGATGCGGTGGCCATCGCCTACTGGCCCGAGTCGCCCTGGATCTTCGTGATGATGCCGAGCGGCGCACCGTCCTCACCGTCACCGAAGAACTTGTCGTTGGCCACGGACCAGCCCTCGAAGTCCTTGTCGATCGTGAGCAGGGTGGCGGGCTCCGGGAACGGGTCGCTCTCGTCGTTGGCGCCCTTGACCGTCACGTCGCCGACGTCCGTCAACGGGCGGTAACCGGTCTCGGCGTACAGCTTCTGGCCGGCCTCGCTCTTCTGGAAGTCCATGAACTCCTGGGCGCCGTCGGCAGCACCGTCGGTCAGCGCGCACGGGTTCTGGATGAGCAGCGAGGAGTCGGGGACGACGTAGTCGAAGTCGGTCCCGCTCTGGCGGGCGAGGATGGCCTCGTTCTCGTAGGAGAGGAGGACGTCGCCGGTGCCACCGGTGAAGGCGGTGGTTGCGTCACGACCGCTGTCGGGCAGGGCGACGACGTTGGCGAAGAAGTCCTTCATGTACTGCTGGGCGTCCGCATCGCTGCCGCCGTCGGCCAGGACCGAGCCGTACGCCGCCAGCAGGTTCCACTTGGCGGACCCGGAGGAGGCCGGGTTCGGGGTCACGATCCCGACGCCGGGCTTGGTCAGGTCGGACCAGCTGGTGATGTTCTTGGGGTTCCCGGACTGGACGACCATCACGACGATGGACTGCGTGCAGATCCCCTGCGTGTCGTTGTCCTTCCAGTCCTTGGCCACGATGCCCTCGTCGACGAGCCGAGTCACGTCGGGTTCGAGGGAGAGGTGGACCTCGTCGGCATCCTGGCCCGCAGTCACGGCGCGACTCTGGTCGCCCGACGCACCGTAGGACTCCTTGAAGTCGACGTCCTTGCCGGCGTCGGAGTCCTGGAATGCCTTGATGACACCGGCGTTCGCCTGCTCGAGGACCGAGTAGCCCACGAGGTTCAGTGTCTTGGAGTCGCTGCCGGAGGCGTCGCTGGAGCATCCGGTCAAGGCCAGCACCCCGACGGACAGGGCCGCCGCAACCTTGATCGTTGTCTTCATCGCATCTCTTTCCCGCCCCGGCGCACCCGGGGCTTTCTCGGTTATGTCGGCAAGACTAGTCGACTTAACCGTGTCTGTACGAAATATGGACACACTTGATACCGCGTGTTGGGGATCACGGGTCCACTCCGGGAGACGGGTTCGGTGCGCTGAGGGGCCCGACTATCGTGGGAGGTCGTGCCGCCACCGCTCAGGCGGCAGAACAGCGAGGGAAGTGCGCGTGGTGTCCAAGCAGGTCAAGCAGCTGGATCGGGTGATCATCCGCTTCGCCGGGGACTCCGGTGACGGCATGCAGCTCACCGGCGACCGGTTCACCCAGGAGTCGGCCGCGTTCGGCAACGACCTGTCGACGCTGCCCAACTTCCCCGCCGAGATCCGCGCCCCCCAGGGCACGCTGCCGGGCGTCTCGTCGTTCCAGGTCCACTTCGCCGACCACGACATCCTGACCCCGGGCGACGCACCCGACGTGCTGGTCGCGATGAACCCGGCGGCGTTGCGGGCCAACCTCGCCGACCTGCCCAAGGGCGCCACGATCATCGTCGACACCCACGACTTCACCACGCGCAACCTCACCAAGGCCGGCTACACCGCCAACCCGCTCGAGGACGACTCGCTGGCGGAGTACGCCCTGCACCCCGTCGACCTCACCGGGCTCACGGTCGCGGCGGTCAAGGAGTTCGGCCTGTCCCGCAAGGACGCCGCCCGCGCGAAGAACATGTTCGCGCTCGGGCTGCTCTCGTGGATGTACGGCCGCCCGGTCGACTCGACCATCAGCTTCCTCGAGCGCCGGTTCGCCAAGGTGGCCGACATCCGCGACGCCAACATCACGGCGTTCAAGATGGGCTGGAACTTCGGCGAGACCACCGAGGCGTTCGCGGTCTCCTACGAGATCAAGCCAGCCCCCATGGCCGCGGGCACCTATCGCAACATCACCGGCAACCTCGCGCTCGCCTACGGCCTGGTGGCCAGCGGGGTCCGCTCGGGCCTGCCGGTCTTCCTCGGGTCCTACCCCATCACGCCGGCCTCCGACATCCTCCACGAGCTGAGCAAGCACAAGGCGTTCGGAGTGACGACCTTCCAGGCCGAGGACGAGATCGCCGGCATTGGTGCGGCGATCGGTGCCTCCTTCGCCGGCAGCCTCGGCGTGACGACCACCTCGGGCCCCGGCATCGCGCTGAAGTCGGAGGCGATCGGCCTGGCCGTGATGACCGAGCTGCCCCTGCTCGTCGTCGACGTCCAGCGCGGCGGCCCGTCCACCGGCCTGCCCACCAAGACCGAGCAGGCCGACCTGCTGCAGGCGATGTTCGGACGCAACGGCGAGGCTCCGGTGCCGATCGTCGCTCCCCAGTCCCCCGGCGACTGCTTCGACGCCGCGCTCGAGGCCGCCCGCATCGCGGTCACCTACCGCACCCCCGTGATGCTGCTCTCCGACGGCTACCTCGCCAACGGCTCCGAGCCCTGGCGGATCCCGGAGATCGACGACCTGCCCAGCATCGACCCCGACTTCGCCACGGCGGGCAACCACCCGCTGGAGGACGGTGAGTCCGACTTCTGGCCCTACCTGCGCGACGAGGAGACGCTGGCCCGGCCCTGGGCCGTGCCGGGCACCCCCGGCCTCGAGCACCGCATCGGTGGCCTGGAGAAGGGCGACGGGCACGGCAACATCTCCTACGACCCGGCCAACCACGACTTCATGGTCCGCACCCGCCAGGCCAAGGTGGACCGGATCGCCGAGACGATCCCGCCGATGGAGGTCGACGACCCGTCCGGCCAGGCCAGGGTGCTCGTGCTCGGCTGGGGCTCGACGTACGGCCCCATCGGCGCGGGCGTGCGCCGCGTGCGCAAGGCCGGCTACAACGTCGCCCAGGCGCACCTGCGCCACCTGAACCCCTTCCCGAAGGACCTCGGCGAGGTGCTGAAGCGCTACGACAAGGTCCTCGTCCCCGAGATGAACCTCGGCCAGCTCTCGATGCTGCTGCGCGCGAGGTACCTCGTGGACGCCATCGGCTACAACCACGTCCGCGGCCTTCCCCTCAAGGCGGCCGAGCTCGCCGAGGCGATCGGCGAGCTGGTCTCCCAGGCCGAGGGCGTGGACGTCAACCTGACCGCGCAGGAGGCAGGCAAGTGACCAGCACCGAACTCCCCTTCCCGGGGCTCCGCTCGGGCGTCGAGCTCGTCCCCACCAGCGACCAGCCCCAGACCGGCAAGGAGTACACCTCCGACCAGGAGGTCCGCTGGTGCCCCGGCTGCGGCGACTACGCCGTCCTCAAGGCCGTCCAGGGCTTCCTGCCCGACCTCGGCCTGCGCCGCGAGAACATCGTGTTCGTCTCCGGCATCGGCTGCTCGAGCCGCTTCCCCTACTACCTCGACACCTACGGCATGCACTCGATCCACGGCCGCGCGCCGTCGATCGCGACCGGCATCGCCACGGCCCGCGAGGACCTCTCGGTCTGGGTCGTCACCGGTGACGGCGACGCGCTCTCGATCGGGGGCAACCACCTGATCCACGCGCTGCGCCGCAACGTCAACATGACGATCCTGCTGTTCAACAACCGCATCTACGGCCTGACCAAGGGGCAGTACTCCCCCACCTCCGAGGCCGGCAAGATCACCAAGTCCACACCGATGGGGTCGCTCGACCACCCGTTCAACCCGGTATCGCTGGCCCTGGGCGCCGAGGGCACGTTCGTGGCCCGCACCATCGACTCCGACCGCAAGCACCTCACCTCGGTGCTCTCCGCGGCGGCCGCCCACCGCGGCACGTCGTTCGTCGAGATCTACCAGAACTGCCCGATCTTCAACGACGGCGCCTTCGACGCGATCAAGAACAACGACACGAAGGCCGACGCGATCATCCCGCTCGTGCACGGCGAGCCGATCCGGTTCGGCGCGGGCGGCGACAAGGGCCTGATCCGGGACTCCCGCACCGGCGGCGTGAAGGTCGTCGAGGTGGCCGACCTGGGAGACGCGGCCGAGGACCGGCTGCTGGTGCACGACGCCCACAGCCCCGACCCCTCGACCGCGTTCGCGATCTCGCGGCTGACCGACGCCGGCTACCTCAACCAGTCGCCGATCGGCATCTTCCGCCAGGTCGAGCGCCCGGCGTACGACGACCAGGCCCGCGCCCAGATCAGCTCGGCGCGCGACGCCGCGCCCGGAGCCCCCGAGGAGCGTCTCGCGGGCCTGATCGGCGGCGGCGACACCTGGACCGTCGTCTGACCCACCGGCTCAGGACGACGAAGGGCCCCACCGTGTCGTCCACGGTGGGCCCTTCGTCGTCCGGCTGTCGGTGCCCGATCAGATCGAGTAGGTGTACCAGACGTCGCTGTAGGAACGGGAGTACTGACCGGTCTTCGGGGTCATCGCCCGGAAGTACCAGCGGCCGTTGCGGGGCGCGCCCACGGCGTGCTTCCAGTAGCCCAGGTTGTCGGTGCGGTCCTTGGCGTAGAACTTCCAGCTGCCGTTCTTGCCGACCCGGCGCTGGATCTTGACGATCTTGTCGGCGTACTTCGGCTCGCCCTTCACCTTGCCCTTGAAGACCAGCTTGCGCGTGCCCTTCTGGACGATCTTCGACGTGATCTCGCGCTTCGGCAACGCCTGGCGCTCCGTGGCCGACGGCGCGGTCGCGGCGTGGGCCGCCTTCCCGCTCGTTGCTGCGTCGGCGGACGTCGACACCGCAAGCGGTGCGAGGCCGACCAGGGCGAAGCTGATCAGGCCGGTCGTGATGCGGTTCATCCGCATGGTTCCCCCTCGGGTTCTCAAAGTTCGGGTGTGGTGCTCCCGCTTCCTCCCCACTCCGGTCACATCCGAAACACGGGTCCGCCCACCGATCTCGGGCACCACCTGCGCGGTGTCTATGCTGGCTCGGTGCCGGACTCCCGACGTGGCCTGCTGCTGGGAGTGGCGGCGTACTCCATCTGGGGCGCGTTCCCCCTCTACTGGCCGCTCCTGGAGCCCGCCGGGGCGCTCGAGATCCTCGCCCACAGGATCCTCTGGTCCGGCGTCACCATGGGCGTGCTCGTGGTCGCGCTCGGCCGACGTCGGCATCTCGCGGCGCTGGTGCGGGACCGACGCAAGCTGGCGCTGCTGACCGTGGCCGCCGGGGTGGTGACCGTCAACTGGGCCACCTACATCTGGGGCGTCAACAACGGCCGGGTGGTCGAGACGTCGCTCGGCTACTTCATCAACCCCCTGGTCACGGTGCTGATGGGCGTGCTCATCCTCCGCGAACGGCTGCGGCCGCTGCAGTGGGGAGCGCTGGCCGTGGCCGCGGGTGCCGTCGTGGTCCTCACGCTCGACTACGGCCGGCTGCCGTGGGTCGCCCTGGTGCTCGCGTTCTCGTTCGGCACCTACGGGCTGGCGAAGAAGACCGCCGACGCGGGCGCCGTCGAGAGCCTGGCGCTGGAGACGTCCGTGATCGCCCCGCTGGCCGCGGTGTACGTCGGCTCGCTGGTCGCGGGCGGCGAGTCCGGCTTCGGGACCCACGGTGCCGGGCACGCCCTGCTGTTCATGACCACCGGCATCGTGACCGCGGTCCCGCTGATCTGCTTCGGCGCGGCCGCGACGAGGGTCCCGATGGTGACGCTCGGGCTGCTGCAGTACCTCGCCCCGGTGTTCCAGTTCGCGCTCGGCGTCCTCTGGTTCCACGAGGACATGCCCGCCGGCCGGTGGATCGGCTTCGCGCTGGTGTGGGTGGCGCTGGTCGTCTTCACCGTCGAGGCGGTGACCCACCGACGCCGTCAGCTGCGGCTGACCGTCGAGGCCAGCGCGATCTGACCCGTCGGGCGCAGCCCGGATCAGGCGGAGCGGACCGCGACGATGTCGGCGAATGCCTCCAGCGCGTCGCGCACCGGTCCCTCGGGCAGGGCACGGAGCAGCGCCTTGGCCTCCTGGGCACGGGCGACGACGTAGGCGCGCGCCTCGTCCATCGCCGGGTGCTTGCGCAGCAGGTCGAGGGTCTCGGCGTGCAGGTCGTCGTCGCTCAGGTCGGAGTCGAGCAGCTCGTGGAGCCGGTCGTCGGCCGGGTCCTGCGACGCCCGGGCCATCAGCACCGGCAGGGTCGGCACGCCCTCGCGCAGGTCGGTGCCCGGGGTCTTGCCGGACTCCCCGGACTCCGAGGCGATGTCGAGGATGTCGTCGGAGAGCTGGAAGGCGCTGCCGACGATCTCACCGTACGACGTGAGCGCCTCCTCGACCTCGCGGCCGGCGCCACCGAAGCGGGCGCCGTACCGGGCGGAGGTGGCGATCAGCGAGCCGGTCTTGCCGGCCACCACCTCGAGGTAGTGGGCGAGCGGGTCCTCGTCCGGACCCGGCTTCACGGTCTCGAGGATCTGCCCCTCGACGAGCTGGGTGAACGTCTGGGCCTGGATGCGCACCGCGTCCGCACCCAGCTCGGCGGTCAGCTCCGAGGACTTCGAGAACAGGAAGTCGCCGGTGAGGATCGCGACGTGGTTGCCCCACCGCGAGTGCGCCGTGACCGCGCCGCGGCGCAGGTCGGCCTCGTCCATGACGTCGTCGTGGTAGAGCGAGGCCAGGTGGGTCAGCTCCACGACGCACGCCGCGGTGACCACCTCGTCGGCGTCCGGGTGCTCACCCGCCTCGGCGGCGAGCAGCACCAGCAGCGGCCGGAAGCGCTTGCCGCCGGCCTCCATCAGGTGGCTGGCGGCCTCGGTCACGAAGCCCGCACGGCTGCGGACATGCTCCTGGAGGGCCTCCTCGACCACGGCCATCCGGGCGCGCAGCCTCGTCGCCAGCGCCTCGTCGGTCACGGGCAGCGCGAGTCCGGCCGCGGCAGATCCTGTCGTCACCTGACGAATTGTCCCGCATGGGCCGCGAGCGTGAGAACCGGGCCGGGCACCACGCCCAGGACGAGGGTCGCGAGGACGCCCACGCCGATGGTGCCGGAGGTCAGCAGCGAGGGCTTCACGACCGCCGCGACCTCGCCGGTGCCGGCGTCGCCGCCCTCGACGAAGAACATCAGCACGATGACCCGGACGTAGAAGAAGA
This sequence comes from Nocardioides sp. GCM10023255, assembly GCF_042653125.1. Lineage (NCBI taxonomy): Bacteria > Bacillati > Actinomycetota > Actinomycetes > Propionibacteriales > Nocardioidaceae > Nocardioides > Nocardioides sp. GCM10023255. Next base: position 266,507 of record NZ_JBHSHU010000001.1, read on the forward strand.
CCGCCACGATGCTGCACAGCACCGCCGCGATGACGACCGGCCAGGCGCCGGCCGCCAGCGCGACCGTGAAGACCGCCCACTTGCCGATGAAGCCGGCGGTCAGCGGGATGCCGGCCATGGAGAGCAGGAAGAACGCGAACAGCCCTCCGGTGAGGGGCGAGCGTCGCCCGATGCCGGCCCAGCGGGAGAACTGGGTGGCCTCGCCGCCCGAGTCCCGCACCAGGGTGACCACCGCGAACGCACCGATCATCGCGAAGCCGTACGTCGCGAGGTAGAACAGGACCGCCTGCATGGAGGTCACCTGGCCGTCGGAGAGCTCCGAGGCGCTCTGGACACCGAGGACCCCGGTGAGCAGGAAGCCCGTGTGCGCCACCGAGGAGTAGGCGAGCATCCGCTTCACGTCGGTCTGGACGACCGCGAGCACGGCGCCGACGAGCATGGTGAGGACCGCGATGATCCAGAGCATCGGCTGCCAGGTCCAGCGGTCCGAGCCGAAGGCGACGTACAGCAGGCGCAGCATCGCGCCGAACGCCGCGACCTTGGTGCAGGCCGCCATGAAGGCGGTGACCGCGGTCGGGGCACCCTGGTAGACGTCGGGGGTCCAGGCCTGGAAGGGGGCCGCACCCACCTTGAACAGCAGCCCGACGGCGAGCATGCCGAGCCCGATCAGCAGCAGGACCTGGTTGTCGGTGTCGTTGCGCACCGCCTCGTTGATCTCCGAGAGCTGCATCGAGCCGGCGAAGCCGTAGACGAGCGCGACGCCGTACAGGAAGAAGCCGGAGGAGAACGCGCCGAGCAGGAAGTACTTCATCGCCGCCTCCTGGCTCAGCAGCCGGCGCCGGCGCGCCAGGCCGCAGAGCAGGTAGAGCGGCAGTGAGAGCACCTCGAGCGCCACGAACATCGTCAGCAGGTCGTTGGCAGCCGGGAAGAGCATCATGCCGCCGACCGCGAACAGCAGCAGCGGGTAGACCTCGGTGTGGTCCAGACCCTGGGACGACGCCCGGCGCTCCGCCTCGGAGCCGGGCAGCGCCGCGGCCTGGCCGGCGAAGGCGGACAGCCCTCCCTCGAGGCGGCGCTCGGCGAACAGCAGCACGCCGCCGACGGCGAAGACCAGGATGAGGCCCCAGAAGAAGACGGTCGGCCCGTCGACCACGATCGTGCCCTCGGCGGCGATCAGGCCACGGGCGATCCCGCCGCCTCGGGAGGTGAGGTCGGCGGCCACGAGGCAGGTGCCGACCAGCGCGGCCACCAGGCCGACCAGCGTCAGCACCGTCTGGACGACGTACCGCCGCTCGCGGGGCAGGAACGCCTCGACCACGACACCGAGGCACGCGGCGCCGAAGACGACGAGCATCGGCCAGAGCTGGGCGTACTCGATGTGCGGCTTGTCGAACGCGACTGCCGGGTCGGACGCGGCGCCCGCGAGGGCACTGATCACGGAGACGTTCACTGCTGGCCTTCCTCAGCCTGGTCGTCACCCGCAGCGGGGACGACAGGTGCTTGGTCACTCACCCCGACGTGCTCGAGCAGGGCGTCGACCGTGGGGTTGCTGACGTCGAGCAGGGGCATCGGGTAGAAGCCGAACAGCACCAGCGCGAGCACCAGGGGCGCGACCGAGCCGATCTCGCGCCGGTTCAGGTCGGGGGTGTCCTCGATGCCGGGGACGCCCGGGCCGGTCATGGTGCGCTGGTACATCCACAGCACGTAGATCGCGGCGAGCACGATGCCGGTGACCGCCACCGCACCGACCCACCAGTGGTAGTCGAACGCCGAGATCAGCACGAGGATCTCGGAGACGAACTGGCTCAGGCCGGGCAGGCCGAGGGTCGCGAGACCGGCGACCAGGAACAGTCCGGCGAGGACGGGCGCCGACTTCTCCACACCGGTCATCCGGCTGATCAGCGAGGTGCCGCGGCGGCGGATCAGGTAGCCCGCGAGCAGGAACAGCGCGGCCGTGCCGATGCCGTGGTTGACCATGTAGAGGATCGACCCGGACGCGCCCTGCGAGCTGAACGCGAAGATGCCCAGGGTGATGAAGCCGAAGTGGCTCAGCGACGTCAGGCCGATCAGGCGCAGGATGTCGTCCTGCCCGATCGCGATCAGCGCGCCGTAGACGATCGAGATCAGCGCCAGCGTGACCACCACGGGAGTCGCCCACTGCGAGGCGTCCGGGAACAGCCCCAGGCAGAAGCGCAGCATCCCGAAAGTGCCGATCTTGTCCAGCACGCAGACCAGCAGCACGCTGGTGCCGGGCGTGGCCCGCTCGGTCGTGTCGGCCAGCCAGGTGTGCAGGGGGAACAGCGGGGCCTTGACGGCGAAGGCGATGAAGAACCCGGCGAACAGCCAGCGCTCGGCGCTGGTGCCCATGTCGAGGTCGGCCAGTTCGGAGAGGAGGTACGACGGCGCGCCGGCCTGCGCCGAGACGACGTACAGCCCGATGACCGAGGCGAGCATCACCAGACCGCCGCCGAGCTGGTACATCAGGAACTTCAGGGCGGCGACGGCCCGGCCCTCGCGGCCGAAGCCGCCGATGAGGAAGTACGCCGGGATCAGCGTCGCCTCGAAGAAGACGTAGAAGAGGAAGACGTCGGTCGCCGCGAAGACCAGGAGCGAGAACGACTCCAGGGCCAGGGCCCAGGCGAAGAACGCGGCCGGGTTGCGGTCGTCTGCTTCGTGCCACGACCCGACGACCACGATCGGCACGAGCACGACGGTGAGCAGGATCAGCAGCAGGCCGAGGCCGTCGACGCCGAGCGCGTAGTGGACGCCCAGGGCGCTGATCCACTCGTGGTCCTCGGTGAGCTGCATGCCGCCGCCGGTGTCGTACTGCGCGGCGATCGCCACGCCGACGGCGAGGGTGAGCACCGAGACGGCCAGGGCGAGCTGCTTGGGCAGCGCGGAGCCCGGTGCCCTCGGCGCGAACGCCACGACCAGGGCACCGACCAGCGGCACCAGGACCAGGATCGTGAGCCAGGGGAGCTGGTTCATGCGAGGTTCACCGCCAGGAGGGCCAGGACGACGAGCAGGACGCCGCCGAGCAGGGACAGGGCGTAGGAGCGGACGAAACCGTTCTGGACCTTGCGGGCCTGACCGGCGACGACCCCGACGGCCACCGGTCCGCCGGTGAGGGTGCCGTCGACGGCGTACCGGTCGAAGGCCAGCAGGCCGCTGACGGTGTGCCGGCCGGGGTTGACCACCAGTGCATCGTTGATCTGGTTGCCGTACAGCTCCTCACGGGCCGCCCGGGTGACGAACGAGACGTCCTGGGGAGCCGTGCGGGGCACGTCGCGCTTGCCGACCAGGAACCAGGCCAGCGCGACGCCGACGGCCACGACGAGCACCGCGAGCGTGGTGACCGCCAGGGCGGGCAGCGGCGGGTCCTCGTGGACGGGGGTCCCGACCACCGGCGCGAGGAAGTCCACGATCCAGTCGCCGATGAGCATCACGCCACCGAGCACGGAGAGGGCGGCGAGCACCACCAGCGGGCCGGTCATCACCGCGGGCGACTCGTGGGGGTGCACCCCCTTCTCCCAGCGCTTGTCGGTGAAGAAGGTGAGCAGCATCAGCCGGGTCATGTAGAAGCCGGTGACGCCCGCACCGAGCAGGGCGCACAGCCCGACGACCCAGTTGTCGGCCAGCGCGGTCTCGATGATCTTGTCCTTGGACCAGAAACCCGAGAAGCCCGGGAACCCGATGATGGCCAGGTAGCCCATCGTGAACGTCAGGAACGTGACCGGCATGGCCTTGCGCAGCGCGCCGTAGTGCCGCATGTCGACGTCGTCCTCCATGCCGTGCATCACCGAGCCGGCGCCGAGGAACATGTTGGCCTTGAAGAAGCCGTGCGTGAGCAGGTGGAAGATCGCGAACGCGTAGCCGGCGACACCGAGGCCGGCGCCCAGCATCATGTAGCCGATCTGGCTCATCGTCGAGCCGGCCAGCACCTTCTTGATGTCGTCCTTGGCGCACCCGATGACCGCACCCCACAGGAGCGTGACCACGGCGACGATGACCACGACCGTCTGTGCGTTCGGCGCGCGATCGAAGACGAAGTTCGAGCGGACGATGAGGTAGACGCCCGCGGTCACCATGGTCGCGGCGTGGATGAGCGCGGACACCGGGGTCGGGCCCTCCATCGCGTCGAGGAGCCAGGCCTGCAACGGCACCTGGGCGGACTTGCCGCACGCACCGAGCAGCAGGAGCAGCCCCAGCGCGGTCAGGGTGTTCTCCGACGCCTCCCCCGCGTGCGCGCTGATCACGGTGAAGCTGGTGGAGCCGAAGGTGACGAAGAACAGCATGATCGCCAGCGACATCCCGATGTCGCCGACGCGGTTGATCACGAAGGCCTTCTTGGCAGCGGCGGCCGCCGACGGCTTGTGCTGCCAGAAGCCGATCAGGAGGTAGGAGGCGAGGCCAACGCCCTCCCAGCCGAGGAACAGGCCGAGGTAGTTCTCGGAGAGCACCAGCATCAACATCGCGGCGATGAAGAGGTTCAGGTAGCCGAAGAACCGGCGACGCCGCGGGTCGTGCTCCATGTAGCCGATCGAGTAGATGTGGATCAGCGACCCCACCCCGGTGATCAGGAGCAGGAACAGCGACGACAGCGGGTCGTAGAGCAGGTCCATGCCCACGTCGAGGTGACCGACCTGCATCCAGTCGTAGACGTGCTGGGCGACCTGGCGGTCGTTCTCCTCGCGGCCGAGAAGCTCGACGAACATCAGCAGGCTGATCACGAACGAGCCGATCGGCAGCGCGGTGCCGAGCAGGTGCCCCCACCGGTCCGTGGCCCGGCCGCCGAGCAGCAGGACCGCCGCACCGGCCAGGGGCAGGGCGATCACCAGCCAGAGCAGGTCGAAGACGCCGCTGGTGGCCGTGGGGTCCACCACCGGGATGTGGACAGCCTCGTGCAGCGCGAGGATCTGGGCAGTCACCTGCACTCCTTAGTACTTCAGCAGGCTCGCGTCGTCGACCGAGGCCGAGCGACGGGTCCGGAAGATGGTCATGATGATCGCGAGCCCGACGACGACCTCGGCCGCCGCGACGACCATCACGAAGAACGCCGCGATCTGTCCGTCGAGGTTGCCGTGCTGGCGCGCGAAGGCGACCAGGGCGAGGTTCGAGGCGTTGAGCATCAGCTCGACGCACATGAAGACCACGATGGCGTTGCGCCGGGTGAGCACGCCCACGCAGCCGATCGTGAACAGGATCGACGACAAGACGATGTAGGGCGTGACGCTCACAGCGTGTCCTCCTCGGCGGGGGCGGGGCTGGTGCGCCCGGCGTGCGGGGCGTCGCCGAGCTGGCGCTGGACCTCCGCGATGTCGTCGGCGAGCGCGGGGGCCGAGCGGACCGTGCCGCGGGCCGCGAGCACCCGGCTGATCGAGGCCTCGGCGGCGGTGCCGTCGGGCAGGAGCGCCGGGGTGTCCACCGCGTTGTGCCGGGCGAAGACACCCGGGGGCGGCAGCGGGCCGGGGTGGGTGCCCTTGTCGGCGTAGTCGCGCATCCGCTGGGCCGCCAGCGAGGCCTGGCTGGGCTTCGGAGTCAGCCGCTCGCGGTGCGCGAGCACCATGGCGCCGACGGCTGCCGTGATCAGCAGGGCGCTGGTGACCTCGAAGGCGAAGACGTAGCGGGAGAACAGGATCTGTGCGAGCGCCTGGATGTTGCCCTCGCCGTTGGCGTCGCCGAGACCCGCCCCGGTGCCCAGCGAGATCTGACCGAGCCCGAGCACGAGCGTCAGTCCGAGGAGCAGGCCGCCGATGATCGCCAGCACCCGCTGGCCCTTGATCGTCTCGACGACGGAGTCGGACGCGTCGACGCCGACCAGCATCAGCACGAACAGGAACAGCATCAGGATCGCGCCGGTGTAGACGATGATCTGCACCGCGAACAGGAACGGCGCGTCCAGCACGGCGTACAGCACCGCGAGGCTCATCATCACCACCGCGAGCAGCAGCGCGGCGTGCACGGCCTTGCGGACGAACAGGATGCCGAGGGCCGCGACCACCATGATCGGCGCGAGGATCCAGAAGGCGGTCACTTCGCGGCCTCCTGCGTCTCGGCGGGTGCGCCCGCGCCGGGGGCGGGCGCCGAGTAGGTCCCGCGGTAGTAGTCGCCCTCGTCGTCACCGAGCCGCATCGGGTGAGGAGGCTGCTCCATGCCCGGCAGCAGCGGCGCGAGCAGGTCGGACTTCTCGTAGATGAGGTCGGCGCGGTTGTCGTCGGCGAGCTCGTACTCGTTGGTCATCGTGAGCGCGCGCGTCGGGCAGGCCTCGATGCAGAGGCCGCACAGGATGCAGCGCAGGTAGTTGATCTGGTAGACGCGGCCGTAGCGCTCGCCGGGGCTGAAGCGCTCCTCCTCGGTGTTCGAGGCGCCCTCGACGTAGATCGCGTCCGCCGGGCAGGCCCAGGCGCACAGCTCGCAGCCGATGCACTTCTCCAGGCCGTCGGGCCAGCGGTTGAGCTGGTGGCGGCCGTGGAAGCGGGGCGCGGTGGGCATCTTCTCGAACGGGTACTGCTCGGTGACGACCTTCTTGAACATGGTCCGGAAGGTGACGCCGAAACCCGCCACCGGGTCCCAGAACTGTTCCTTGAGCGACTTGGACTCAGCCATCAGGCTTCCTTCCCCGCGACGGTGGAGCTATGGGCGTCGAACGTGAGCGGAGCGGCGGCGCCTCGCACCGCGCCCCCGGCGGGCATCGGCGGGACCGGGAAGCCGCCGGCGTGGGCGTCGGCCGGCTGCTCGGCGGGCTCGGGCTCCTCCTCGGACTCGCCCATGAAGAAGAGCGCCAGGAAGAGGACCGCCAGCACGCCGATCCCGATCAGGAGGTACTGGCGGTCCAGCCCACCCTCCAGCGAGATGGAGCGGATGGTGGCCACGGCCACGATCCACACCAGCGAGATGGGGATCAGCCGCTTCCAGCCGAACGCCATGAACTGGTCGTAGCGCAGCCGTGGCAGCGACCCGCGCAGCCAGATGAAGACGAAGATGAAGAAGAGCACCTTGCCGAAGAACCACAGCAGCGGCCAGTAGCCCTCGTTGAACATCCCGTCGTTGATCTTCTCGATCCCCCACGGCGCGTGCCAGCCGCCGAGGAACAACGTGGTCGCGAGCGCGGAGACCGTCGCCATGTTGATGTACTCGGCGAGGAAGAACAGGGCGAACTTCAGCGAGGAGTACTCGGTGTGGAAGCCGCCGACCAGCTCGCCCTCGGCCTCCGGCAGGTCGAACGGCGCGCGGTTGGTCTCGCCCACCATCGAGATCGTGTAGATCACGAAGGACGGCACCAGGATCAGCCCGAACCAGAACTTGTCCTGCTCGGCCACGATCTGCGAGGTCGACATCGAGCCGGCGTACAGGAACACCGCGACCAGCGCGAGGCCCATCGCGACCTCGTAGGAGATCATCTGCGCGCTCGAGCGCAGGCCGCCGAGCAGGGAGTACGTCGACCCGCTCGACCAGCCGCCCAGCACGATGCCGTAGATGCCGATCGAGGCGATCGCCATCACGAAGAGGACCGCGACCGGCATGTCGGTCAGCTGCAGCGCGGTGTAGGTGTCGGTGAACGGGATCCTCACCACCGGCCCGAACGGGATCACGCTGAACGTCACGAACGCGGGGATCACCGCCAGCACGGGGGCGATCAGGAAGACCGCCCTGTCCGCCGCCTTGGGGATGATGTCCTCCTTCAACGCCAGCTTCACGCCGTCGGCGAGCGACTGGAGCAGACCGAAGGGTCCGTGCACGTTGGGGCCGATCCGGTGCTGCATGCGCGCGACGACGCGGCGCTCCCACCAGATGTTGAAGAGCGTCAGCAGGACCAGCACCAGGAAGATCAGCACGGTCTTGAGCAGGATGACCCACCACGGGTCGTGGCCGAACGCCGAGAGGTCGTCGGCCGCGAGGACGGTGATCGAGCCTGTCGAGATCACTGCGCTGCTCCCTTCAGGGTGACCGTGCTGCCGGGCGAGGCCAGGTCGGCCAGGACGCCGTTGCCCACCGAGCAGGCGGGCACCCACACGACGCCGTCGACCATGCCCTCGGTGGGCTCGACCGGCAGCGACAGGGTGCCGCGGTCGCCGACGAGCACGCCGCCGTCGCGGACCGACTCGTGGAGGGTGGCGTACGTCGCGGGGCTGACGCGGGCGACCGGCCGTCGGGCCGTGGCCCGCAACGCCGGGTCGCCGTCCTGCATCGAGCCGTTGTCGATCATCTGCTTCCAGGTGGCGAGCCGGAGCCCGCCGTCGGTGGTGGCAGCCGGGACGGAGGCCGCCTCGACCGTCGCCGCACGCTCGCCGTCCCAGGGGCCGAGCTCCTCCATCTGGGCGCGCGCCTCGGCGACCGTCCGGAACCCGAGCGGGCTCCCCTGACCGAGCTGGGCCAGCTCCTCGGCGATGCCGGCGAGCACGCGCAGGTCGGGCAGCGAGCGGGGGTCCTCGAAGACCGCGGGGAACGGGCGCGGGCGGCCCTCCCAGGTCACGAACATCCCGGCCTTGTCGGAGACCGGGGCCACCGGGAAGACGACGTCGGCGGCTCGGGTCACGTCGGTCTCGCGCAGCTCCAGGGCGACGACGAACGCCGCCGCCTCGATCGCGGCCCGGGTGGCGGCCGGGTCCGCGGTGTCGTCGGGGTCCACGCCGCCGATGACCAGGCCACCGAGCTCGCCGGCCCGCAGCGCGGCCACGATGGCGTCGGCGTCGCGGCCCACGGTCTCGGGCAGCCCGTCGACGCCCCAGGCCGTCGCGACGTCGACGCGGGCGGTCGCGTCGGCCACCGGGCGGCCACCGGGCAGCAGGTTCGGCAGGCAGCCGGTCTCGACCGCGCCGCGGTCACCGGCACGACGCGGGACCCAGGCGAGCCGGGCGCCGGTGGTGCGGGCAAGCCGGGCCGCTGCCGCGAGCGCGCCGGGCGAGGTGGCGAGGCGCTCGCCGACGAGGATCACGCCGGTCGCGTCGAGGCCGAAGTCGGCGTGCGAGACCAGCTGCTCCAGGGCGGCGGCCTCCTCGCCGGGGGCCGTGGCCACCAGCTGGCCGGCCATCTTGCGCAGCCCGCGGGAGGCGTACGGCGCGATCGAGACCACGCGGGTGCGGTGGTGCTGGGCGGCCTTGCGCAGCCGCAGGAAGATCGCGCCGGCCTCGTCCTCGGGCTCGAGCCCGGCCAGCACGACGGTCGTGGCCGTCTCGAGGTCGGTGTAGGTCACCGCGGCGGTCAGCACCACCTCGGAGGCGAGGAAGTCGGCCTCCTCGGAGGAGAGCGGGCGGGCCCGGAAGTCGACGTCGTTGGTGCCGAGCGAGACCCGGGCGAACTTGCTGTAGGCGTACGCGTCCTCGGCCGTCACCCGACCACCGGTCAGCACCGCGGCAGGGCCGGAGGCACGCAGCCCCCGCGCCGCGACCGCGAAGGCCTCCGGCCAGGAGGCCGGGCGCAGCGAGCCGTCTCCCCCGTCCTCCACGCGGTCGCGGACCTGGGGGTAGGTGAGCCGGTCGGGCATGGCCGCGTAGGTGAACGCGAAGCGGTCCTTGTCGGTGATCCACTCCTCGTTGACCTCCGGGTCGTTGCCCGCGAGCCGACGCATCACCTTGCCGCGCCGGTGGTCGACCCGGATGGCCGAGCCGCAGGCGTCGTGCTCGGCGACCGACGGGGTCGAGACGAGGTCGAAGGGGCGCGAGCGGAAGCGGTACTCGGCGCTGGTCAGCGCACCCACCGGGCAGATCTGGATGGTGTTGCCCGAGAAGTACGACTCGAAGGGCTCGCGCTCGTAGATGCCGACCTGCTGCAGGGCGCCGCGCTCGATCAGCGCGATGAACGGGTCGCCGGCGATCTGCTCGGAGAAGCGGGTGCAGCGGGCGCACAGCACGCAGCGCTCGCGGTCGAGCAGCACCTGTGCGGAGATGTTGATCGGCTTGGGGTAAGTGCGCTTCACGCCGCCGGAGGCGGAGAAGCGGGACTCGCCGCGGCCGTTGGACATGGCCTGGTTCTGCAGGGGGCACTCGCCGCCCTTGTCGCAGACGGGGCAGTCCAGCGGGTGGTTGATCAGCAGGAACTCCATGATCCCCTGCTGCGCCTTGTCGGCGACCGGGCTGGTGGCCTGGGTGTTGACGACCATGCCCTCGGCGACCGTGATGGTGCAGGAGGCCTGCGGCTTGGGGAAGCCGCGGCCGTTGCCGGCGTCGGGGACGTCGACCAGGCACTGGCGGCAGGCGCCCACCGGCGCCAGCAGCGGGTGGTCGCAGAACCGCGGGATCTGGACGCCCACCTGCTCGGCGGCCCGGATCACCAGCGTGTCCTTCGGGACGCTGACCTCGACGCCGTCGATGGTCAGGGTGACGAGGTCCTCGGCGACCGGGGTGTGCGCCCCGGCCTTCTCCGGCGTGGTCGTCATGCTGTCGCTCCCGCGGTCGCGAAGAGGGTGGACGCGGTCGGGTCGAAGGGGCACCCGCCGTGGGTGAGGTGGGCGAGGTACTCGTCCCGGAAGAACTTGATCGAGCTGGTGATCGGGCTGACCGCGCCGTCGGCGAGCGCGCAGAACGAGCGGCCGAGGATGTTGTCGCACTGGTCGAGCAGCAGCTCGAGGTCGGCCTCGCTGCCCTGCCCCTTCTCCAGCGCCGCCAGGGTCTGGACGAGCCACCACGTGCCCTCGCGGCAGGGCGTGCACTTGCCGCAGGACTCGTGTTTGTAGAACTCCGTCCAGCGCAGCACGGCCCGCACCACGCAGGTGGTGTCGTCGAAGATCTGCAGCGCTCGCGTGCCCAGCATGGAACCGGCCGCACCGACGCCCTCGAAGTCGAGCGGGACGTCGAGGTGCTCGGCGGTCAGCATGGGGGTGCTGGACCCTCCGGGCGTCCAGAACTTCAGCTCGTGCCCCGCGCGGATGCCACCGGCGAGCTCGATCAGCTGGCGCAGCGTGATGCCGAGCGGTGCCTCGTACTGCCCGGGGCGGTTGACGTGGCCGGAGAGGGAGAAGATGCCGAAGCCCTTGGACTTCTCGGTCCCCATCGAGGCGAACCACTCGTGGCCGTTGGCGATGATGCTGGGCACGGACGCGATCGACTCGACGTTGTTGATGACCGTCGGGCTGGCGTACAGGCCGGCGACGGCCGGGAACGGCGGGCGCAGGCGGGGCTGGCCGCGCCGACCCTCGAGCGAGTCGAGGAGCGCGGTCTCCTCGCCGCAGATGTAGGCGCCGGCACCGGCGTGGACGACCAGCTCGAGGTCGTAGCCCGAGCCGTGGATGTCCTTGCCGAGGTGGCCGGCCAGGTAGGCCTCCTGGACGGCGCGCTGCAGGCGGCGTACGACGTGCAGGACCTCGCCGCGCACGTAGATGAAGGCCCGGTTGGCGCGGATCGCGTAGGAGCTGATGATGACGCCCTCGACCAGCGTGTGCGGGCTGGCCATCATCAGCGGGACGTCCTTGCAGGTGCCCGGCTCGGACTCGTCGGCGTTGACCACGAGGTACTTCGGGCGGGGGTTGTCCTGCGGGATGAAGCCCCACTTCATGCCGGTCGGGAAGCCGGCGCCGCCGCGGCCGCGCAGGCCCGACTCCTTGACCTCCTCGATCACGGCGTCGGGGGCCATCGCGAAGGCCTTGTCCAGGGCGCGGTAGCCGCCGCGTGCCTCGTAGGCCTCCAGCGTCCAGCTGCGGTCCTCGCCCCAGTTGTCGGTCAGGACCGGGGTCAGTGTGTCGGTCACCGGGCGTCATCCCCCTTCGCAGGGTTGTCCTCGTGCTTCGCGTCCGCGGGCGACTCGTCGAGCCTGGTCTCGGTCTCGGCGCGGGAGGTGTCGGCCTGCTCGGCCGCGCCCTGTCGGCTGCCGAGTGACGCCGCGCTGCCGGCCGCGGCGGCCTCGGGTGCCGTCCAGCCGCGCTCGCGCGCGATGCCCAGGCCGACCAGGGACGCAGGCCCGGCCGAGGGGCCCTCGTCGGCACGGTCGTCGGGGAACCCGGCCAGCACCCGCTCGGCCTCGCGCCAGGTGCAGAGCCGCGCGCCCCGGGTCGAGCTGACCTCCGCACCCGTGCGCAGGTCGTCGACCAGCTGGGTGGCCGACTCGGGGGTCATGTTGTCCATGAACTCCCAGTTGACGGTCATCACCGGCGCGTAGTCGCAGGCCGCGTTGCACTCGATGTGCTCGAGGGTGATCCTGCCGTCAGCGGTGGTCTCGTCGTTGCCGACGTCGAGGTGGTCCTTGAGCCGCTCGAAGATCGCGTCGCCGCCCATCACCGCGCACAGCGTGTTGGTGCAGACGCCGACGTGGTAGTCGCCGACCGGCTTGCGCTTGTACATCGTGTAGAACGTCGCGACGCCGCTGACCTCCGCGGCGGTGATGCCGAGGATCTCCGCGCAGGCCTCGATCCCCTCCGGGGTGATCCGCCCCTCCGTGGACTGCACCAGGTGCAGCATCGGGAGCAGGCCGGAACGCGCCTCGGGGTAGCGGGCGGCGATCTGCCCGAGCTCGGCGAGGGTCGTCTGGTCGATGGTCATCTGTCGACGCCTCCCATGACGGGGTCGATCGAGGCGATCGCGACGATGACGTCGGCGACCATGCCGCCCTCGCTCATCACGCTCGTCGCCTGCAGGTTGGTGAACGACGGGTCGCGGAAGTGCGCACGGAACGGGCGGGTGCCGCCGTCGGAGACGACGTGGGCGCCCAGCTCCCCGCGGGGTGACTCGATCGGCACGTAGGCCTGGCCGGCCGGCACCCGGAAGCCCTCGGTGACCAGCTTGAAGTGATGGATCAGCGCCTCCATCGACTCGCCCATGATGTGGCGGATGTGGTCGAGGCTGTTGCCCATCCCGTCGCTGCCGACGGCGAGCTGGCTGGGCCAGGCGATCTTCTTGTCGCCGACCATGACCGGCGCCCCCTCGAGCTTCGCGAGGCGGTCCGCGGCCTGCTCGACGATCTTCAGCGACTCCCACATCTCGGCGAGACGGATCCGGAAGCGCCCGTAGGAGTCGCAGGTGTCCCAGGTCTGGACCTCGAAGTCGTAGTCCTCGTAGCCGCTGTAGGGCTGGGTCTTGCGCAGGTCCCACGGGTAGCCGGTCGAGCGCAGCACGGGGCCGGTGAGACCGAGCGCCAGGCAACCGGAGAGGTCGAGGTGACCGACGCCCTCGAGGCGTGCCTTGAAGATCGGGTTCGCGTTGCAGAGCGCGGCGTACTCGGGCAGGCGCTTCTTCATCAGGGCGATGAAGTCGCGGATCTCGTCGAGGGCACCGGGCGGCAGGTCCTGCGCCACGCCGCCGGGGCGGATGAACGCGTGGTTCATGCGCAGCCCTGTGATCAGCTCGAACAGGTCGAGGAGCAGCTCGCGCTCGCGGAAGCCGATGGTCATCACCGTGAGCGCGCCGATCTCCATGCCGCCGGTGGCGATGCAGACCAGGTGGGAGGAGATGCGGTTGAGCTCCATGAGCAGGACCCGCATGACCTGGGCCTTCTCGGGGATGTCGTCCTCGATGTCGAGCAGCCGCTCGACCCCGAGCACGTAGGTCATCTCGTTGTAGAACGGGCTGAGGTAGTCCATCCGGGTGCAGAACGTGACGCCCTGCGTCCAGGAGCGGAACTCCATGTTCTTCTCGATGCCGGTGTGCAGGTAGCCGATCCCGCACCGGGCCTCGGTGACCGTCTCGCCCTCGAGCTCGAGGATCAGCCGGAGCACGCCGTGGGTGGACGGGTGCTGCGGACCCATGTTGACGACGACCCGCTCGTCGGTCTCACCTGCGTCGGCGAGGCCCTCGGCGATCGTGTCCCAGTCCTGGCCGGTGACCGTGAAGACACGGCCCTCGGTGGTCTCGCTGGCGCCTGCGTAGATGTCGTGCTGCGTCATCAGTTGTAGGACCTCCGCTGGTCGGGAGGCGGGATGGTGCCGCCCTTGTACTCCACGGGAATGCCTCCCCAACGGCAGAGCGTCCTTGCGCCGCGCAGGGACTGCGAGCGAAGCGAGCAATCAAACAGTCGGCTGCTCATCAGTTGTAGGACCTCCGCTGGTCGGGAGGCGGGATGGTGCCGCCCTTGTACTCCACGGGAATGCCTCCCAGCGGGTAGTCCTTGCGCTGGGGGTGGCCCGGCCAGTCGTCGGGCATGAGGATGCGGGTGAGCGCAGGGTGACCGTCGAAGACGATGCCGAACATGTCGAACGTCTCGCGCTCGTGCCAGTCGTTGGTCGGGTAGACCGCCACGATCGAGGGGATGTGCGGGTGGGCGTCCGACGCCGCGACCTCAAGCCGGATCCGGCGGTTGTGGGTCATCGAGAGCAGGTGGTAGACCGCGTGCAGCTCGCGCCCGGTGTCGTCGGGGTAGTGCACGCCGCTGACCCCCGAGCAGAGCTCGAAGCGCAGCCGCGGGTCGTCACGCAGCGTCCGGGCGACGACCACCAGGTCCTCGCGGCGGACGTGGAAGGTGATCTCGCCGCGGTGGATGACGACCTGCTCGACCGCGCTCTGCAGCCCCTCGGCGCCGAGCCGCTCCTCGAGCGCGTCGGCCACCTCGTCGTGCCAGCCACCGAAGGGGCGCTCGGCCCGGCCGGGGTAGACGATGGGCTGCACCAGGCCGCCGTACCCGCTGGTGTCGCCGGTGCCGTGCACGCCGAACATGCCGTGCCGGGTGCCGACCTGGTGCACCTCGCCGGTGGGGGCGGGCACGTTCTCCGGCGACTGCTCGACGGCCGGCTGCTCGACCTTCTTCTCCTCGCTCACCGCAGGAGGCCCTTCATCTCGGAGGTGGGCAGCGCCTTGAGCGCGTCGTTCTCGAGCTGCTCGACCTCGGCCCGGCGGTTGCTGCCGAGCTTGGCGTGCTGCACCTGGTCGTGGAGCTTGAGGATCGCGTCGATCAGCATCTCCGGGCGCGGCGGGCAGCCGGGGAGGTACATGTCGACGGGGACGACGTGGTCGACGCCCTGGACGATCGCGTAGTTGTTGAACATGCCGCCGCTGCTCGCGCACACACCCATCGCGAGCACCCACTTGGGGTCGGGCATCTGGTCGTAGATCTGGCGCAGGACCGGGGCCATCTTCTGGCTGACCCGGCCGGCCACGATCATCAGGTCCGCCTGGCGCGGGCTGGCCCGGAACACCTCCATGCCGAACCGCGCGAGGTCGTACTTGGGGCCGCCGGTGGTCATCATCTCGATGGCGCAGCAGGCCAGGCCGAAGGTGGCCGGCCAGAAGGACGCCTTGCGCATGTAGCCGGCGACGCCCTCGACGGTCGTCAGCAGGACGCCGCTGGGGAGCTTCTCCTCGATACCCATCAGAGGGTCCCTTCCGTGTGTGCCGGTGCTGAGAGCTGCGAGGCGCTGTGCATGCCAAGGCCGACGAGGGAAGTCGACCTTTGTGCGGAGCGCAGCGGAGCGGTCGACGACCGAGGAGAACGCAGGCAGGTGCAGTGCATCGCAGCTCTCAGTCCCATTCGAGGCCGCCGCGTCGCCACACGTAGGCATAGGCGACGAAGACCGTGGCGATGAACAGGACCATCTCGACGAGGCCGAAGAACTTCATCGAGTCGAAGTAGACCGCCCACGGGTAGAGGAAGATGATCTCGATGTCGAAGACGATGAAGAGCATCGCGGTGATGTAGTACTTCACCGGGAAGCGGCCGCCCCCGACCGGCTGCGGCGTGGGCTCGATGCCGCACTCGTAGGAGTCGAGCTTGGCGCGGTTGTACCGCTTCGGCCCCACGACGGCGCTCATGATCACGGATCCCACCGCGAACAGCGCCGCGAGGAGTGCCAACGCCAGGACCGGCGTGTAGAGCTCCATGCCTCGCGTTCCTCCTTGTCCCGCGCCCGGACCGGCAGGCCTGCGCCGCCGGATTGTGGCTTTGTGAACTGAATCACTAAGTGGCGCGGAACACATACTGCCACTCCTGCACCCCGCCCGCACGAGGGGGTGGGGGGTGTCGGGAACGCCGCCTCGTCGGCGCATTTAGCGCACGGAGGCGTTGGGTATTTGAGGCAGGGGTGGACGCACGCGACCGTGCAGGTCGCCTCCCCCACTGCGCTCGTCCGACGTCTCCGCCGGGTCCGCTGCTACCGGGCTGTCGCCCTGTGCAGGGCCACGATGCCCCCGGAGAGGTTGCGCCACTCGGGCGCGTGCCAGCCGGCCTCGCCGATCAGGGCCGCGAGGCCCTCCTGGTCGGGCCAGGCCCGGATCGACTCGGCGAGGTAGACGTAGGCGTCGGGCGACGACGAGACGGCGCGGGCGATCGGGGGCAGCGCCTTCATCAGGTACTCGATGTAGACGGTGCGGAACGGCGCCCAGGTGGGGTGGCTGAACTCGCAGACCACCAGGCGACCGCCGGGCCGGGTCACCCGGCGCAGCTCGCGCAGGCCGGCGAGCGGGTCGACGATGTTGCGCAGCCCGAAGGAGATCGTGACGGCGTCGAAGGTGTCGTCGGCGAACGGGAGCCGGGTCCCGTCACCGGCGGTGAACGGCAGGTGCGGCTTGGCCTTCTTGCCCACCTGGAGCATGCCGAGCGAGAAGTCGCAGGGGACCACGGTCGCGCCGCGGTCGGCGAACGGCTGGCTTGAGGTGCCGGTGCCGGCGGCGAGGTCGAGCACCAGCTCGCCCCGACGGGGGTCCACCGCGTCGATCACGTCGCGCCGCCAGCGGCGGTCCTGACCCAGCGAGAGCACGTCGTTGGTGACGTCGTAGCGGCGGGCGACCGCGTCGAACATGCGACGGACGTCGGACGGCTGCTTGTCGAGTTCTGCGCGGGCCACGCGCAGAGACTACGGGGGCCGCGGTGCCGGTCGGCACTCGGCAACGAAACGGTCACGGCCGCCACGCCGCGCAACCAAATGCCCGGTTCGGGCGTCTCCCTGCTGACACTGGAAGTTCGTGCTGGACTTCCCTGATCCGGGAGCAAGAGATGAGAGCACTGCGTGCACTGGTCGTGGCCGTGTTGACGGTCGCGGTGCTGGGCGTGACGGCGTACGGCGCCGGCGTCGCCGTCCGCCACTACGACGGTCAGCACGAGGCCGCGGCCTCCGACGGCTCGGCGGCCCCGGTCGCCCCGACGACGTCCTCGACGCCGTCCCCGACCCCGGAGGCCACGGAGACGCCGGAGCCCGAGCCCGATCCCGAGCCGACGAACGTGCTCGACCCCGGAGCGACGGGTGAGCAGGTGCGCGAGCTCCAGCACCGCCTGTTCCAGCTCGCCTGGTTCCCCGAGACCACCACGGGCAAGTACGACGCCGCCACCCGTGAGGCGGTCGCGGGCTTCCAGGCCAAGCGAGGCCTGAAGGCCACCGGCGTCGTCGACCAGCGGACCTGGAAGCGCCTGGTCTCGATGACCGACCAGCCCACCCACGACCAGCTCTTCAACGTGCTGCACCCCGGCCCGGCGATCCTCGCGACCGGCGCCAGCGGCGACCAGGTGCGCGACCTGCAGGCCCGGCTGTTGTCGATCCAGTGGCTGTTCGGCGACGTGACGGGCCGCTACGACGCCGACACGGTGGCCGCGGTCAAGGGCTTCCAGGCCAAGCGGCAGATCCCGGTCACCGGCGAGGTCGACCAGCGCACGCTGGACCGGCTGCACGCCATGACCGGAACGCCCACGCACGCGGCGATGTACAACGAGCTCCCGGCCACCGGCAGCAACCAGCCGGGCGCGCTGGACGCGCGGTGCCTGACCGGTCGCGTGCTGTGCATCGACAAGACCAGCCAGACGCTGCGCTGGGTGGTCGACGGCAAGGTCCTCAAGACGCTGGACGTGCGCTTCGGGGCGTCGTACAGCCCGACCCGCGAAGGCGTCTTCCACGTCTACACCAAGGACGAGGACCACGTGTCGCACCTGTACGGCTCGGAGATGCCGTTCTCGATGTTCTTCTCCGGCGGCCAGGCGGTGCACTATTCCTCCGACTTCGCCTCGCGCGGGTACGCCGGCGCCTCGCACGGCTGCGTCAACGTCCGCGACTACAACGGGCTGGCCTGGCTGTATGCGCAGGTGCAGGTGGGCGACGCCGTCGTCATCTACTGGTCCTGATCCGACTGCCCCCGCCGCCGGAGGAGTGGCCTCGGTCACCGGCGTACGCTTCACCCTCGTGACGACCAGCGCGACCCCCGACGAGCAGTCGGCGACCCGCGGCACCCTCGTCGCACGCACGGTCCGCCTCGACGGCTCCGTCGACTCCCTGCTCGACCTGCTGCCCACGGACCGCCCCGTCACCTGGCTGCGCCGGGGCGACGGATTGGTCGGCTGGGGCGTCGCCGCCGAGGTGCGCACCAGCGGCGCGACCCGGTTCGCCGACGCGGTCAAGTGGTGGGCCGAGACCACGGCGCGCACGGTCGTGCGCGACGAGGTCAACGAGCCCGGCACCGGCCTGGTCTGCTTCGGCACCTTCGCGTTCGCCGACGAGCCCGGCGACTCCGTGCTCGTCGTGCCCGAGGTCGTCGTCGGCCGGCGCGGCGACACCACCTGGCTCACGACCATCGGCCACGACAGCATCGCCGCGCCGGTGCTCGGCGTGGCCGACGAGCCGCCGGCCCCGGTCGAGGTGAGCTTCGCCGACGGCGCGCTGGACGGCGAGCACTGGATGTCGGTGGTCGCCGACGCGGTCGCCCGGATCAGCGCCGGCGACCTGGAGAAGGTCGTCCTGGCCCGCGACCTGGTCGCGACCGCCACCGCCCCGGTCGACGTGCGCTGGCCGCTGCGCCGGCTCGCGGACTCCTACCCGATGTGCTGGACCTTCCACGTGGACGGCATGTTCGGCGCCACCCCGGAGATGCTGGTGCGCCGCGAGCGTGGCCTGGTGACCTCGCGGGTGCTGGCCGGCACCATCCGGCGCACCGGCGACGACGACCGCGACCTCGCGCTCGCCGCGACGCTCGCCCGCTCGTCGAAGGACCTCGAGGAGCACGAGTACGCCGTCCGCTCGGTCGCCGACGCCCTCGACCCGCACTGCTCGTCGATGAACGTGCCCGAAGCGCCGTTCGTCCTCCACCTGCCCAACGTCATGCACCTGGCCACCGACGTGGCCGGTGTCGTGCACGACGCCGCCACCGTCACCTCGCTCCAGCTCGCGGAGGCGCTGCACCCCTCCGCAGCGGTCGGCGGCACCCCCACGCCCGTCGCGACCGCGCTGATCTCCGAGATCGAGGGGATGGACCGGGGCCGCTACGCCGGGCCGGTCGGCTGGATGGACGCCAGCGGCGACGGCGAGTGGGGCATCGCGCTGCGCTCGGCCTCCGTCGACGGCCCGACGGTCCGGCTCTTCGCCGGCTGCGGCATCGTCGCCGACTCCGACCCGGAGGCCGAGCTGGCCGAGTCGCAGGCGAAGTTCGTGCCGGTCCGCGACGCCCTCTCCCCCTGACCTGCCCCGCCTCGCGCGGCGCGGGGTGCGCCGCCTGAGCGCACTCCTGGCCGCACGCGGCGGTCAGAGGTCCTGGCCGTCGGCGAGCCGGACGTACTCCTGGTCGGACTTCGGCAGGAACGCGGCCATGTGGCCGTCCACGATCTTCAGCCCCGCCTCGGAGTAGACCCGGTCGTGGATGGCGAGGTTGCGGGGCGCCCGGACCTCGCGGGCGAACTCGATCGCCTCGGCGGCCCGCATCCACGGCGCCGACACGGGGACCAGGAGCACGTCGACGCGCTCCCCGGGATGGGTGAGCGCGTCGCCGGGGTGGAAGACCTTCTCCGCCCCGGCCGTGAGGACGTAGCCGCTGTTGTGGAACCGCGGGAACTCCGGGTGGATGACGGCGTGCAGCTCGCCCACCGCGCGGGTCGGGATGCCGGGGTCGAACTCCTCCCCCGGCGAGACCACGGTCACCCGCTCCGCGACGTCCGGAGCGTCCTCGCGGATCCGTGCCGCGACGTCCTCGATGGTGTAGATCCGGGCGTCCGTGGCGCGCAGGTGGTCGGGCAGGTAGTGGTCGGGGTGCTCGTGGGTGATCAGCACCGCATCGGCGCCGGCGACGGCTTCGGGGTCGGTGAACATGCCGGGGTCGAGCACGACCGTCCTGCCGTCGTGCTCGATCCGGACGCAGGCGTGGCCGAACTTGGTGATGCGCATGTGCACACCGTAATCACGTGGCGGTCGCGATCCGGCGGTGGAGAGAATCGGCGCGTGCTCGAGGTGGTCGTCTCCGGTCTCGTCACCGGCTGGGCGATCGCGATCCCGATCGGCGCGGTCGGGGCGTTCCTGGTCACGCTCACGGCGCGTACGTCGTTCCGCGTCGGCGCCGCCGGGGCCCTGGGCATCGCCACCGTCGACGGGGTGTACGCCGCACTGGCGGTGGTCGCCGGGGCCGCGCTCTCGACGCTGCTGGCCCCCGTCGCCACCCCGCTGCGGATCGCCTCGGGCGTGGTCCTCCTGGTCATCGCCGCGCTCACCGCCGCTCACGCCCTGGCCACGAGCGGGCGGACCCGCGAGGCCGCTCCCCTGGCGCCCGCGCGGGCGTACGCGGTCTTCGTCGGCATCACGGCGGTCAACCCGACCACGGTGGTCTACTTCGCGGCGGTCGTGCTCGGGAACCGGCACCTGGTCTCGACGCCGCTGGAGGGGGTGGTGTTCGTGGCCGCGGCGTTCCTGGCCTCCGCGTCGTGGCAGCTCACGCTCGCCGGCGGCGGGGCGGCCCTGGGCCGGGTCGCCACCGGACACCGCAGCCACCTCGTCACCGGGCTCGTGTCGGCGGCCGTGATCGCCGCCCTGGCCGTTCGTACGATGCTGGCATGAGCGCCCCGGGGACCGACCGCATCACGATCCGTCCGGCCGTGCCGGAGGACGCCGAGCCCCTCACCCACCTGCACCTCGACTGCTGGGACGACGCCTACACGGGGCTGATGGACCAGCGGGTGCTCGACGAGCGCCGTGTCGACGTGCCGTCCCGGGTCGAGAGGTGGCGGCAGATCCTCGAGCAGAGCGACAACACGCTCGTCGCCGAGTCCGACGACGGGCTCGTCGGCTTCGTCAGCGCCGGGCCCGGGCGCGACAACGACGTCGACACCGACCTCGAGCTGATGGCGCTCTACGTCCGGGCCGACCACTGGGGCACGGGCGTGGGCTACGCGCTGCTCGAGGAGGCGATCGGCGACCGGGCGGCGTACCTGTGGGTGCTCCACGGCAACGACCGGGGGATCCGGTTCTACGAGCGGCAGGGGTTCCGGCTCGACGGCACCCGTGACGAGCACGACGAGGGCCTGCACGTGCGGATGGTCCGCGCGGGGACCTGACCGCTCCCGGCCGAGCCGTCGGACCGCTGGACTGCACCA
This sequence comes from Nocardioides sp. GCM10023255, assembly GCF_042653125.1. Classification (NCBI taxonomy): domain Bacteria; kingdom Bacillati; phylum Actinomycetota; class Actinomycetes; order Propionibacteriales; family Nocardioidaceae; genus Nocardioides; species Nocardioides sp. GCM10023255. Next base: position 287,696 of record NZ_JBHSHU010000001.1, read on the forward strand.
CCTTGCAGCAAAAAGCACGATCGTTCTATTCTCGGTCCATGACCAAGGGCGAGGAGACCAGGACCGCGATCCTGGACGAGGCGCTCACACTCGCGTCCCGCGTCGGCTTCACCGGGCTCACCATCGGCCAGCTCGCGGAGCAGACCGACATGAGCAAGAGCGGCCTGTTCGCGCACTTCCGGTCCAAGGAGCAGCTCCAGCTCCAGACCCTGGCGCACGCTCGTCGCCGGTTCATCGACACCACCGTGCGCCCGACACTGGCCGCACCCCGGGGCGAGCGACGGCTGCGCGAGCTGTTCGACCGCTGGCTCACCTGGGAGTCCGAGGTGCTGCCCGGGGGCTGCATCTTCGTGACCGGGTCCATCGAGTTCGACGACCAGCCCGGGCCGATGCGCGACGCGCTGGTCGCCGACCAGCGCGACTGGCAGGACACCATCGCCGCGGTCGCCGAGACCGCGATCTCCGAGGGCGACTTCCGGCCCGACGTCGACCCGCGCCAGGTCGCCTTCGAGATCCAGGGGCTGATCATGGGCTACCACCACGCAGCCCGCCTGCTCGGCGACGAGCACGCCCTCGACCGCGCCCGCGCCGCGTTCGAGTCGATCATCGAGCGAGCCAGGGCTCGCTGACCCACCCATCCCGCACCGAGAGGCCTTCCCATGACCGCTTCATCGCTTCAGAAAAGCACGATCGTTCGTGCCCGCCGAATGACGCTGCGCGCCTTCTTCCGCTCGGCGGAGGTGCTCGCGCCCCGGGCCGCCGGGCGCCGGGCGCGCGACCTGTGGTTCGCGGTGCCGCCCACGGTGCCGGCCGCCCCGCTGCCCCCGGGAGGCGAGCCGTTCGTCGTCACCGCGCAGGGGGCCCGGGTCCGCGGCCACGTCTTCGGCCAGGGCCCGACGGTCTACCTCGTGCACGGCTGGGGCGGCCGCGGCAGCCAGCTGGCCGGCTTCGTCGAGCCACTGGTGGCGGCCGGGCACCGGGTGGTCCTGTTCGACGGCCCGGCGCACGGCGACTCCGACCCCGGACCGGCGGGCCCCCGCCGCTCACACGGCGTGGAGCTCGGGAAAGCGCTGGACGCGGTCTTCGCGCGGTTCGGACCGGCCGAGGCCGTCGTCGCGCACTCCCTCGGCGCCGTGGCGACGTACCTCTCCCTGCGGTTCGGCTGGCTCGGCACCAGGCGACTGGTGCTGCTGGCGCCGCTGGTGGAGGTCGGGAGCCTGTTCGACCAGTTCCAGGGCGCGCTCGGCTTCGGCGAGCGGACCCGACGGGCCTTCGACCGGGAGGTCCACGCCTTCGTGGGCGTCCCGGTGGCCGAGTTCGACGCCCGGCACCAGGCGGCGCACGTCGACCCGGTGCCGACGCTGGTGGTCCACGACGTCGGAGACCGGCAGACGGCGTACGCCGACGCGCAGCGGCTCGTCGACGGGCTCCCCGACGCGTCGCTGGTGACCACCGAGGGCCTCGGGCACCGACGGATCCTGCGAGACCCGGACGTGATCGCCCGGGTGGTCGCGTTCATCGGAGGCGGCCAGCGGGCGCAGGCGGCCTGAGCAGGTGCCCGCAGGTGGGCGGTCAGGCCGTCAGGTGGTGCACGTAGCACCAGCGCCAGTCCTCGCCGGGCTCCGCCGACTGCATCACCGGGTGCTGGGCCTCGCGGAAGTGGGCGGTGGCGTGCTGGCGCGGTGAGGAGTCGCAGCAGGCGATGTGGCCGCACTCGAGGCACCGCCGCAGGGCGACCCACTGCGTGCCCTCCTCGAGGCACTCCTCGCAGGCGTCCGGCGGCTCCTCGTCGACCGCGGGGTGCCGCTCGAGGTCGTCGCAGACCTCGCCGTGCGGTCGGCGTACGGCGTTGACCGAGCGCAGCTCGTCGTGCTCCTGGTGGGCGATCTCGAGCATCGACTCCTCGACGTCGAGCATCGAGAGCACCTCGCTGATCACCTCCGAGGCGACCGTGCCCGAACGGCGGATCTCGAGGACCCGGCGGCGCTCCGCGTCGATCATCGCGCGCCGCAGGCGGGAGTAGAGCTCGCTGGGCGTCTCCTGGTCGGCGGTGGTGCCGAGCCGCTCCCAGGCTGCGAAGTTGCGCTGGTCGGTGCGGTCGCGGATCAGGTCGGCCACGCCGTGCGGGTCCTCGAACTCCATCCCGTCCAGCTCGGCGTACCCGGCCTTGGAGGCCTGCTGCAGGATCGTCGCCCGCGCCAGGGCGTCGTCCATCGGGTCGGGGGCAGGCACGTCGAGGCGGCGGGCCACCCAGCCCAGCGACAGCCCCTGGAGGAACAGGGTCCCTGCCACGACCGTGAAGGCCACGAACAGCAGGACCTCACGGTGCTCGGCCTCCTCGGGGATCACGAACGCCGCGGCCAGCGTGACCACGCCGCGCATGCCCGCCCAGCCGAGCACGAACGTGAACGTCCACGGCGGCTTGTAGCCGACGTCGGGGTCCGGGCCGGGACGGACCAGGGCGTAGCGGGCGAGGAAGACCCACGCCATGCGCAGCACCACGACCCCGACCAGGGTGGCCACGCAGACCGCGACGATGCGACCGGCCGACAGCTCGCTGTCGGCGACGTCGGCGAAGAGCCACTGGGCCTGCAGCCCGATCAGCAGGAAGACGGTGTTCTCGAGGACGAAGGCGATGGTCCGCCAGTTCATCCGTTCGGCGATCCGTGACTGCGCGGTCTGCAGGATGGGCGCCTTGTGGCCGAGCAGCAGGCCGGCGATCACCACCCCGATGACGCCCGAGGCGTGGATCTCCTCGGCTGCCATGTAGGCCGCGAACGGGATCACGAACGAGATGCCGGTGTCGAGCACGGGGTCGGTGATCCTGGTGCGCATCCAGGCCACCACGGCGAAGACGACCGCACCGACCAGCACGCCACCGACGGCCGCCCACACGAAGTCGGCGCCGACGCGCCAGGCCACGACGTTCTCCGAGCCCACCGCGATGATCGCCACGGCGGTGCGCAACGCCACCAGCGCGGTCGCGTCGTTGAGCAGCGACTCGCCCTCGAGGATCGTCACCACCCGCCGGGGCAGCCCGATCCGGCGTCCGATGGCGGTCGCAGCCACCGCGTCGGGGGGTGCGACGACGGCGCCGATGGCGAACGAGGCGCCCCACGAGATGCTCGGCAGGATCTCGTGCACGATCACCCCGATGCCCAGCGTCGTGAAGATGACCAGGCCGACGGACAGCAGCAGGATCGCGCGCCGGTTGGCGTTGAAATCCACCAGGGAGCTCTGGATGGCCGTGGCGTAGAGCAGGGGCGGCAGCAGCCCCAGCAGCACGATCTCGGGCTCGAGGTGCACCTCGGGCATGCCCGGCAGGTAGCTCGCGCCCACTCCGACCGCGATCAGCAGCAGGGGCGCCGGGAAGCCGACCCGCTCCGCGAGCGCAGTGAACGCGAGGACCGCCACTGCGAGTCCGACGAGGAACAGGGCGATCTCCACCCCGACATTGTGGCGGACCCGCCCTGAGCGGGTCCGCGGGTCTCAGGCCGGCTGCGCCACCCAGGTCATGGGATCGCCCCATCCCAGCTCGGAGATCCCGTGCCTGCCGAAGGCCAGCACCACCAGCGTCCGTCGGTGCGCGGCGAACGTGAGCACGTGCGCGATCATCCCGCCGTAGGTGAACACCTCGGCCGGCTCGCACAGCGCGTCGACGAAGGTGTCGTCCAGACGACCGGCCGCGACGACCTCGCGGACGTGGGCGAGGTACGTCGACCCCTCGGTCGCCAGCCTCTCGCGCAGCGAGCTCAGCGACTCGTGCTCCTCCACCGACCAGTCGTAGTCGCGGGTCGCCATCGCGGCGTTCCACATGCCCATCTGACCGACCAGGCGCGACAGCAGCGACCGGATGGTCTGGCGGTCGTCGTCGACGTCGAGCTCGATCGGCTGGTCGAGCTGCTCGTCGGTGAGGCGCTCGGCCAGGCGGACCATCTCGCCGGTCAGCCAGACGTGGTGCTCGACCATCTTGGTCAGGAGTTCCATGGAGCTCACCTTGTCTCGTGCGGGCAGCCGCAGGCTGCCGGGTGGGTGGAAGTGCACGTCGCTGGGTGCCTCGATCTGGATGTGCCCCGGCCTGCGCCGCCAGGTCGCCGGCGGCACGCCGTACGCCCTGGTGAAGGCCCGGGTGAACGCCTCGTGGGAGCCGTAGCCGGCCTCCACCGCGACGTCGATGAGCGGCGCTGTGGTGGTGATCATGCGGTACGCCGCCCGCTCGAGGAGGATGCGTCGGCGCAGCGAGCTGGGCGGCTCGCCGGCGACCGACCTGATCATCCGGTCGAAGTGGTACCGCGAGAAGTGCAGCCGGGCGGCCCACTCCTCGCCCGACGCCTCGGTGATGCGGGGGTCGTCGAGCGCCTCGGCGAGGTGGTCGACGAACTCCGCGAAGGTGTCGGCTGACGTGGTCATGGCCCCATCCTGACCGCGCTGGCCGGCACCGCCTTGATCACGCTTGCTGGGTCAGGCTGCCCACGCCGGAGCCGTAGTTGGTCTCGTAGCGGAACACCAGCGGCTGCTCACCGGGCGGAAGCAGCATCGATGCCACCTGCGAGACCCGGTCGACCTCGACGTGGACGCTCACGTGGACGTTGCGGTCGGCGGGCACCTCGAAGGGCACCCCGCCCCAGACCACGAGGTACTGACGGCCGTCGATGCTCACGATCGGACGGTGCTTGGAGACCGCCATCGCGTTGCCGGTGGTCAGCTGCAGGGTCAGCACCCGCCGGGGCCCCTGGTGGAACTCGACGTACGGGATCACCCCGGGGAGCGGCTGCTGGGTCATGGCACGAGTCTCCCGCCGGGGCGACCGCGCCAAACCCGGGAGCCCGTCACGGGCGCAGCGCGCGGATCCTGGCGTCGAGGTCGCGCCGGTTGTCGCGTCGCACGACCGCCTCCACGACCTCGATCCCGCCGTTCGGGTTGGCCAGGGCGTGCTCGAGCTCCGCGCGTGAGCCGACCTTCCAGTGCGGCGTCCGGGTGGCCGCGCAGAGGCTGGCCAGGTCGACGCCGTGGGGAGTCCCGAAGAGCGTGTCGAAGGGCGCGGCGTACTCCTCGGCGCCCTGCTCGAGCATCGAGAAGATCGAGCCACCGTCGTCGTTGACCACCACGATCGTGAGGTCGGGGCGTGCCTCGCGTGGCCCCAGGACCAGGCCGCCGGCGTCGTGCAGGAACGTCACGTCGCCCATCAGCGCGATCGCCCGCGAGGTGCGGGGCCGGCCCAGGGCGGCACCGATCGCGGAGGAGACGGTCCCGTCGATCCCGGACAGGCCACGGTTGGCGACCACCTTGCGGCGGTCGCCGACGGCGTACCTCGCCACCATCAGGTCGAGGTCCCGGACCGGGCTGGAGGCGCCCACGAACAGCAGGCCCTCGGGCGGCAACGACCGGCTGACCGCGCCGGCCACCTCGTGCGGGGTGAGCTCGGGCTCGGCCGCGAGCAGCGCGTCGAGCTGCCGGCCCACCGACCGGTCGGCCTCGCGCCAGGCCTCGAGCCAGGCCGGGTCGGCGGGCGAGTCCACGTCGAGCCGGTCCGTGGGCAGGGACACCGCGACCGGGAAGGGCCGGTCGTGCCAGACCCCGCGCGCCGGGGCGGCGAGCACCTCGACGTCGTCGCGACCCAGCAGCCGGGTCACCGGACGCGACAGCGTCGGGTGGCCGAGGACGACGACCCGCTCGATGCTGCGTCCGAGGTCCGTGTCGAGCAGCAGCCGGTAGCAGCGGATCGCGTTCTCCCCCGTGCGCGACCCGCTGGTCGGCTCGGCGAGCAGCGGCCAGCCCGCGCGCTCGGCCAGGACCCGCGCGGGCGGGCCGGCGTCGTCGCCCGCGACCACGACCGTCCGCGGGCCCTGGGAGATGCGACGTGGTCCCCCACCGCGTGCTCCCGGGGCGTCATCACGGTGTTCCTGCCCGTTCGGTGACGGTCCGGGACGCCAGGAGTCGTCCGGGACCAGCGGCTCGTCGAGCTGGACGTTGAGGTGGACGGGTCCTCGTCCGTCCGCGAGCGACGCCGCCCAGCCGCCGTCGGGCCCGGCGACGTCGAGGCCGGTGACCAGCGCTCCGAAGATGCCGACCTGGTCGGTGGTCTGGTTGGCGTTGGAGCCCCGCAGCCGGGCCGGCCGGTCGGCCGTCACGACCGCCAGCGGGAGCCCGGCGTGGGCGGCCTCGAGAGCCGCGGGGTGCAGGTTGGCGACGGCGGTGCCGGAGGTGCACATCACCGCGGCACGGGTGCCGACCTTGGTGAGCCCGAGCGCGAGGAAGCCCGCGGTCCGCTCGTCGATCCGGGTGTGCAGCCGCAGCAGCCCGGCCGAGGCGGCGTCGTACGCGGCGAAGGAGAGGGGTGCGTTGCGGGAGCCGGGGGCGATGACCACGTCGGTGACCCCCGCCTCGACCAGCGCGGAGACGACGGCCCGGGCGAGGCCGGTGGCAGGGTTCGTCACGAGCGACCATCCTGCCCCAGGCCGCGGTCCGCGAGATCGCGCACCTCGGCGAGCCGGGCCTGCCAGTGGGCCACCCGCTCCGGCGCCGCCGCCAGGGCCGCCAGGGCCGCCTCGTCGACGACCGGCCGCGAGAACGGGAGCGCGCCGTCCACCGGCAGCAGCGGCGCGGTCACGACGTCGGCCGTGAGCAGCTGCACGGTCGCCAGCCCGCAGGCGTACGGCAGCTCGGGCAGCGCCGCCGCCAGCGCCACCCCGGCGGCGATCCCCACGCTGGTCTCGAGGGCGGACGACACGACGACCGGCAGCCCGATGTCCTCGGCGATCCGCAGGCACGCCCGCACCCCGCCCAGCGGCTGCACCTTCAGCACCGCCACGTCGGCCGCCTCGAGGTCGCGCACCCGGTAGGGGTCCGCGGCCCGACGGATCGACTCGTCGGCCGCCACCGGCACGTCGACGGCACGGCGGACGGCGGCCAGCTCCTCGACGCTCGCGCAGGGCTGCTCGACGTACTCCAGCCCGCCGGCCGCGCGGTCCAGCAACCGGACCGCCCCGACCGCCTCGTCGACGTCCCAGCCCCCGTTGGCGTCCACCCGCACCCGACCCGCCGGACCGAGCGCGTCGCGGACCGCCTCCAGCCGGGCCTCGTCGTCGCCGAGGGTCTGGCCGGGCTCGGCGACCTTGACCTTGGCGGTCGTGCAGCCGCCGGCCAGCACGATCTCCCGGGCGCGCTCCGGACCCACCGCCGGCACGGTCACGTTCACCGGCACCGACTCGCGGAGCGGTTCCGGCCAGTCGCCCGCGGCGGCCTCCTCGGCGCAGCGCAGCCACGGCGCGGCGACCGCCGCGTCGTACTCCAGGAAGGGGCTCCACTCGCCCCAGCGGCCGCCGGAGCCGCGGACCAGGACCCCCTCACGGACGGTGATCCCGCGGAAGCGGGTGCGCATCGGGACCGACCAGACGCGGACCTCCCCGGTCACCGGAGCATCCCCCGCAGCCGCAGCCGGTCCGGCTTCCCGTTGTCCAGCAGCGGCACCTCGTCGAGCGGCACCAGCTGGCGCGGCGCCCACGACCGCGGGTGCGTCTCGCCGACCCACGCCCGCGCCTCGTCCAGCGCGAGGCCGCCCGGCGCGACCACGAAGGCCACCACCCGGTTGCCCCACTCCTCGTCGGGCACGCCGAGCACCTCCGCGGCCACCACCCCCGGGTGCTCGCGCAGCCGCGCGGCGACGGCCGGGGCGGGGACGTTCACGCCCCCGCTGACCACGACGTCGTCGAGGCGACCCAGCACGTGCAGGCGCCCGTCCTCGTCGAGACGACCGGCGTCGGAGGTCAGGAACCAGCCGTCCTCGAGCACCGACGCCGTCAGCTCGGGGTCGTCCTCGTAGCGCTCGAACAGCGTCGGTCCGCCGATCCGGATCCGACCGCCCCGACCGATGGCCAGCGCCACCCCGTCCAGCGCGTAGCCGTCGTAGACGCAGCCCCCCGCGGTCTCGGACGAGCCGTACGTCGCCACGACGCGGACTCCCTCGGCCGCGGCCCGGTCCCGCAGCGTGGCGTCCACCGGGCCCCCGCCGAGCAGCACCGTGTGGAAGGAGCGCAGCGCCTCCACCTCGGCCGGGGTCTCGAGCATCCGGTGCAGCTGGGTCGGCACCAGGGAGACGAAGCGGGCCCGGTCGGCGGGCCCGGACGAGACGAGCGCGGCGGTGGCCTCGGCGAAGGATCCGTGCTCCTCCTGCAGCAGCGGCGGGAGCCCGGCGACCAGCGAGCGGCAGACCACCTGCAGCCCCGCGACGTACGACGCGGGCAGCGTCAGCAGCCAGCGGCCCGCGGCCCCGAGACGTCGCTCGGTGGCCGTCACGGACGCCAGCACCGCCCGCCGGGACAGCACCACCCGCTTGGGCCGTCCGGTTGAGCCGGACGTCTCGACGACCAGCGGCTCGGGCTCCCCGGGCTCGTCCAGCCAGGCCGCCAGCGCGGCCACGACGTCTCGGGTCGGGCCCCCCACAGGTCGGAGCAGATCCATGCGAGGCATCCTCGCACCGAGCCGCCGAGCCCGACGGGCCGACCACTGGGTCGGCACGGCGGACCTGCTGGTTGAATCCTCGGGTGGCAACCCCCGCCGAATGGCTCGCCGGAGCGCGACCCCGCACCCTCCCTGCCGCCGTCTCCCCCGTCCTCGCCGGCACCGGTGTCGCGGTGTACGCCGGCGCCTGGGACGACTGGCAGGGCGTGTGGTGGAAGGCCCTCCTCGCGCTGGTCGTGAGCCTGGCCCTCCAGGTGGGCGTCAACTACGCCAACGACTACTCCGACGGCGTCCGCGGCACCGACGACGACCGGGTCGGCCCGATGCGGCTGGTCGGCTCGGGCGCGGCGAGCCCGGGCGCGGTCAAGCGGGCGGCGTTCCTGGCGTTCGGCGTGGCCGGGGTGGCCGGCCTCGCGCTCGCCGCGACGACCGCCTGGTGGCTGGTCGCGGTCGGGCTGCTGTGCGTGGTGGCGGCCTGGTACTACACCGGAGGCTCGACGCCCTACGGCTACCTGGGCCTTGGCGAGGTCATGGTGTTCGTCTTCTTCGGGCTGGTGGCCGTCGTCGGCACGACGTACGTCCAGACCGAGACCTGGGAGTGGGCGGCCCTGTACGCCGCCGTCGGGATCGGCTCGCTCGCCTGCGCGATCCTGGTCGCCAACAACCTGCGCGACATCCCCACCGACGTGGTGGCCGGCAAGCGGACCCTGGCGGTGCGTCTCGGTGACGGCCGGACCCGGGCGCTCTACCTGCTCCTGGTGCTGGCCGCGGCCGCGGCGGTCGTGGCGGTGGCCGTGGCCACCACCTGGTGGGCGCTGCTGGGCCTGGGCTTCCTCGTCGTCGCGGCCCGCGCCGTGCGGACCGTGCGCGGCGGTGCGACCGGGCCGGGGCTTATCCCGGTGCTCCAGCAGACCGGCGTCGCCGAGCTGCTCTGGGCGGCCCTGGTGGCCGCCCCGCTCGTCGTCGCGGCCTGATCCTGCGGGCCCCGACGTAGGCTCGGGCCATGCTCTGGATCCTGCTGATCGTGGTCGCCGCCGTCGTGCTCTACAAGTTCCGCGTCCCGATCCTCGCCAAGGTCCTCGGCCAGGACCGCGGACGCGTCGAGCGCCAGCTCAACCGTCGCAAGCACTGAGCACGGACCGCGCGGGGTGGACGATCAGGAGTCGTCGGCGTCCTCGCGCGCCCGCATCTCCTCGTAGCGGGCCCGGGCCCGGTTGGCGCGCTCGTCGACCCGGCGGGCGAACGCCGCCCGCTGCCGGTTCAGCAGGAAGTACGACGCGATGCCGCTCATCACGAAGGCGATGACGACCGCCCACAGCAGGGGGACGCTGTCGCTGAGGAGCATCCACACCCCGATGACCACGGCCAGCGAGGCGAAGAACAGCACGATGCGCAGGGCGGTGTAGACCACGAACTCCTTCACGCCTTCAGGGTAGGCGGTGACCACCGGGCGCCTACCCTTGAGGTGTGCTGAAGTTCCTGCTTGTCGTGATCCTCGTCGCGGTGGCGGTCTACCTCATCGTGCGCGCGATCCAGCGGCGGGGCGTGCTGCCCCGACACCAGCCGCCCTCACGACCCAGCCGCCCGCTCGGGCCCGACGACGATCCCGACTTCCTGCGCGACCTGGACCGGAAGCGCAAGCACCCGAAGGACCCGGAGGCCTAGCGGCCCGGGTGCCCGCCCGGGCGGCGGTCAGAGGCTGGTCGTCTGAACCGGCTCGACCGTCTCGGAGACGACCGGCGCCGAGGCGTACGAGTGCTGGCTGGTGCTCGAGAAGTAGTTGATCCCGATGAAGTTGAACCACAGCGTCGCCATGCCCAGCAGCGCCAGCCAGGCGGCCTTGCGCCCCTTCCAGCCCGCGGTCGAGCGCGCGTGGAGGTATGCGGCGTACACGACCCAGGTGATGAAGGCCCAGACCTCCTTGGGATCCCAGTTCCAGTAGCTGCTCCAGGCCTGGTGCGCCCAGATCGGGCCGGTGATGAGGACCGCGAAGGTCCACACCGGGAAGCCGAAGGAGTGGATCCGGTAGGAGATCCGGTCGAGCACCTCGGGGCTGGGGATCCGCGCGAGCGGACCCGTGGCCGGCCCGGGGCGGCGCTCCTTGACCAGGAAGATCACCGAGGTGATGCCGCCGAGGGTGAAGGCGCCGGTGGCGATGATCGCCGAGACGACGTGGATCACCAGCCAGTAGGAGTCGAGCGCCTCGGTCAGCGGTGCGACCGGGTCGTAGAGCCACAGCACCGCGACCATGAGCAGGGCGAGCACGAAGCCGACGACGATCGGGGCCATCCAGGCCAGCGCGAACTTCCGGTTCAGCACCAGGTAGAGCAGCGCGACCACGAAGGTGCCCGAGAGCGTGAACTCGTACATGTTGCCCCACGGGACCCGGTTCGGGTCCGCGGCCATGCCGCGTCCCAGGAGGGCCACGAAGTGCACGGCCACCGCGATACCGGTCAGCATCAGCCCGAGCCGTCCGAACAGGGCGGTACGACGCGCTGCGGCGCCATCCGCGTCGGGCTCCGGGCCGCCGGTGGCCACCGCCACCGCGCCACCCTCGGCCGCGGTGGTGCTCGTGGCGGTGGACGTGGCCTCGGCCGGGACGTGCCGCAGCGAGCTCCACTCCACGAGGTGGGCGAGCAGCGCCAGGAAGTAGACGACTCCACAGGCCGCCACGGCCTGGTTGCTGAGGGTCTCCCATGCGGCGTCGGTCACGACTTGTCCTCTCCTGCGTCCTTGCGCGGCGCGCCCGGCAGGGCGGCCACGATGTCGGCGAGCACGGTGGCCACGTCACCGCCGCCCGAGCGGTCCAGCGCGGCCACCTCCACCAGTGTGACCCCATCCTCCCGGCGGGCACGAACCCACACCCGCCGGGGCCGGATGAACAGCGAGCCGAGCAGCCCGATCAGGGCCAGGACCACGCCGGCCAGCGCGATCCGCTTGCCGGGCGTCTGGCTGATCTGGATCTTGGTCCAGCGCTTGACGCCGTCGAAGCTCACCGAACCCAGCCCGTTCGGGAGCTTGGTCGTCTGGCCCGGCTGCAGGTCGACGCGGAACATCGAGCCGTCGGGCTTCTTCAGCATCGTGGTCTTCGCCTTGTCCAGCGCGTAGACCGACTGCGGCGTCCCGTCGTCCATGCCGAGGTCGCCGGTGTAGACGAGCATCGAGATGGCGGGGTTGAGGTCGTTGCCGAACACCGAGAAGGGGCCGGTCTTGTCGGTGAACGCGTAGGTCGGGTAGAACTCGCCCTCCAGCCCGATCTGGGTCGGCTCCGCGTCGGGGGCCTTGACCACGCCGAAGGACCGGAAGGTCTGGTCGGTGGGCAGGAAGATCGTCGGGCCGCTGTAGACCACGTCCCCCTTGCCGTCGCGCACCGTGATCACCGGGGCGTAGCCGTGCCCGATCAGGAAGACCTCGCTGTCGCCGATGGTCAGCGGGTGGTTCACCTTCAGGTCGTACTTCTTCTCGGGCGAGTCCGGGGTCTCCCGGTAGGTCAGGCTCGCGTCGAACTCCCGTGCCATGCCCTTGCGCGGTCCCGACGTCAGCCAGTCGACGGAGAAGTCGTTGACGTCGAAGGAGAACGGCTCCATGTCCTCGGCCCGGAACAGGCTGCCCGGCACGAAGTCGTCGTACTGGGTGAGGTTGTTGGAGAACCCGTTGCCGACGACGAGGATGACCCCGCCCTTGTAGCCGAACATCCCGCCGATGGCGAAGCCGACCAGCACCACCAGCACCGAGAGGTGGAACAGCAGGTTGCCGGCCTCGCGCAGGTAGCCGCGCTCGGCGGAGACGGCGTCCTCGCCGTCCAGGAGCCGGTAGCGGCGCCGGCGCAGCAGCCCGCGGGCGCCGGCGAGCACCTCGTCCGGCGCGAGGTCGGTGGTGTACGACGCGTGGTCGGGCAGGCGGCCGAGGTTGCGGGGCGCGGCGGGCGGCCTCGCGCGCAACGCACGCCAGTAGACGAACGTGCGCGGCACGATGCACCCGACCAGCGAGACCATCAGCAGGATGTAGATGGCCGAGAACCACGGGGAGTCGTAGACCGAGAACAGGCCCAGCTTCTCGTAGACCGGCGTCAGCTCGGGGTGGGCGTCCTGCCACCGCGAGGTCTTGAGGGAGTCGACGCCCTGCTGCGGGATGATCGAGCCGGGGATCGCGGCCAGCGCCAGCAGCAGGAGCAGCACCAGGGCGGTGCGCATGGAGGTGAGCTGGCGCCAGGTCCAGCGCAGCAACTCGCGCAGGGTGAGCTCACCCGGCCGACGGTCGCCGGACGGCGCGTTGTCGACGTGGCCCTCCGGCCGCTGGTCCCGCACCGAGCTGCTCACACCGACACCTCGGACGAGCTCACCAGGTGCACCTGGAGCCAGGTGACGGCCTGGTCCCACCAGCCGCTGATCAGCAGCACACCGACCGCGACCAGCATCAGGCCGCCGGCGCGGGTGACCCAGAGCTGGTGGCGCCGGATGAACCCGAACGCGCCCAGCGCCCGGCGGTAGGCCAGCCCGGCGGCGACGAACGGCACGCCCAGCCCCACGGCGTACACCGCGGAGAGCAGCGCACCGCGGCCGGCGGTGGCCTCGTTGAGCGAGAGGGAGGTGATCGCGGCGAGCGTGGGACCGATGCACGGCACCCAGCCGAGGCCGAAGAGGAACCCGAGGACCGGAGCGGCGGCCAGGCCCACGGCCGGCACCTTGTGCACCCGCCACTCCCGCTGCAGGAACGGCAACCAGCCGGCGAAGACGAGGCCGAGGGCGATGGTCAGCACGCCCAGCACGACGGTGAGGGTCTCCCGCCAGGTCACCAGCCACGCACCGACGGCGCCGGACAGGGTGCCGAGGGCGACGAAGACGACGGTGAAGCCGAGCACGAACAGCAGCGAGCCGAGCAGCATCCGGCCGCGCCGCGCCTCCGCGGCGCCGCTGGCCAGGTCCGCGCCCGACAGGCCGGTGGCGTAGGAGAGGTAGCCGGGCAGCAGCGGGATCACGCAGGGCGAGAAGAACGACACCAGCCCGGCGACCAGCGCCACCGGCACGGCGAGGACCAGGGAGCCGGACGCGGCGGTGTCGTGGAACCACTCACCCATCGACGGACTCCTCGGACACGTCCTTCACGACCTCGACCAGGGTCGTCTTCGACGGCAGCTGGCCGATGATGCTGGCGGCCACCCGCCCCTCCTGGTCCAGCACCACGAAGCTCGGGATCGAGTTGGGCGTCAGGGTGCCCTGGAAGGCCAGCAGCGCCTTGCCGTCGGGCGAGGAGAACGAGGGGTACGGCACGTCGAACCGGCGCACGAAGCTCTTGGCCTGCTCGGTCGAGCCGTCGCGGATGTTGATGCCGACGAACTGCGCCTTGTCGCCGAGCTCGTCGGCCGCGGCCACGACGTCGGGCGCCTCCGCCCGGCAGGGGGTGCACCACGAGCCCCACACCACCGCGACGACCGGCGTGCCCCGGAAGGACTCGAGGTCGAGATCCTTGCCGTCGAGGTCGGTGCCGCTCAGGGTGACGGGGTCGCCCCGGTCGGCGACGGCGACCTCCTCGACCGAGCCGTCGCTGGTCACGAAACCCTGGTCCCCGGTCCCGGACAGCGACGAGCAGCCCGTCACCGCCAGCAGGCAGGCGAGGGCGACCGCGGCGGCCGCACGTCGGGGGGCGTGGGTCCGGGGAGGTCCGGCGAGGCGCATGGTCAGGGCCTGTGCTCCTCCGGCGCCCCGCCCGCCGAGAACGGGGCGCGCTTGTCGCGGGCAGGGATCAGGTCACCCGCGGGCTCGGAGTAGGACACCTGCGTGAGCCGGTCGCCCACGAAGTGCAGGGAGGTCAGCGAGCAGAGGGTGCACTGCCGCTTGCGCGGGTCGTGGAGGAAGGAGCGCTTCTCCACGTGCAGCCGGGTGATCCAGATCGGGAGCTGGTGGGAGACGATGACGGCCTCGTGGCCGCGGGCGGCGTCACGGGCGTCCTCGACGGCCGCCATCATCCGGGCGGCGACCAGCTTGTAGGGCTCGCCCCACGAGGGCTTGACGGGGTTCCACAGGTGCACCCAGGTGCTCGGCTTGCGGAACGCCTTGTCGTCCGGCCCGAAGCGCCTGCCCTCGAAGACGTTGGTCGACTCGATCACCCGGGCGTCGGTGACGATGTCCAGCCCGCGGGCCGAGGCGAGGGGCTGGGCGGTCTCCTGGGCCCGCTCCAGCGGCGACACGCGCAGGTGCGTGATGTCGCGGTCGCCGATCGCGCCGGCGACCTTCTCGGCCATCGCCCGGCCCAGCTCGGAGAGGTGGAAGCCGTCCATGCGGCCGTACAGCACGCCTCGGGGGTTGTGGACCTCACCGTGGCGCAGCAGGTGGACGATCGTGTCGGGCGTCTGGCTCATGAGCGGTCCTCGCGGGCACGGGCGGCGGCCTGGGCGGCCTCGGGCAGGGCGTCGAGCACGGTCTGCACGGCGCGGTCGTCGTGCGCGGAGGACAGGAACCAGGCCTCGTACGCCGACGGTGGGAGGTAGACCCCCCGGTCCAGCATGGCGTGGAAGAAGGCTCCGAACGCAATCGAGTCGGTCCGCGAGGCGTCGTCGAAGTCGCGGACCGGCCCGTCGGCGGGGTCGGTGAAGAAGACCGAGAACATGGTCCCGGTCGACTGGACGACGTGCGGGACGCCGGCCGCGGCCAGCGCCGCGGCGGCCGCGGACCGGATCGTGTCGGCGGCAGCGTCGATGTGGGCGTAGACCTCGTCGGTCGCGAGCCGGAGCGTGGTCAGCCCGGCGGTGGTGGCGATGGGGTTCCCGGAGAGCGTGCCCGCCTGGTAGACCGGCCCCTCGGGCGCGAGCCGGGACATGACGTCCTCACGCCCGCCGAAGGCGGCCGCAGGGAAGCCTCCCCCCATCACCTTGCCGAAGGTCACCAGGTCGGGTCGCCAGCCCTCCTGCGCACCGTCGAGGCCCCACTGCCCGAGCCTGCTGGCCCGGAAGCCGGTCATCACCTCGTCGCTGATGAACAGCGCACCGTGCCGCGCGCAGGTCTCGGCCAGGAAGGCGTTGAAGCCCGGCTCGGGCGGGACGACGCCCATGTTGCCGGGGGCGGCCTCGGTGATCAGGCAGGCGATCTCGTCGCCGTGCTCGGCGAAGGCCTTCTCGACGGCGGCCCGGTCGTTGTAGGGCAGCACCAGCGTCAGCGCCGTCGAGGACGCGGGGACGCCGGGGGTGCCGGGCACCGCGAAGGTCGCCAGGCCGGACCCGGCCGAGGCCAGCAGCGAGTCGACGTGGCCGTGGTAGCAGCCGGCGAACTTCACGACGACGTCGCGGCCGGTGAAGCCGCGGGCGAGGCGGATGGCCGACATCGTCGCCTCGGTGCCGGACGACACGAACCGCACCCGGTCCACGGGGGTGCGCGCGACGATCTCCTCCGCGAGCTCGACCTCCGGCTCGGTCGGGGTGCCGTACGACGTGCCGCGGGCCACCGCCGCCTGCACGGCCGCCTGCACCTCGGGATGCGCGTGCCCGAGCAGCATCGGGCCCCAGGAGCAGATCAGGTCGACGTACTCGTTGCCGTCCACGTCGGTCAACCACGCGCCCTGCGCCGAGCGCATGAACCGGGGGGTGCCGCCGACCGCGTTGAAGGCGCGCACCGGCGAGTTCACGCCCCCGGGCGTGACGGCCCGGGCACGGTCGAACAGGGACGCCGACCGGGCCGTGCCGGGGGCATTTCCGGACGGGTTGCTGGGGGGTCCGACAGGAGTCACCCTGCGATTGTCCCCGAGCGGGGAAATGGGGCGACCGGCAGCCCGCTCCTACACCATCTCGGGGGTGCGCCAGACCACTCCCGGGGGACAATGGGTTTCACCGTCATGGCCGGCGGGAAGCATCGTCTCGTCCACGGGACGTGACCTGCGTCTCAGCGCACGGTCGCTGGCGTAACTCGGTGTGACACAGTTCGTTGAATCGGTCACCTGTGCTTGAGGGAGCACGGCAGGTAGTTTGGCCTCAGGGGAGATGTTGATGTCCACACCGCGGTTCGGCCGTATCCAGAAGGCGACGGCGCTCGTGCCACTGGCGCTGCTCTCGGCAGCCTGGACGGCCAGCATCGCAGGAGTCGGCGTGCAGACCGCCTCCGCGGGCGAGACCGTCCCCACGACCCTCCCCGACGGCACGAGCGTCCCCACCGAGGCCCTCGAGGCCCCCGCCAGCGTCTCGACGCCCGGCCGCGTCGCGCCCGGCATCACCGGCGACACCCGCCGCGCGGTCTCGACCGCGTCGACCTCCGGCATCCCCTCCGCGGCCCTGTCCGCCTACCAGCGGGCCGAGACGGTCATCAACGCCGCCGACAAGGGCTGCAACCTCCCGTGGCAGCTGGTCGCCGCCATCGGGCGCGTCGAGTCCGACCACGGCCGCACCAACGGCAACCACCTCGACGACAAGGGCGTGGCCACCCCCGGCATCTTCGGCATCGCCCTGGACGGCACCCACAAGACCCAGCGCATCACCGACACCGACGCCGGTCAGTACGACGCCGACGCGAAGTTCGACCGGGCGGTCGGCCCCATGCAGTTCATCCCGTCGACCTGGTCGGTCGTGGGCGTGGACGCCGACGGCGACGCCCAGCGCAACCCCCAGGACATCGACGACGCCGCACTCGCCACGGCCGTCTACCTCTGCTCCGGCAACGACGACCTGTCGACGACCAAGGGCCAGCGCGCAGCGGTCTACCGCTACAACCACAGCGCGTCGTACGTCGACCTGGTGCTCTCGATCATGAACGCCTACCTCGACGGCGACTTCACCTCGGTGCCCAACGGCACCACGTCGGCCGGCTACTTCGTGCCCGACACGAGCGCGCCGACCCAACCGGCGCAGCCGCACCACCCCCAGCAGCCGCAGGGTCCCGCCTCCGGCCCCGCCGGCGGCAACCCGACGACGCCCAGCGACCCCCAGACGCCCACGCCGACGCAGCCGCCGTCCACGCCGAGCAACCCGGGTGGTGGCGGTGGCGGCAACGACCCGGTGCCGGACAACCCGCTGCCGCCACTGCCGACCCCGTCGCTGCCCCCGGTCGACGACATCCTGACGACGGCCGAGGCGATCCTGCAGTGCACCACCGAGGGCTACGTCGACAACCCGCTCGTCGACAACGACCCGTTCGACAAGTGCGTGTACGACTACACGCACTGACCTCGACCCGTCAGCGCAGCAGGCGCGCGACCTCGCTGGCCCAGTAGGTCAGCACGACGTCCGCGCCGGCACGCCGGATCGCGGTGAGCGTCTCGAGGATCGCCGGCTCGCGGTCGATCCAGCCCTGGGCCGCGGCGGCCTCGAGCATGGAGTACTCCCCCGAGACGTTGTACGCCGCCACCGGCACGTCGACGGCGTCGCGCACCCGACGCACCACGTCGAGGTAGGCCAGGGCCGGCTTGACCATCACGATGTCGGCGCCCTCCTCGATGTCGAGGAGCGCCTCCCGGACGCCCTCACGGGCGTTCGGGGAGTCCTGCTGGTAGGTGCGCCGGTCTCCCTGCAGCGAGGAGTCCACGGCCTCGCGGAACGGGCCGAAGAAAGCGGAGGCGTACTTCGCGGAGTAGGCCAGGATCGAGACGTCGGTGTGCTCGGCGACGTCGAGCGCGGCGCGGATCACCGCGACCTGGCCGTCCATCATGCCGCTCGGGCCGACCATGTCGACGCCGGCCGCGGCCTGCGCGAGCGCCATCTCGGCGTACGCCGCGAGCGTGCGGTCGTTGTCGACGCGACCGTCGGGCGTGAGCAGGCCGCAGTGGCCGTGGTCGGTGAACTCGTCGAGGCACAGGTCGCTCATCACCGTGAGCGCGTCGCCCACCTCGGCCACCACGTCGGTGATCGCCAGGTTGAGCACGCCGGCGGGGTCCACCGCACCGGAGCCGGTGGCGTCCTTGTGCTCCGGGATCCCGAAGAGCATCACGCCGCCCAGCCCGAGCTCGGCCGCCTCGGCCACCGCCTTCAGCAGCGAGGACCGGGTGTGCTGGACCACGCCCGGCATCGAGCCGATCGGCTGCGGCTCGGAGAGGCCCTCGCGGACGAACACCGGCAGCACCAGCTGCCGTGCCTCGAGCGAGGTCTCGGCCACCATCCGGCGCAGGGCCGGCGTGGTGCGCAGACGACGCGGCCGGACCGAGGGGCCGGTCACCGACAGGGCGGTCGACTCGTCAGCCATGGCTCGTCACTCGGCCCGGACCTTGCGGCGGGCCGAGGGCTTGCGCTCCGACGGCCTGGTGACCGGCTGCCCGGCCTCCAGCAGGGAGATCCGGCGGGTGGCGCCGAAGTCGGCGAGCGCGTCCACGAGCTCCTCGACGTCGGGCTTGGGCGACAGCACGTCGACCCGCAGCCCGTGCTCCTCGGCGGTCTTGGCCGTGGCGGGGCCGATGACCGCGATGATCGTCGACGGGTGCGGCTTGCCGGCGATGCCGACGAGGTTCCGCACGGTCGAGGAGGAGGTGAAGACGACCGCGTCGAACTTGCCGGTCTTGATCGCGTCGCGGGTCGGCGCCGGCGGCGGCGTGGCCCGCACGGTGCGGTACGCCGTGACGTCGTCGCACTCCCAGCCCAGGTCGATCAGGCCCGCGACGAGGTTCTCGGTGGCGATGTCCGCACGAGGGAGGAAGACCCGGTTGATCGGGTCGAGGACCTCGTCGTACTCCGGCCAGTCGGCCAGCAGCCCGGCCGCCGACTGCTCCCCGGAGGGCACCAGGTCGGCGCGCAGGCCCCAGGCCGCGATGGCCTGGGCGGTCTTGTCGCCGACCGCGGCGATCTTCAGGCCGGAGAAGGCGCGGGCGTCGAGGCCGTACTCCTCGAACTTCTCCCGGACCGCCTTGACCGCGTTGACCGAGGTGAACGCGATCCACTCGTAGCGGCCCTCGACGAGGCCGCGGATCGCCTTGTCCATCTGCAGCGGGTTGCGCGGCGGCTCCACCGAGATGGTCGGCACCTCCTCGGGCACCGCGCCGTAGCCACGCAGGCGCTCCGACAGGGCCCCGGCCTGCTCCTTGGTGCGGGGCACCAGGACCCGCCAGCCGAACAGCGGCTTGGTCTCGAACCACGACAGGGTCTCGCGCAGGTCGACGACGTCACCGATGACGGTGATCGCCGGCGGCGCCATCCGCGCGGTGCGGGCGTCGGCGGCGATGTGCTCGAGCGTGGAGGTCACCGTCGCCTGCTCGGTGGTGGTGCCGACCCGGGTCATCGCGACCGGGGTCTTCGGGGAGCGACCGGCGTCGAGCAGCGCCTTGCTGATGTCGCCGATCATGCCGACCGCCGAGAGCAGCACGAGCGTGCGGTTGTCGGCGTACTGCGACCAGTCGACCTTCTCGCCGCAGGTGACCACCGCCACCTCGCGGTTGTCCTTGGTCGTCAGCGGGATGCCGGCGTACGCCGGGACCGCGCTCACCGACGACACGCCGGGGACGATCTCGAAGCCGAGGCCGGCCTTGACGCAGGCCTGGGCCTCCTCGGGGCCGGAGGCGTAGATGAACGGGTCGCCGGTCATCAGCCGGACGACCCGGGCGCCCTTCTTGGCGTGCTTGACGACGACCTTGGCCCGGGCGGCGTGCGTCAGGGGCTGCCCGTCCTCGCCGAAGCCGCCGTCGACGACGAGCGGCCCGGCGACCTCGGCGGCGGCGCCGTCCTCGGTCGCGGTCGGCTCCGGGAGCCCCAGCAGGGTGCGCACCAGGGCCTCGTGCTCGGGCACCTCGGTCACGACGACCTCGGCCCGCCGGAGCAGGTCGACGGCGCGGACGGTGAGCAGACCCGGGTCACCGGGGCCGCTGCCCACGAACGACACCCAGCCCCGGCTCGGAGCCTGCGTCGTGGCGGTGCCAGTGGTCGGGGTGGACTTGCCTCGCGTCATGCGTTCTGCCTCTTGTCTGGTGGTTCTGCCAACCGTGCTGCACCGTCGGCGAGCATCTCGCTCGCCAGCCGGCTGCCCACGCCAACGGCGTCGGCCGGGGACCCGGTGGCGGACATCCGCACCGAGAGCGCCCCATCCGGGGACAGGGCGACCGCCCTGACCCAGATCTCGTTCCCGTCCTCACCTTCCGCGACCTCGGCCAGTGCGCCGATCGGAGCCGTGCAGCCGCCCTCGAGCGTGGCCAGCACGGCCCGTTCGGCGGTGACCGCCGCGCGGGCGTGGTCGTCGTCCAACGTGACCAGCTCGGCCAGCAGCTGGGCGTCGTCCGAACGGCACTCCACCCCCAGCGCACCCTGGCCGGGGGCCGGGAGCATCTGGAGGGGGTCGAGCACCTCGGTCGCCTCGTCGAGACGACCGATCCGCGCCAGACCGGCACGAGCGAGCACGACGGCGTCGTACTCCCCCGTGCGCACCTTGCCGATCCGGGTGTCCACGTTGCCGCGAATCTCCGAGATCTCCAAACCGAGGCCGAGCGCGCGCAGCTGGGCGGCCCGGCGCGGCGACCCGGTCCCGACGCGGCTGCCGACGGGCAGCTCGCCGAGGGTGAGGCCGTCGCGGGCGACCACGACGTCGCGCGGGTCCTCGCGGCCGGGCACCGCGGCCAGCGCGATGCCCTCCTGCGGGTACGTCGGGAGGTCCTTGAGGGAGTGCACCGCCACGTCGACCTCGCCACGCAGCAGCGCGTCGCGCAGCGCACCCACGAAGACGCCGGTGCCGCCGACGCTCGCCAGCGGCGTGCCGTCGGCCTGTGAGCGGTCGCCCTCGGTGGTGACCTCGACCATCACGACCTCGCGGCCGAGCCGGGTGCGGATCATCTCCGCGACCGTGCCCGCCTGGGTGGTGGCGAGGAGCGAGCGCCGGGTGCCGACGCGGACGGGGCTCGTCATGCCAGTCCCTCCGGTCGGGTGACGGCGTCGACCGCGTCGGGGTCGAGGGCGAAGAGCTCGGCGAGGGCGGCCGCGTAGGACACCGCCCCGGTCTCGTTCGCGAGCTCCTTGACCCGGACGGTGGGCTGGTGCAGCAGCTTGTCGGCGACCCGGCGCACGGTCTGCAGCACCTCGGCGCGGGCGGCGTCGTCGAGGTCGGGGAGGCGGCCGACCAGCCGCTCCATCTCCGACTCGACGACCGAGGTCGCCATCGAGCGCAGCGCGACGACCGTCGGGGTGACGCTGGCCTGGCGGCGGGCGGAGAGGAACGCCGCGACCTCCTGGGTCACGATCCGGCGCACCTCGAGGACCTCGCGGCCGGCCTCGGACTCGTGCAGCTCGGCGGCGAGCTCGGCGAGGTTGACCAGGGT
This sequence comes from Nocardioides sp. GCM10023255, assembly GCF_042653125.1. Taxonomy (NCBI): domain Bacteria; kingdom Bacillati; phylum Actinomycetota; class Actinomycetes; order Propionibacteriales; family Nocardioidaceae; genus Nocardioides; species Nocardioides sp. GCM10023255. Next base: position 309,359 of record NZ_JBHSHU010000001.1, read on the forward strand.
GACGCCGGGCAGCGTGGCCACCTCGGGTTCCACGTCGTGGGGCAGGGCGAGGTCGATGACGGCGATCGGGTGGCCGTCGGGCCGCGCCGTCTCGACCATCTCCCGGGTCACCAGCAGGCCGGTCGCGCCCGCGCAGGCGATGACCACGTCGGCGAGCGCCAGCTCGGCGGCGAGGTCGGCCAGCGGCGCCGGGCGGGCGTCGTACTCGGCGGCGAGGCGGGCGGCCCGGTCGGCGCTGCGGTTGGCCACCGTGATGTCGCCGGCGCCGAGCCTGGCCACGGTCGCCGTGGCCAGCCCGGCCATCGCCCCGGCCCCGACGACCAGGACCCGCTTGCCGGCGAGGTCACCGGTCGTCGCGCCGGCGCGGTCGAGGGCGGCGCTGACCAGGGTCGGCGCAGCGCTGTCGATGTCGGTCTCGGCGCGCGAGCGCTTGCCGACCCGCAGCGCCTGCTGGAAGAGCGTGTTGAGCGCGGGGCCGACGGTGCCGAGCTCCTGGCCGACCCGCAGCGCCTCGCGCGTCTGCCCGAGGATCTGGCCCTCGCCCACGGCCATCGAGTCGAGGCCGGCCGCGACCTGGAACAGGTGCGACACGGCGCCGTCGTCGTAGTGGACGTAGAGGTGCGGCAGCATCGCCTCGGTCGCGGCCCCGGCCCGGTCGACGAGCAGCCGGGACACCTCCTCCACGCTGCCGTGGAACCGGTCGACCTCGGTGTAGATCTCGAGCCGGTTGCAGGTGGCGATCACGGTCGCCTCGGTGACGTGCTCGCACGCCGCCGCGTCCTGGAGCAGCTTGTGCAGGCCGTCGCGGTCCAGCGCGACCTTCTCCAGCAGGTGCACCGGCGCGGAGTTGTGGGAGATGCCCACGACCAGGACGCTCACGCGGTCACCTCCCCGTGGGCCTTGCGCTGCTCGTGGTAGGCGAGGATCTGCAGCTCGATGGAGAGGTCGACCTTGCGGACGTCGACCCCGGCGGGCACCGACAGCACGGTCGGCGCGAAGTTGAGGATCGAGGTGATCCCGCAGGCCACCATCCGGTCGGCGACGTCCTGGGCGGCGAGCGCCGGCGTGGCGATCACGCCGATCGCGACGCCGTGGTCGTGGACGATCTGCTCGAGGTTGTCGAAGGGACGCACCTCCACACCGGCGACGAGCTCGTCGTGGCGGCGGGGGTCGGCGTCGAGCAGCGCCACGACGCGGAAGCCGCGGCTGCGGAAGCCGGAGTAGTTGGCGAGGGCGTGGCCGAGGTTTCCGATGCCCACGATGACCACGGGCCAGTCCTGGGTCACGCCGATCTCGCGGGCGATCTGGTAGCGCAGGTAGTCGACGTCGTACCCGACCCCACGGGTGCCGTAGCTGCCGAGGTAGGAGAGGTCCTTGCGGAGCTTGGCGCTGTTGACGCCGGCGGCCGCGGCGAGGTCCTCGCTGGAGCAGGTGGCCGTGCCCTGCTCGGACAGCGTGGTGAGCGCCCGGAGGTACACCGGCAGTCGCGCGACGGTCGCCTCGGGGATGTCCCGGGCACTCTCGGGGGAAGTCCGTGCAGTCACTGCTCTCGTCTCCAGGCCGTGGATCGGGCCGGACGGGTCGTCCTCCCTGCCAGGGCTGTGACTGCCTGGCAGGACTCCTGCTCATCCGTGCGGCCTGTTCACTGTAGGAGTTTGTGAACGCGAGAACAAACCGAGACGGACCGCGCCCCGGGGCCACCCGGCACGCGGGCTAGCACATGTGAGAAGTCACACGCCGCGCGGGGTGCCGGCGGGTGGGTTCACGGCCGATCCGGGGACGAGAGGGCCGCCCGGAGGCGGGCCTCGTCGACCCGCCAGAAGTCGTGCTGGCGCCCGTCGACGAAGGTCACCGGGATCTCCTCGCCGAACCGGTCGAGCAGCTCCGGGTCGTCGTCGATCGACACCTCGACGAACTCCTCACCCAGCTCTGCGCACACCCGCGCGACCACCTCGCGGGCGGTCTCGCACAGGTGGCAGCCGGGGCGGCCGTAGAGGGTGACCCGGGCCGGTCCGCCGCTCATTCGAGCAGCCCCAGGCTGCGTCGCCGCTCCAGCCCGCGCAGCCGACCCTTCTGCACCTTGCCGGTCGCCGTGAGCGGCAGCTCGTCGACGACCTCGACCCGGCTCGGCTGCTTGAAGCGGGCGAGCCGTTGCCCGCAGTGGAGGCGTACGGCGTCGACCGTCGCGGCGGGGTCCGCACCGGGCGCCCGCACGTAGGCGACCACGGCCTCGCCGGTCGTCCCGTCCGCGACGCCGATCACCGCGGCCTCGGTGACGCCCGGGACCTCGCGGATGACCTCCTCGACCTCGACCGGGTAGACGTTGAACCCGGACACGATGACGAGGTCCTTGACCCGGTCGACCAGGAAGAGGTCACCGGACGCGTCGAGGAGGCCGACGTCGCCCGTCGACCACCAGCCCTCGGCATCGGGACCGCCCGCCCCGTCGGGCCAGTACCCGCTGAACAGGTTGTCCCCGGCGATCTGGATCTCGCCGGGGTCCTCCCCCTCGGCCGGGCGTCCCGCGTCGTCGACGAGCCGCAGCCCGATGCCGGGCAGCGCGGCACCGACGGACCCCGGCTGCAGGCGCTCGCTGCACAGGGTGCTGGTCACGACCGGGGAGGCCTCGGTGAGCCCGTAGCCCTGGTGGACCGGGATGCCGGTGCGCTTCCCGAACCGCTCGACCAGCTCCGCCGACAGCGGAGCGGACCCGGACAGCAGCAGCCGCACCGGGCCGAGGCGCTCCTCGAGGTGCTCGACGTCCTGCCAGTGCGCGAAGACCGGCGGGGCCACCGGGACCACGCTGCAGGCCTCGTCCTCGATCAGGTCGAGGGTCCCCTGGGGGTCGAACCGCTCGGCCAGCACGAGCTTGGCGCGGTGCCGGAGCACGCCGCCGAGGACGGCGTTGAGCCCGTAGACGTGGAACAGCGGCAGCACGCCGAGGACCACGTCGTCGCCGTGGATCATCGGGGGCTGCACCCTCGCCACCTGCTCGATGTTGGCGAGCAGCGCGCGGTGGGTGAGCATCGCGGCCCGCGGGCGGCCGGACGTGCCGCTGGTGTAGAGGAGCGCCGCGAGCTTCTCGGGGTCCTGCAGCGGCGGGAGCTGCCGACGCGTCCCGGAGCGCAGCTCGTCGAACGACTTCTCGCCGGGCTGCGGGTCGCCCCCGACCAGGACCAGTCGCGGCACGACCGCCCGCGCCACCAGCTCGGGGTCGACGTCCTCGACCTCGCCGGCGAGCGCCCGCTGCACGAGCGCCACCGCCTCGCGGACCGCGCCGACGGTCTCCGGCTCGGCGATGACCATCCGGCAGCCGGAGTCGGCCAGCATGCGGGCGAGCTCGCCGGAGGTGGCCCGGGGGTTGACGGGGACGGCCACGACCTGGGCGCGGAGCACCCCGAGGTACGCCGTCACGAACTCCAGCCGGTTGCCGAGCACCAGCATCACGCGGTAGCCGGCGACGATGCCCGCCTCACCGAGACCACCGGCGACCCTGTCGACCTCGTCGTCCAGCGCCTCCCAGGTGAGGCTCCGGCCGCCGGCCTCGACCATCGCCAGCTTGCCGGGACTCTCGGCCGCGGCGGCGGCGACGAGGTCGGCGACGTCGTGCAGGGCCGGGGCATCCGCAGGCATGGGGGGATACTTCCACACGCCCATGAGCGGCGTCGGGGCGTTCGCCCCGGGGTCTACGCTGCGGGTGTGAACCCACCCCCCGACAGGAGCCGACGGCCGCTGAACCTCCAGCTGCGCTCGACGCTGGCGGGCGAGGCGGCCGCGTCGGCCGCCGAGGTGGAGTCCGCGCTGCTGACGCCCGCCGACCCCACGGCGGCGGCGTTCTTCGACGTGGACAACACCGTGATGCAGGGGGCGAGCATCTTCCACCTCGCCCGCGGCCTGCACCGTCGCCACTTCTTCACCACGCGCGAGATCCTGGGTGCCGCCTGGAAGCAGGCCTACTTCCGGATGGTGGGCGTCGAGGACCCCGACCACGTGGCCGACGCCCGCACCTCCGCCCTCGGCTTCATCGCCGGCCACACGGTGAGCGAGCTCGAGGAGCTCGGCGAGGAGATCTTCGACGAGGCGATGGCGCACCGGATCTGGCCGGGCACCCGGGCCCTGGCCCAGCTGCACCTCGACCAGGGCCAGCGGGTCTGGCTGGTCACCGCCGCCCCCATCGAGATCGCACAGATCATCGCCCGCAGGCTCGGGCTGACCGGGGCCATGGGCACGGTCGCCGAGCACGTCGACGGGGTCTACACCGGTCGCCTGGTGGGTGACCTCCTGCACGGTCCGGCCAAGGGCGAGGCCGTCAAGGCGCTCGCCGCCCGGGAGAACCTCGACCTGGCCGCCTGCTCGGCGTACTCCGACTCCTACAACGACCTGCCGATGCTGAGCCTGGTCGGCGACCCCTGCGCCATCAACCCCGACGCGAGGCTGCGCGCCCACGCCCGCGAGATGGGCTGGCGGGTGCGCGACTACCGGACCGGTCGCAAGGCCGCCCGGGCGGGCCTGCTGATCGGGGCCGTGGCCGGCGCGGCCAGCGGCACCGTGGCGGCCGGGGTGGCGCTGCGCGGCCGCCGGCACTGAGCCCGGCCCGGGCGATTCCTTTACCCACGTGGCCTGGCCCACGTTTTGGTGTTCAACTGTTCACAGAGCGGGTGAGGCCGACCTACCATGACCGGGGCTTGGGGGAAAGCTGACCGGGAGGGTCTCGTCACGATGTCTTGGGATGGACTGGATCGAGCGCAGGGCCTCGATGCCCTGCGCGCGGCCGTCTGCCGAGCGCTGCTCGGCGCGGACGTCGCGCTGGCTGCCGGCGGCGTCCAGGTGCTCCTGTCCGAGTCCCTCACCGACGGCGAGGTCGGCGCCACGGCGGGCGGTCCGGGCGGCTTCGGCGACGAGGAGCTCGCAGCGTCCTCGGAGGAGTCGGAGACCGAGCGCACCCGCCTGATCGCCCTGGTGGAGCTCGCCCGCGGGGGCGACGCCGACGCCTTCGGTCTTCTCTACGACCACTACCAGCCGGCCGTGCACCGCTTCCTCTTCTACCGGACCCGCTCCACGACGCTGGCCGAGGACCTGACCTCCGAGACCTTCTTCCGGGCGCTGCGGAGCATGACCAGCTTCCGCTGGCAGGGCAAGGACTTCGGTGCCTGGCTGATGACGATCGCCCGCAACCTCGCCACCGACCACTTCAAGGCCGGACGGACCCGCCTCGAGCTCACCACCGAGGACATGGGGCTCCACGACGACGCGACCGAGGGGCCCGAGGAGACGGTCCTCGCTGGGCTCACCAACGAGATCCTGCTCGACGCGCTCCAGCAGCTGCCGGACGAGCAGCGCGACTGCCTGGTGATGCGCTTCCTGCAGGGCATGAGCATCGCCGAGACCGCCGCCGTCCTCGACCGCAGCGACGGCGCCGTCAAGCAGCTGCAGCTCCGCGGGGTCCGCAACCTCGCCAAGCTGATGCCCGAAGGGATCCGGGAGTGATGAACGCCACGTCAGCACTCGTTGCCCCCCGGTCCGGGCGGGCCGTAACCTCCCGCCCCCACGCCTCGTTGACGGCGGTGTCGAGCCTCCACTTCCGGAGCCCGACGACCGACGTGATGACAGGACAGAAGCGATGACACCCGTGTTCGCGGCGCGACGGCGCGCCGAGGAGTTCGCGGCCCGGGTCGAGGGGTCCTCGACCGCCGGTGGCGACGACGCACGGTACGCCCCCCTGCTCGACCTGGTGACCGCGATGCGCGCGACGCCGGCCCCCGAGCCCCGACCGGAGTTCGTGAGCGCGCTGCGCGAGAGGCTGATGGCCGAGGCACCGGCCGCGCTCGCAGCCGCGGACACCTCGCGACTCGCCCTCCCGCCCCGGCAGCCCAGGCGCGAGCGTCGGGTCGCCGCCGCCATCGGCGGACTCGCGCTCGTGGGCGCGACCACCTCGATGGCGATGGCGGCCCAGAGCGCCCTGCCGGGCGACACCCTCTACCCGATCAAGCGGGCGATCGAGGACGTCCACACCGGCATCAGCGTGGGTGAGGGCCAGAAGGGCTCGACCATGCTCGCCAACGCCGGCGACCGCCTCGACGAGGCGACCGAGCTCAGCCGCGGTGGCGACCTCGGCGACGACCAGGCCATCGCGGACACCCTCGGCGACTTCACCGACCAGGCCTCCGAGGCCTCCGACCTGCTGCTGGCCGACTACTCCCAGCACGGCACCGAGGCCTCGATCGACAAGCTGCGCGACTTCACCGCCACCAGCCTGGGCCAGCTCACCGAGCTGGAGTCGCTCGTCCCGGAGCCGGCGCGCGACGAGCTGATGCACGCCGCCCAGGTGCTCATCACGATCGACACGGCGGCCCAGCAGGCCTGCCCGACCTGCGGAGGCGGTGGCATCACCCAGATCCCGCCCGTCTTCGCCGCCTCGTCGTCCCAGCTCCCCACCGCTGCCCCCCAGGGCTCCGCACACCACGGGCGGCGCGGCGAGCACGGGCACCGGAACGGCTCCCCGCACCTGCCCCCGGTGGGCGCCGACGCGCTGCCGCCCGGCAGCGTGCTCGACCCGGGCACCGGCGGCGGGTCGACGGGCCCGAGCCCCACGGACCCGACCAAGGACCCGATCACCACGCTGACCGACGGGATCACCGGCGGTGGGTCACAGCCGACGGACGACCCGAGCCTGCCCGGTCTCGACGACACGGTCGACGACGTCACCGACGGGGTGGGCGAGCTGCTCGACACCACCGGCGACACGCTCAACGGCACACTGCCCTGACCTGCGCCTTGCCCTGACCTGGGCCCCCGGCTCGCAGCCGCCGGGCGCCGTCCGGACCCGCAGCGGTCAACGGGTCAGCGGAAGACCGACTGCCGCTTCATCAGCAGCGTGTAGAGCGTCTGCTGGATCGTCTCGCGCACCTGGTCTGTCACGTTGAACACCAGCATCGGGTCGTCGGCGGCGCCGGCGTCGTACTCGTCGGTGCGGATCGGCTCCCCGAACTCCAGCAGCCACTTCGACGGCAGCGGCACCAGCCCCAGGGGGCCGAGCATCGGGAACAGCGGCGTGATCGGGATGTAGGGCACGCCCAGCAGCCGGGCCAGCGAGGGGATGTTCCCGACCAGCGGGTAGATCTCCTCCGCACCCACCACGGCCAGCGGCACGATCGGCACGCCGGTGCGCAGCGCCGCGGAGACGAATCCGCCCCGGCCGAACCGCTGCAGCTTGTACCGCTCGGAGTACGGCTTCCCGATGCCCTTGAAGCCCTCGGGCCACACGCCCACGAGCTCACCGCCGCGCAGCATCCGCTCGGCGTCCTCGTTGCAGGCCAGGGTCGCCCCGCCCTTGCGGGCCATCGTGCTGACGAACGGGAGCTTGAAGACCAGGTCGGCGCCGAGCGGCCGCAGGAACCGGCCGGTGTGGTCGTGGATCGAGACCATCGTCATCAACCCGTCGACCGGGACCGTGCCGGAGTGGTTGGAGACCACCAGCGCGCCGCCGTCGGTGGGGATGTTCTCCGCGCCGCGGACCTCGATGCGGAACCACTTCTCGGCGATCGGTCGGAGCGCCGCCATGAAGAACCGCTGCGCGATCTCCTGGTCGAAGCCGTACTCGTCGACCACGTAGTCGCCGGTCACCCGACGGCGCAGGAAGGCCAGGAAGCGGGCGAGCTGCGGCTCCCACTGCTCGCCGAAGACCTCGCGGGCGGCGTGCTGGAAGGCCGCCAGCCAGTCGGCGGTGGGGATGCCGGCCAACGGCGCCCGCTCCTCGGTGGTGACCGGGCCGCGCCCGGTGGCCGGTGGTGCGGCGTCCTCGGCGATGTCCTCGACGGTGTCATCGAGGGAGTCGTCGGGCCGGGGGTCCGGTGGCCGCACGGCCTTGCGGGCGGCAGGCCGGGCACCGGGCGCGAGGTTGCGGGCGGCGGAGGACGGCTGCGTGCCCGTCCCGCGGCCCGGACGACCACGCGTCCCGATAGGGATGATCTCGGCGTCACCCACGGCCGGCTCCGATCGGCTCGTCGACGGGAGGCAGGGCGCGGGCCAGGCCGGCCAGCGCCCTCTCGGACAGGCCGCCGGTCGGTGGCAGCGCGGACGCGAAGTCGGCGAAGGCCTCGGCGGTGGTGAACGCGGGCTCGAAGCCCAGCACCTCGCGCATCGCGCGGGTGTCCACGCCACGACCGTAGGTCAGGAACGCGATCTGCTCCGGCGAGAAGTCGGCCAGCCGGGCGGAGCGGAGCGCGGAGCCGACGCCACCGACCGCGAAGGCGGGCATGGGCACCGCCGGCCGCTGCAGACGGCGGATCGCCTGGGAGAGCATCAGCACGCCGTCACCGGCCACGTTGAAGGTGCCCGGGACCTCGTGGGCGACCGCGTGGCCGAGCACCGCGAGCAGGTCCTGCTCGTGCAGGAACTGCAGCCGGGGGTCGTGGCCGAGCACGGTCGGGATCACCGGCAGCCGGAAGTACGACGTCAACGGGCTCGAGACGTGCGGCCCGAGCACGTTGGCCGCGCGCAGCAGCGTGACCCGGACGTCGGGTCGGCGGCGCGCGAAGCCGCGGACGTAGCCCTCGATCTCGGCGACGTCCTTGGCGTAGCCCGAGCGCGGCGCCCGGCGCGGCTCCATGTCCTCGGTGAACATCGCCGGGTCGCGGCTGCTCGCGCCGTACATCGTCGTCGTCGACTTCACCACGAGGTGCTGGAGGCCGGGTGCCTTCTGGCAGGCCGCCAGGAGCTGCATCGTCCCGATGACGTTGAGCTCTTTCATCGTGTTCCGACCCCCGGCGCTGCCGGGGGTCGAGATCACGCTCATGTGGACGACGGTGTCGACGTCCTCCTTGGCGATGACCTTGGCGATGACAGGGTTGCGGATGTCGGCCCGCACGAACGAGACGTCACCGACGTCGCCGCGCGGCGGGACCACGTCCACACCGATGACACGCTCGACGGCAGGGTCGGTCGCGACGGCTCGTGCGAACCGTCTGCCGAGGTCGCGCGAGACCCCGGTGACCAGGACTACTCTGCCGACCCTGCCCATCGCACGGGGGGCTTACTTGCCGAGCTTGCGGCGCTGGACGCGCGTCTTCTTCAGCAGCTTGCGGTGCTTCTTCTTGGCCATGCGCTTGCGCCGCTTCTTGATGACAGAACCCACGGGACACCTTTCAAAGACTGTTCGTCACCCCGGGAGAACACCCGAAGGACCCGGACAGCCTATAGGCCCGTCCGGAACAGGCAGAATCCGGCGGCCCGAGTCCACCATGTGGGTCTGGATCGATCGACGACGACGAGGTCAGCCGGCGCTGTAGAAGCTCTTGCGGAGGTACTCGTTCGCGTCCTCCTCGCGGACGCGGAACGAGCGGCCCACGCGGACGGCGGGCAGGTCGCCGTTGTGGACCAGGCGGTAGACGGTCATCTTGGAGACGCGCATCATCGCGGCAACCTCGGCAACGGTCAGGAACTTCGCTTCGGAGATGTCCCCGGACGAGTTGGTAGCCATCGTGCACCGACTTTCTTTGCGACCCGCCACCGGCTTCCCCACCGGTGAATGCACGCGTCGCGCACGGTGAGAATAGAGCCTGATGTGACTCGTGGGGAAGGGGTTGCCTAAAGCAACTTGCGTTGCCCCGGCGTGTCCCCTTGCTTCCCCCACCGATTCTTTACTTGAGTCTCACTGTTGCACGTTCAGGGCAGCGGATCGAGCCCATGCCAGGGGAAGATCTCCATCCGGGTGGCGTGGATGGCGCGGTCCAGCCAGGTCTCGGGGTCGTACCCCTCCGACCAGTCCCGGTAGGCGATGGTCCGGCCGTCGGTCATCCGGTACGGCGGCGTCCGGCCCAGGCCGTCGCGGACGTAGGCCCGCCAACCGTCCGGGGTGTCGGTCGCGGGGTCCAGGGGGCGCCCGGCGACGACCGCCAGCAGGTGGGTCCAGGCGCGCGGCACGACCTCGACCAGGGCGTACCCGCCACCCCCGGTCACGACCCACCGGCCGCCGGTCACCTCGTGCGCGAGGTCGTGCAGCGCCAGGTACGCCGCGCGCTGACCGTCGACGGTCAGCATCAGGTGCGCCAGCGGGTCCTCGATGTGCGAGTCGCACCCGTGCTGGGTGACCAGCACGTCCGGGGCGAACTCGCGCACCAGCGGCGGGACGACCGCGTGGAAGGCGCGCAGCCAGCCGGCGTCGCCCGTCCCCGGGGGCAGGGCCACGTTGACGGCGCTGCCCCGGGCCTCCTCGCCGCCCACGTCGGTGGGGAACCCGGTCCCGGGGAAGAGCATCTGGCCGGTCTCGTGCAGGCTGATCGTCAGCACCCGAGGGTCGTCCCAGAAGATCCGCTCGACGCCGTCCCCGTGGTGGACGTCGATGTCGACGTACGCGACCCGTTCCGCCCCGTGGTCGAGGAGGTGCTGGATGCCGACCGCGACGTCGTTGTAGATGCAGAACCCGCTGGCCCGGTCCCGCATCGCGTGGTGGAGCCCGCCGGTGATGCTGACCGAGTGCAGGCTCTCACCGGTCCAGACCTGTCGGCACGCCTCGACGGTCGCGCCGACGATGTGGGCCGCGGCGTGGTGCATGTCGCGGAAGGCCGGGTTGTCCTCGGTGCCGAGCCCGAACTCCTCGTCGAGCACGCCCGGGACGGTGCCGGCCCGGGTCACCGCCTCGATCAGGCGCGGGTCGTGGACCGTGGCGATCAGGGCTTCGTCGGCCATCGGCGCGGGCACCAGCCGCAGGCCGTGGTCGAGGACGCCGAGCTCCTCGGCGAGCCGCATCGTCAGGTCGACCCGGATCGGGGACATCGGGTGCGCGGGTCCGAAGTCGTACTCGGTGAGCGACTTGTCGAACACGACCGTCGCGGGGCCGGAGCACTCGGGCATGGGGGGCACGCTACCCGCCACCAGGGCACCCACGAGGGTCGCGCCACACGGTGGGCCCGTGCCAGACTGGGGGCGTGCTGACGAACCCGACCCACCAGTGGTGGCCCGCCTGACGGCGGACCCCGTTCGAAGCACGCACTTCACCGGCCGCCCTCGAGGCGGCCGTTCCCATCTCCAGGTCCGTGCGGACCGTTGGTCGCCCCGGGGCCCTCACCCCAGGAGAACGACCATGACCACTGCCCCCACCCGCCGCCTCTCGCTGCTGACCCCGTCCGGCCGGCTGACCCTCGGCAACCTGCTCGGCGCGCTGCGGCCGATGGCGCAGGACCAGGACGACGCCTACTACGGCCTCTCGGACCTGCACGCGATGACCACCGCCCACGACCCGGGCCGGCTCCGGTCGCGGACCCTCGAGATGGCGACGCTGCTGCTGGCCGTCGGGCTGGACCGGGCGACGCTGTTCCGGCAGAGCCAGGTGCCGGCCCACACGTCCCTCGCCTACCTGCTGGAGTGCACGGCCTACACCGGCGAGCTCGGCCGGATGATCCAGTTCAAGGAGAAGAGCACCGCCTCCAGCCGGGTGTCGCTCTACACCTACCCGGTGCTCATGGCCGCCGACATCCTGCTCTACCGGCCGGCCGTGGTGCCGGTGGGTGACGACCAGCGCCAGCACGTCGAGCTGACCCGTGACCTCGCGCTGCGCTTCAACCGGGCCTACGGGGAGGTGTTCACGGTCCCCGAGATCGCCACACCGGCGGTCGGCGCCCGGGTCATGGACCTCGCCGACCCCACCCGGAAGATGAGCAAGTCGGCCGACGCCGCCGGCTCGGTCTTCCTGCTCGACCCGCCCGACGTGGTCCGCCGCAAGGTGTCGCGCGCGGTCACCGACTCCGACACCGGCGCGTCCGCGGTGCGCGCGGACCGGGACGCCAAGCCCGGCGTGACCAACCTGCTCGAGATCCTGACGGCCTGCGGCGGCTCGGCGGCGGGGATCACGACGTACGGCGCGCTGAAGAAGGCGGTGACCGATGCGGTCGTGGCCGAGCTCGAGCCCCTGCAGAAGAGGTACGCCGACCTGGCCGCGGACCCGGCCTACGTCACCGGGGTGTACGCCGCCGGCGCGGCACGCTGCCGGGAGGTCACCGCGCCGGTGCTCGCCGCCGCCGAGGCCGCGATCGGGCTCGGCTGAGCCCGGTCAGTCCAGCAGCGCCGCGCGGACCAGGTGGGCGGTCTCGAGCGGCCGTTCGAGCGAGGGCAGGTGACCGGCCCAGGGCAGCTCGACCAGCTCGGCGTCGGGCAGCACCCGGGCCAGCTCGCGCGCGGTCTCGACGAAGAACGGCAGGTCGTGCGCACCGGCGACCACGGTGACCGGCATCGTCAGCCGCGCGAGGTCGACGGGGAGCTCGGCGTTCTCGACCTCGCCGGCGGCGACCTGGTTGCCGAGGATCCCGCGCTGCATCTTCCACAGCAGCTCACGGGCGTCGTCGGGGGCGTCCGGCCCCAGGAAGGTGGCGACGTTCAGGTCGGTGGCGGCCTCGAGGTCGCCGGCGTTCACGAGCGCGCCCTCCTCCTGCCAGAACGACCGCAGCCGCTCGTCGGGCTCGGCGACCTCGGCGAGCGCATCGAGCAGGACGAGCCGCTCCACCCGGTCCGGGGCGGCGGAGGCGACCTGGAGCGCGACCCAGCCGCCGTACGACGCGGCCACCACCGTGCAGCGCTCGACGCCGAGCTCGTCGAGCAGGGCCAGGACGTCCCCGGCGTCGGAGTAGGAGGTGCCCGCCTCGAGAGGGGTGTGGCCGTAGCCGCGCAGGTCGCAACGGACCACCGAGTGGCCGGGCACCAGCTCGTCGACCTGGGTGTCCCACATGCGCAGGTCGGCGACGCCCGCGTGCAGCAGGAGGACGGTGGGGCCGGATCCCTCGACCCGGTGGTGGAGGCTCGTCATGCGGCGATCCTTCCAGCAGGGCCGATCCAGCTGCACCTGGATTGGCGGGTGCACCTGGATCGGCGGGGGCTCACGCCATGAAGCCGGCGACGACGCGACCGAGCTCCTCCCCGGCGTCCTCCTGGAGGAAGTGGCCGGCGTCCGCGATCACCGGGTGGTCGAGCCCGCGGGTGCCGGGCACGAGCTTGCGCAGGACCGGCGCCATCGCGCCGGTGATCGGGTCGCCGTCGCTGAACGCGGTCAGGAACGGCCGGTCCCACCGGGTCAGCACCTCCCACGCGGCACGGTTGGCCTCGGTCGCGGGATCGTCGGGCCGGGTGGGCACCAGCGTGGGCATCACCCGCGGGCCCACCTTGGACGCCTCGTCGGGGAACGGCGCGTCGTAGGCCGCCCGGGTCGCGGCGTCGAGGCCGCGCACGCAGCCGGCGGCGACCAGCCGCCCGATGTCGAGCACCTCGGCCCTCTCCACGGCCTTGCGGAACATCCACCAGACCTCGGGCATGTCGAAGTCGCCCGTGGGGAGGCCGGTGTTGGCGGCGACGACGCTGGCGAACCGGTCCGGGTGCTCGGCGACCAGGCGCAGCCCGATCAGGCCGCCCCAGTCCTGCCCGACCAGGGTCACGTCGCGCAGGTCGAGGTGGTCGAGGGCGAGGGCCCGGACCCACTCGACGTGGCGGGCGAACGAGTGGTCCTCGGCGCGGGTCGGCTTGTCCGAGCGTCCGAAGCCGACCAGGTCCGGTGCGACCACCCGGACGCCTGCGTCGGCCAGGACGGCCATCACGTGGCGGTACAGGAAGGACCAGGTGGGCTCTCCGTGCAGCAGCAGCGCCACCGGCCCGTCGGCGGGGCCGGCAGCGACGTACGCCATCCGCAGGGTGCCGCCGTCGCCGTCGGGGACCTCGGCATACCGCGGCTCCCACGGGAAGCCGGGCAGGTCGGCGAAGCGGTCCTCGGGCGTGCGGAACGTCTCCATGGCCGCCAGTCTCGCAGGCTCGGCCGGGGTCAGGACCCCTCGGCGAGGGCCCGCGAGCGGTCGCGTGCGGCCTCCATCGCAGCGAGGAACGCCGCACGGACCTTGTGGATCTCGAGCTCGCGCAGCGCCGCCGCGGTGGTGCCGGCCGGCGAGGTGACCTGCTCGCGGAGCACCACGGGGTGGGTGCCGGTCTCGCGCAGCATCTTCGCCGAGCCGACGACGGTCTGGACGACCAGGTCGGTGGCGGTGGCGCGGGGCAGCCCGAGGTGGACGCCCGCCTCGATCATCGACTCGACCACGAAGAAGATGTAGGCCGGACCCGAGCCGGAGATCGCGGTGACCGCGTCCTGCTGCCGCTCGGGGATCCGCAGCACGCGGCCGACGGAGGCCATCAGCGCCTCGGCCTCCGCGAGGTGGCTGTCGTCGCAGTGCGAGCCGGGCGAGATCGCCGCCATGCCCTCGTCGACCAGCGCAGGCGTGTTGGGCATGACCCGGACCACCGCGACACCCTCGGGCACCCGGGCCTCGATGAAGCCGGTCGTGATGCCGGCAGCGAGCGAGACCACGAGCTGCCCGGGGCGCAGCTCGCCGGCGATCTCGGCGAGCAGGTCGCCCATGTCCTGGGGCTTGACGACCAGGGCGAGGGTGTCGGCCTTGCGGGCCGCCTCGACGTTGGAGACGACGGCGACGCCGTACCGCTCCTCGAGCTCCCGGGCCCGCTCGGGGCGTTTCTCACCGACCAGCAGGTTGTCGACCCGGCGCCCGGCGCGGACCAGGCCCGAGAGCAGCGTCTCCCCCATCACGCCTGCGCCGAGGATGGCGGTCTGCGCCTGCTGCGTCATGTCTGCGGCCGCTCCTGGGCTACTTCTTGGAGATCAGGGACTTCAGGAAGAATGACAGGTTCTGCGGACGCTCGGCGAGGCGTCTCATGAGGTAGCCGTACCACTCGAGGCCGTAGGGGATGTAGACCCGCACGGTCTCCCCGGCGTCGGCGAGGCGCTTCTGCTCCTCGGGACGGATGCCGTATAGCATCTGGAACTCGTAGGAGCCCTGCGCGCGGCCGTAGCGGCTGGCGAGCGAGGACGCGATCTCGACCATCCGGGGGTCGTGCGTCGCGATCATCGGGTAGCCCTGACCGGCCAGCAGCACCTTGAGGCAGCGGACGTAGGACTTGTCCACGTCGAGCCGGTCCTGGAAGGCGACCGTCTCCGGCTCGGAGTACGCGCCCTTGCACAGCCGCACCCGCGAGCCCTCGTAGGCCAGCGCCCGGCAGTCGGCCTCGGTGCGGTGCAGGTAGGCCTGCAGCACCGCGCCGGTCTCGGGGAAGTCCTTGCGCAGCTCGCGCAGCGTGGCCAGCGTGCGGTCGGTGGTGGTGTGGTCCTCCATGTCGAGGGTGACCGTGGTGCCGGAGTTGCGGGCGGCCCGGCAGATGGTGCGGGCGTTCTCGAGCGCGACCTTGTCGCCGACCTCGGGCAGCGCCTGGCCGATCGCCGAGAGCTTGACCGAGACCTCGGCGCCGCGGGTCAGGCCGCGGGTCGAGAGCTCCTGGAGCACCTCGAGGTAGGCCGCGACCGTCTTCTCCGCCTGCTCCACGTCGAGGGTGTCCTCGCCGAGGAAGTCCAGCGTCACCCGCAGCCCGTCGTCGGCGAGCCGGGCGGTGGCGTCGACGGCGGACTCGGCGGTCTCGCCGGGGACGTAGCTGGTGACGATGCCCGAGGAGACGGGCATGGTGCTGACGAGGTTCTTGACCTTCTCGCTGCGGGCGAGCAGAAGGATCGGCTGACGGAGCAGGGACATGCGGCACAGGTTACGCCGTGGTTCGCGCTCCCGACGAAGCGGCGAGGCGCTCCCGCCGGCGTCGCCGGGGCCGCTCTCAGGCGGTACGCCGGCGCAGGGTGACCGCGCCCAGGGCCAGCCCGGCCAGCGCGAAGCCGGCGACCACGGCGACGTCCTGCCAGACGTCGGCCGTGCTCGTGCTGGTGGTGAGGTGCTGCATCGCGTCGACGGCGTAGGACAGAGGGAGCAGGTCGCTCACCCGCTCGAGGAAAGCCGGCAGCAGGTCGCGCGGGATGATCAGGCCGCACAGCAGCAGCTGCGGGATCAGCAGGGCCGGCATGAACTGGACCGCCTGGAACTCGGTCTGCGCGAACGCGGAGACGAACAGCCCCAGCGCGGTGCCGAGCACGGCGTCCGCGACGGCGACGAGGGTGAGCAGCCAGACCGGACCGAGGACTTCGAGCCCGAGCAGGCCCACGCTCACCGAGACGGCGAGCACCGACTGGACCGCGGCGGCGAGCCCGAACGCGAGGGCGTAGCCGACCAGGAAGTCGAGCTTGCCCATCGGCATGGAGAGCAGTCGCTCCAGGGTGCCGCTGGAGCGCTCGCGCAGCGTGGTGACGCTGGTGACCAGGAACATCACGATGACCGGGAAGATGGCGAGCAGCGCCGGGCCGATGCGGTCGAAGGTCGCGGGGGCGGACGCGTCGTACATCCACCAGAGCAGCGACATGAGCAGGCACGGCAGCACCAGCAGCATGGCCAGCGTGCGGTGGTCCCGGCGCAGCTGCGTCAGCACCCGCGCGGCCACGGCCAGCGTGACCCGGGGCCTCACGCCGGGTCCTCGACCAGCGCGAGGAACGCCGACTCGATGTCGGCCGTGCCGGTCCGCTCGCGGATCTCCGCGGGCGTGCCGTCGGCGATGATCCGCCCCTCGCGCATCAGCAGCAGCCGGTCGCACCGGTCGGCCTCGTCCATCACGTGGCTGGACACGAAGACCGCCGCCCCGTCGTCGGCGAGCCGGTGGAACAGCGCCCACAGGTCCCGGCGCAGCACCGGGTCCAGGCCGACGGTGGGCTCGTCGAGCACGAGCAGGTCGGGCCTTCCGAGCAGGGCGACCGCGAGGCTCACCCGCGAGCGCTGGCCCCCCGACAGCCTGCTCACGACCTGGCCACGCTGCGGCCCCAGGTCGACCGCGTCGAGGCAGGCGTCGACCGCGGCCCGCCCCGCCCCGAGCACCCGGGCGAAGAAGAGGAGGTTCTCCGCGACCGTGAGGTCGTCGTACACGCTCGCGGCCTGGGTGACGTAGCCGACCCGGTCGCGCAGCCCGCGGCCGCCGGCCTCGGCGCCGAAGACCGTCACCGTGCCGGACGCGAGCTCCTGCACCCCCACCAGCGAGCGCATCAGCGTCGACTTGCCGCAGCCCGACGGGCCGAGCAGGCCGGTCACCCCGCCCCCGATGGTGAGGTCGAGGTGACCCAGCACCTCGCGGCCGCCGCGCACGACCGTCAGGTCGCGCACCTCGACCGCAGGGTTCGTCATGCGCCGATCATGCTCTGCAGGCGGCGTGGTGCCCAGCACTTCCCAGGCGGTTCCTGACGTTCTCAGGCGTTGCAACGGCTGAGAACCTCAGGAGTCACCGGTGCACCGGTGACTCCGCCACCGCCTCAGGGCGTCGGCACCACCGAGTGCTCGCGGGCGAACTCCAGTGACTCCAGCAGGTCGCGCTCACGCTCCTCGCGGCTGCTGCACTTGCGGGTGTTGATCTCGACCACGATCTCCCCGCCGAACTCCGTCCGGGCCAGGTGCGCGAGGAACGCCGCGGCGCCCGTCGAGCCGCGCCCGGGGACGAGGTGCTCGTCCTTGGCCGACCCGGTGCCGTCGGTGAGGTGGATGTGGCGCAGCCGCTCCCCCAGCCGCCCGGCCATCGCGACCGGGTCCGAGCGGGCGATCGCGGCGTGCGAGAGGTCGATGGTGGTGTTGGCGTACGGCTCGGCCGAGGGGTCCCAGCCGGGCAGGTACATCTCCATGCCCCGGCGCGTCGTGGCCCGCCAGGGGTACATGTTCTCGACGGCGAAGGCGATCCCCGTGGACTCCTCGAGGGCCGCGATCCCGTTGACGAAGTCGCGGGCGTACTCCTTCTGCCAGCGGAAGGGTGGGTGCACCACGACCACCGCGGCACCCACGGCCACCGCCATCTCGGCCGAGCGCTCGAGCTTCCCCCACGGCTCGGTGCCCCACACCCGCTGCGTGAACAGCAGGCACGGCGCGTGGATCGCGCACACCGGCATGTCGTGGTGCTCGGAGAGCTGCTTGACCGCCGAGGTCTGCTGGCTCAGGGCGTCGATGCCGACCATGACCTCGACGGCGTCGTACCCGAGCTGGGCGGCGTAGCCGAACGCGTGCGCGGACGACTCGGGATAGACCGAGGCCGTGGAGAGTCCGATCCGGGGCGCCATGTCAGCCCAGCACGCTGAGCTGGTCGAGCCGCTCGAGGATCACGCCCTCGCGCAGCGCCCAAGGGCAGATCTCGAGCGCGTCGAGGCCGAAGATGTCCATCACGGCGTCGGCGACCAGGGCGCCCGGGACGATCTGGTGGGTGCGGCTCGGGGAGACCCCGGGCAGGTCCGCGAGCTCGTCCGGCGACATCGCGACCAGCTTGGGGATCCACTCCGTCATCGCGTCGCGCGGGAGGCTGCGCGGCACCAGCGGACCGTCGCCGGACGGCGCCGCGCCGCAGATCCGGGCCAGGGACCGGAACGTCTTCGAGGTGGCCGCCGCGTGGTCGGGGGCGCCCGCCCGGAGCAGGTGGCCGGCGTCACGGGCGATCTCCGCGCGGATCTGCTTGCGCAGCCCGCGGATCGCCTCGTCGTCCGGCGCGCCGCCGCCGAAGAACTGCCGGGCCAGCCGGGCAGCGCCCAGCGGCAGCGACCAGGCGACGTCGGGTGACTCGTCGGAGCCGCCCGCGATCTCGAGCGAGCCGCCGCCGATGTCGAAGACCGCCAGCCGCCCCGCCGACCAGCCGAACCAGCGGCGTACGGCGAGGAAGGTCAGCCGCGCCTCGTCCTCCCCCGAGAGCACCTCGATGCGCACCCCGGTGGTGTCGTGCACGTGGTCGAGCACCGCGTCGGAGTTGACAGAGTCACGGACCGCGGACGTCGCGAAGGCCAGCATGTCCTCGCAGCCCTTGTCCTCGGCGACCACCAGCGCCTCGCTGGTGAACGCCGCGAGCGCGTCGATGCCGGTCTGCGTGACGGCGCCCGACTCGTCGAGGTGCTCGGCCAGCCGCAGCGGCTCCTTGTAGGAGAACGCAGGCAGCGGCGCCGCACCGCCGTGGGCGTCCACCACGAGCAGGTGACCGGTGTTGGAACCGATGTCGAGGACGCCCAGACGCATGGCACCACGCTACCCGGCACGTAGTGTGGCCGCGTGCCAGAAGTCGACCTCGTTTTCCCCCGTGCGTACGTCGAGTTCGTCAACCCCGCCGACGAGTCCGAGGTCATGCGCTGCGACCTGACCTGGCTCACCTCCAGCTACATGTGCATCTTCGGCCAGGGCTGCCAGGGGATCTACGAGTCCGCCCCCGACACCGGCTGCTGCACGCTCGGCGCGCACTTCGCCGACCGGGACGACGAGCAGCGGGTCGCGGCGTACGTCGACCAGCTCGACGAGACCCAGTGGCAGTTCAAGCCCGCCGGCCGCAAGGTCAGGAAGTCGGACTGGATCGAGACCGACGAGGACGGCGAGCGCAAGACGCTGACGATCGAGGTCGACGGGCAGCAGGCCTGCGTGTTCCACAACCGGGCCGACTTCGCCCCGCCGGACGGCCCGGGCGGCGCCGGGTGCGCGCTGCACGGTCTCGCGCTCCAGCAGGGTCGCAACCCGCTGGAGACCAAGCCCGACGTGTGCTGGCAGCTGCCGATCCGGCGCACCTTCCGGGAGGTCGAGCGGCAGGACGGCACGACCTACACCGAGGTGTCGATCGGCGAGTACGACCGCCGCGGCTGGGGCCCGGGCGGGCACGACCTGGACTGGTACTGCTCCGGGAACACCGAGGCGCACGTCGCGGTGGAGCCGGTCTACGTCACCCACGAGCCGGAGCTGACCGAGCTCATGGGCAAGGCGGCGTACGACGAGCTGGTGCGGCACTGCGAGGCGCACGTGCGCTCTCGCTCGGCGCTCGCCCTGCACCCTGCGGATCCTCGCTGACGCGAGCGGCCGCCCCTCGTTGACGCGTGTCGCCGGGGCCGCTCAGGAACGTCTCAGGAAGTCTCGACGTCAAGAGACCACGACCCCGCTGCGCAGCGTCCCGGACGCGTTGTCGAGAATGCTTGACATGCGCCTGGACCATCTTTCTTACGCAGCAGGACCGGATGGCCTCGCCGGCACCGCCCAGCGCATCGGGGGACTGCTCGGCCGGGAGTTCATCGACGGAGGCGTGCACCCACGCTTCGGGACCCGCAACATGATCATGCCGCTGGCTGACGGGACCTACATCGAGATCGTCGAGGTGCTCGACCACCCGGCGTCCGACAAGGCCCCGTTCGGCCAGGCCGTGCGCGCCCGCTCCGCCCTCGGTGGCGGCTGGCTCGGCTGGGTCGTCGCGGTCGACGACATCACCACCGTCGAGAAGCGCCTCGGCCGCGAGGCGGCCGTCGGCAGCCGGCACCGCCCCGACGGCACCGAGCTGCGCTGGCAGCAGATCGGCATCAACGGGCTGATCGCCGACCCCCAGCTGCCGTTCTTCATCGAGTGGGACTCCCCGCAGGAGCTGCACCCGAGCAACGGCGCGGACCCGGCGTACTCCTTGGCCTGCCTGGAGATCGCCGGCGACCCGCAGCGGGTGAGCGAGTGGCTCGGCGAGACCGTCGAGGCGCCGCTCGAGGACGTCAAGGTCGAGTGGGTCGCGCCGCACGGCACGCCCGGCATCATCGCCGCGCAGGTGCAGACGCCGCGCGGCCTGGTGCGTCTCTGACCCTCCCGTCGGGGGCGGTGCCGAGCCCGAACATCTGGCAGCACACCGCCACCTACGAGACCGAGAACCGCGCGGTCGATCCCGAGCGCCGGCTCGAGGCCGCCATGGCCTCCGTGCTGGGCGGCCCCGGCTGGTCCGGGCGCACGGTGCTCGACCTCGGCTGCGGGACGGGCTTCCACCTGCCGCGCTTCGCCGAGACCGCCGCGGCGGTCGTCGGGGTCGAGCCGCACCCCGACCTGCTCGCCCTGGCGCGCCGGCGTACGCGTCGGCTGACCTCCGTGTCCGTCCTGCAGGGCACGGCGCAGGCGGTGCCCCTGCCGGACGCCTCGGTGGACGTGGTGCACGCCCGGTGGGCCTACTTCTTCGGCCCGGGCTGCGAGCCCGGGCTCGCCGAGCTGGACCGGGTCGTACGCCGCGGCGGCACGGCGTTCGTGATCGACAACGACCCCACCCGCTCGACGTTCGGGGCGTGGTTCCGGCGCGGCTACCCCCACCTGCCCTCCCCCGAGGTGGTCGAGCGGTTCTGGTCGACGCGGGGCTGGACCCGGGTCCCGGTGGACATCCGCTGGTCGTTCGGCTCGAGGGCGGACCTGGAGAGCGTCGTCCGCATCGAGTTCGCGCGCGAGGTCGCCGACGAGGTGCTGGCCGGGCACGAGGGCACCGAGGTCGACTACGCGGTCAACCTGTGGTGGAAGCGCTTCTGACCAAGGGTTGTCAGCCACTTCCTGTGCTTGTCAGGCAGTGCAACGGCCGACAAGCACAGGAGTCACCGGCCAGCCGGTGACCCCTGCCAGGCGGTGACTCCTGCCAGGCGGTGAGTCCTCAGCTCGACCCGCGCACCGCGAGCGTCGGCGTCAGCAGCACTCCCGAGCTGGTGCGGTGCGAGTGCACGAGCAGCCCTTCGAGGGCCTTGACGACCTCGACGGCCACGTCCTCCAGCGGCTGGCGCACCGAGGTCAGCCCCGGCGGCACCACCTGGGCCACCTGGGAGTCGTCGAACCCGACGACGGCGATGTCGCGCCCGGGGACCAGGCCCCGCTCGGCCAGCGTGTGCAGCACCCCCATCGCCAGGGTGTCCGAGGCGCACACGAAGGCGCTGGGCTGCGCCTCGTCGAGGAGCACCGCGCTCGCCTCCCGGCCGCTGGCCACGGTGTCCTCCACCCGCGACGCCAGACCCGTGGTGGGCAGGTCCCGCGAGCGCAGGGCCCGGCTCCACCCCGAGCGCCGGTCCTCGCCGATCCGCGAGTCCTTGCGCCACCCGATCCACGCGATCCGCCGGTGTCCCCGGTCGAGCAGGTGGGTGGTGGCCAGGTCGGCGCCCGCCGCACCGTCGACGTCCACCCACGGGTGGGTGGCGTCGGGGTTGTCCCACGGACGGCCGAACGCGACGAAGGGCGCCCGCCGGGACTCCAGCCAGGCCGCCTGGGGGTTGCCCAGGTAGGTGTCGGTGACCACGAAGGCGTCGACCGCGGTCGAGCGCAGCAGGTCGTCGTACCCGTCGAGCGGGTCGCGGTGGCTGCCGGCGAACAGCAGCACGTGGTAGCCCGCCTCGCCCGAGGTCTCCACCAGCGAGTGGACGAAGCGGTCCATGGTGGCGTTGGCGGTGCCCTCCTGCGCGGGGTTGATCCGCATCCCGATCAGGTGCGAAGCCCTGGTCCGCAGGTTCCGGGCGGCGCGGTTGGGCGAGTAGCCCAGCTCGTCGATCGCCTCCTGGACCCGGACGAGGGTGTCGCTGCGCAGCAGGTCGGGGTTGTTGACGGCGTTCGAGACGGTCTGGCGCGAGACCCCAGCGCGCTCGGCCACGTCGGCGAGCGTCGGCGGCGGCGCAGGGATGCGCCCCAGGCTCCTCGTCATCCGACCGTCCTCCCGCACGTCGCGTCCGCCCCCCGGACTGGAACGTTCCAAGCGGATCATAACCAGACCGGCCGCCGGTTCACCCGTACGTGTGCAGCAGCCCTGTCGGTGCCGTGCCCTAGCGTTCCCGCCATGCCGAAGCCGCCGCGTCCGACCTTCCGTTGCACCGAGTGCGGGTGGGAGACCTCGAAGTGGGTCGGCCGCTGCGGCGAGTGCCAGGCCTGGGGGTCGGTGGCGGAGGCCGCCGCCGTCCCCTCGACCCGCGCGGCCGCGACCCCGGTGACCCGTCCGGCAGTGCCCATCGGGCAGGTCTCGGTGGAGGACTCCACGTTCCGCTCCAGCGGGGTGCCCGAGCTCGACCGGGTCCTCGGCGGCGGCCTGGTCCCGGGTGCCGCGATCCTGCTCGCCGGCGAGCCCGGCGTCGGCAAGAGCACGCTGCTGCTGGAGGTGGCCGCCCAGACCGCGCGCTACCAGCGTCGCACCCTCTACGTCACCGGCGAGGAGTCCGCCTCGCAGGTCCGGCTCCGCGCCGACCGCACGGGCGGCGTCCACGACGAGCTGTTCCTGGCCGCCGAGACCGACCTCGGGGCCGTGCTCACCCACATCGAGCAGGTGCGCCCGACCCT
Organism: Nocardioides sp. GCM10023255; assembly: GCF_042653125.1. Taxonomy (NCBI): domain Bacteria; kingdom Bacillati; phylum Actinomycetota; class Actinomycetes; order Propionibacteriales; family Nocardioidaceae; genus Nocardioides; species Nocardioides sp. GCM10023255. The sequence continues at coordinate 332,359 of NZ_JBHSHU010000001.1, forward strand.
GCTGGTCGTCGACTCCATCCAGACCATCGGCGCACCCGGGGTCGACGGGGTCCCCGGCGGGGTCACCCAGGTCAAGGAGGTGGCCGCCGCCCTGGTGCGGGTGGCCAAGACCCGCAACATCACGACCGTCATCGTGGGCCACGTGACCAAGGACGGCTCCATCGCCGGGCCGCGGGTGCTCGAGCACGTCGTCGACGTCGTGCTCCACTTCGAGGGCGACCGCAACTCCCGGCTCCGGATGGTCCGCGCCATGAAGAACCGCTTCGGCCCGGTCGACGAGGTCGGCTGCTTCGACCTGTCCAACGACGGCATCAGCGCGGTCACCGACCCCACCGGGCTCTTCGTGGAGAACCACCACGCCCGCGTGCCCGGGACCTGCGTCGCCGTGTCGATGGAGGGGCGCCGCCCGATGCTCGCCGAGGTCCAGGCCCTCGTCACCCCCACCGCCAGCGAGCGACCGCGCCGCACCACCTCGGGTCTGGACGGGTCCCGGGTGGCGATGGTGCTCGCGGTGCTGCAGCAGCACTGCGGGATCCGGCTGCACTCGCACGACGTGTTCGCCTCCACCGTGGGCGGGGCCCGGATCGCCGAGCCGGCCAGCGACCTGGCGGTCGCGATCGCCATCGCCTCCGCGACCAGCGGTCAAGCGGCCCCGAAGGGGATGGTCGCCATGGGCGAGATCGGCCTGGCCGGGGAGCTGCGACGGGTCCGCGACCTGCCGCAGCGCATCGCCGAGGCGGCCCGGCTCGGGTTCCGGGTGGCGGTGGTGCCCGAGGAGCCGCCCGCGGACGGCATCCCCCGGATCGCGGAGGCCCGGATCGCCACCCGGGTGGTCGACGGGCTGCGCGTGGTCTCCGTGCCCGACATCGCGGCCGCGCTCCGGCTCCTCGACAACGCCACGAACGCGACCGGCCCCCGTCGGGTCTGAGGCCGGTCCGAGGCCGCCCTCGGCGCGTCGACCACGCGCCCCGGTCCGGCGACACGCCCGGACGCCCTAGACTGGCCACGCGGCCGACGTACGCCGCAGCCGGAAACGGAGGGAACGGCGTGGTGGGCACCGACCGCTCGGACGACACGTTGCGCCTGCGCGCAGCGCTCGCATCCATCGCCCCCGGCACCGCCCTGCGCGACGGTCTCGAGCGGATCCTGCGCGGCCGCACCGGCGCCCTGATCGTGCTCGGCCACGACAAGACCGTGGAGTCGATCTCCACCGGTGGGTTCACCCTCGACGTGCCGTTCACCGCCACCGGCCTGCGCGAGCTGGCCAAGATGGACGGCGCGATCATCCTCGACAAGGACGTCACCCGCATCTTCCGGGCCGCGGTGCACCTGATGCCCGACCACACGATCCCCTCCGAGGAGACCGGCACCCGGCACCGCACCGCCGACCGGGTCGCGCGGCAGACCGGCTACCCCGTCATCTCGGTGTCGCAGTCGATGCAGATCATCGCGGCGTACGTCGGGGAGACCCGCCACGTCCTCGAGGACTCCGGCCAGATCCTGTCGCGTGCCAACCAGGCGCTGGCCACCCTGGAGCGCTACAAGCTGCGGCTCGACGAGGTGGCCAGCACCCTCTCCGCCCTCGAGATCGAGGACCTGGTCACGGTCCGGGACGTCGCCGTCGTCGCCCAGCGCCTGGAGATGGTCACCCGGATCGCCCGCGAGATCGAGGACTACGTCCTCGAGCTCGGCACCGACGGACGCCTGCTGTCGCTGCAGCTGGAGGAGCTGATCACCGGCGTCGACGCCGAGCGCGAGCTGGTCATCCGCGACTACCTGCCGGCCGGCCGGCGCACCAAGACCCCCGAGGCGCTGCTGACCCGGCTCGAGTCGCTCTCCCCCACCGAGCTGGTCGACCCGGCGGCTGCCGCGAAGGCCCTCGGCCTCGGCACCGGCGAGCACCTCGACGGCGCGGTCGCACCGCGTGGCTACCGGCTGCTGGCCAAGGTGCCGCGGCTGCCCTCGTCGGTCGTCGACCGCCTCGTCGACCACTTCGGGACGCTGCAGAAGCTGCTCTCGGCGGGCATCGACGACCTGCAGGCGGTCGAGGGCGTCGGCGAGCTGCGCGCCCGCAGCGTCCGCGAGGGACTCTCCCGGCTCGCGGAGTCGACCATCCTCGAGCGCTACGTCTGACCGCTCACCGCGAGCAACAGCGCGTCAGTGCGCCGAGCCCGACGGCGAGGCCACGGGGCGGCCCGAGTTCTTGGCCTGGTGCGGGGTGGGCGTCCGGGTGATGACGGGCGCCGTCGGCGTCTCGAGCTCGAACTGCACCTCGTCGGGCTCACCGGCCAGCGCCGCGGCCTCGACGTGGTAGAAGCCGGGCAGCGCCCACTCGGTGAGCCGGGAGCACTCGTCGTCGGACCGCTTGCCGTTCCAGGTCACCGCGACGCGGGCCGAGGTGTCCCGCCGGACCACCAGGTCGTTGGTGGGGATCGCACGCGGGCACTGGCGGCTGGTCCAGATGTCGTCCTTGCCGGACCAGATCTTGAGGGTCAGCGAGTTCCGCGACGCCTGCCACGTGCAGGCCTCGGACTCGATGGTGCGCAGCTCGAGGACGATGGTCACGTCGCGTCCGGCGACCGCGTCCTCCACGTCGGGGGTCACCGCGATGTCGGAGTCGGCGCAGGGCCCGTCGGGCTCGGCGAGCACCGGCGCCTTCGAGCTGTGGTGCTTGCCGGGCTTGCCCGTGCTGCCGCCGGTGCTGCCGTCCGAGGCGGTCGAGGTGGCCGTCCCGGTCGGGTCGGTGGCCGCGGTCGTCCGGTCGGCGGCGACCTGGGCGGCCTCGTCGGCGTCGGAGGACGCGTCGCTCCCGGCACCCAGCAGCCTCGCGAACGCGAACACCAGCAGCAGGGCCGTGCCGAGCACGAGGAGGCGGCGCCGCCAGTACACGCGGGCCGGGAGCGGACCACGGGTGAAGGACATGGGCGCAACGCTATGCGGCGCGCGGCCCCGCTTCACGGTGCCACACCGAGGTCACCCGGACCCGCCCCACGCGACGGGTCGCGGACCGCTCACAATGGCGGCGATGAGCGCGCTGCACGAACCGATCCTCGACTGGTACGACCACCACGCCCGCGAGCTGCCCTGGCGTGAGGCCACCGCGTCGCCGTGGTCGGTGATGGTCTCGGAGTTCATGCTCCAGCAGACGCCCGTGGCCCGGGTGCTGCCGGTCCACCAGGCCTGGCTGGAGCGCTGGCCCACACCCGCCGCGCTCGCGTCGGAGCCCACCGGTGAGGCGGTGCGGGCCTGGGGCCGGCTGGGGTACCCGCGCCGAGCGCTGCGGCTGCACGCCGCCGCCACCGCCATCGTCGAGCACCACGAGGGCGCGGTCCCGGCGGACTACGACGCCCTGCGCGCGCTGCCCGGTATCGGGGACTACACGGCGGCCGCCATCGCGACGTTCGCGCACGGCCGCCGGCACGTCGTGCTCGACACCAACGTCCGCCGGGTGCTGGCCCGGGCGGTCAGCGGTGTCGAGTTCCCCGCCGCGAGCGTGACCAAGGCCGAGCGCACCCTCGCGGCCGACCTGCTCCCCGAGGACGAGCCCACCGCCGCGACGTGGTCGGTCGCCGTCATGGAGCTCGGCGCCCTGGTCTGCACCGCGACCAACCCGCGGTGCGGCGCCTGCCCGGTCGCCGACCTGTGCGCGTGGCGCGCGGCCGGCCACCCGGCGTACGACGGGCCGCCGCGGAAGGTGCAGGCCTGGGCCGGGACCGACCGTCAGTGCCGGGGCCGGCTGCTCGCGGTGCTGCGCGAGGCCGAGGGCGAGGTCGCCCAGGCCCGCCTGGACGCCGCCTGGTCCGAGGAGCTGCAGCGGGCACGCTGCCTGGCCGGCCTCGTCGAGGACGGCCTGGTCGTGCGCACCGGCCGGGGCACCTACGCCCTCCCCTGACCAGGGACGTCATACGAACAGGTCGCCGAGGCAGCCGGGCCGCATGACGTCCGCCGGAACGTCATCCGGCCCGGTCGCAGGAGCGACCGGGCCGGATGACGTTGCAGGCTGAGCGGGGAACGGTCAGTCGTTGTCGGGCGACTTCGGGACGTCGATCGGGCCGGGCTCGTCACCTTCGTCCGTCGCGCCCTCGCCACCGGTGAGCTCGACGCCGGCGGTCTCGAACGGCGGCAGGTCCGGCAGCGCGCCGACCTTCTGACCCTTGAAGGTGAAGGTCGCGGTGGGACCCTCGCCCTCGACGTCCACGAGCACGATCTGGCCGGGGCCGACCTCGCCGTAGAGCATCTTCTCGGCGAGGGTATCCTCGATCTCACGCTGGACCGTGCGACGCAGCGGCCGCGCGCCCAGCACCGGGTCGAAGCCCCGCTGCGCGAGCAGGTTCTTCGCGGGCTGGGTCAGCTCGAGCTGCATGTCGCGGTCCTTGAGGCGCTTCTCGACCGCCGCGATCATGTTGTCCACCATCGAGATGATCTGCTCCTGCGACAGCGGCGGGAACACGATGATCTCGTCGACACGGTTGAGGAACTCGGGACGGAAGTGCTGCTTGAGCTCCTCCGACACCTTGGCCTTCATCCGGTCGTAGGACCCCGCCGCGTCGCCGCTCTGCTGGAAGCCGAGGTTGACGCCCTTGGCGATGTCGCGGGTGCCGAGGTTGGTGGTCATGATGATGACGGTGTTCTTGAAGTCGACCACCCGGCCCTGGGAGTCGGTCAGGCGACCCTCCTCCAGGATCTGCAGCAGGCTGTTGAAGATGTCGGGGTGCGCCTTCTCGACCTCGTCGAACAGCACGACCGAGAACGGCTTGCGCCGCACCTTCTCGGTCAGCTGGCCACCCTCTTCGTAGCCGACGTAGCCGGGGGGCGAGCCGAAGAGCCGCGAGACCGTGTGCTTCTCGCCGAACTCGCTCATGTCGAGCTGGATCAGCGCGTCCTCGTCGCCGAAGAGGAACTCCGCGAGCGTCTTGGACAGCCAGGTCTTACCGACACCGGACGGGCCGGCGAAGATGAACGAGCCACCGGGACGCTTGGGGTCCTTCAGGCCGGCGCGGGTACGACGGATGGCCCGCGAGAGGGCCTTGACGGCCTCCTCCTGGCCGATGACGCGCTTGTGCAGCTCGTCCTCCATCTTGAGCAGCCGGGTGGACTCCTCCTCGGACAGCTTCACGATCGGGATGCCGGTCGCCACGGCGAGCACCTCGGCGATCAGCTCCTCGTCGACCTCCGCGACCTCGTCCATGTCGCCCGCGCGCCACTGCTTCTCGCGCTCGGCCTTCTTCAGGATCAGCTGCTTCTCCTCGTCGCGCAGGCGCGCGGCCGCCTCGAAGTCCTGCCCGTCGATCGCGGCCTCCTTGCGCTGGCGCACGTCGCCGATCTTGTCGTCGTACTCGCGCAGGTCGGCGGGGGCGGTCATCCGGCGGATGCGCAGCCGGGAGCCGGCCTCGTCGATGAGGTCGATGGCCTTGTCCGGCAGGAACCGGTCGGAGATGTAGCGGTCGGCCAGCGTCGCCGCCGAGACCAGGGCCTCGTCGGTGATGGTGACCCGGTGGTGCGCCTCGTAGCGGTCGCGCAGGCCCTTGAGCATCTCGATGGTGTGCGCGATCGAGGGCTCGGCGACCTGGATCGGCTGGAAGCGGCGCTCGAGCGCGGCGTCCTTCTCGAGGTACTTGCGGTACTCGTCGAGCGTGGTCGCACCGATGGTCTGCAGCTCGCCGCGGGCCAGCATCGGCTTGAGGATGCTGGCGGCGTCGATGGCACCCTCGGCCGCGCCGGCACCGACGAGGGTGTGGATCTCGTCGATGAACAGCACGATGTCGCCGCGGGTGCGGATCTCCTTGAGCACCTTCTTCAGGCGCTCCTCGAAGTCACCGCGGTAACGGGAGCCGGCCACCAGGGCGCCGAGGTCGAGCGTGTAGATCTGCTTGTCCTTCAGCGTCTCGGGCACGTTGCCCTTGACGATGTCCTGGGCCAGGCCCTCGACGATCGTCGTCTTGCCGACGCCGGGCTCACCGATGAGGACCGGGTTGTTCTTCGTCCGGCGGGACAGGATCTGCATGACCCGCTCGATCTCCTGCTCCCGGCCGATGACCGGGTCGAGCTTGCCCTCGCGGGCGTCCTGGGTCAGGTTGCGGCCGAACTGGTCGAGGACCAGCGACGACGAGGGCGCGTCGCTGGTCGAGCCGCTCGCGGCGGCGCCCGACGACGCGGACTCCTTGCCCTGGAAGCCCGACAGCAGCTGGATGACCTGCTGGCGGACGCGGTTGAGGTCCGCGCCGAGCTTCTGCAGCACCTGGGCGGCGACGCCCTCGCCCTCCCGGATCAGGCCGAGCAGGATGTGCTCGGTCCCGATGTAGGAGTGGCCGAGCTGCAGCGCCTCGCGCAGGGACAGCTCGAGGACCTTCTTGGCACGCGGCGTGAACGGGATGTGACCGCTCGGCGCCTGCTGACCCTGGCCGATGATCTCCTCGACCTGGGCGCGGACGGCTTCGAGCGAGATGTCGAGGCTCTCGAGCGCCTTGGCGGCGACGCCCTCCCCCTCGTGGATCAGGCCGAGCAGGATGTGCTCCGTGCCGATGTAGTTGTGGGAGAGCATGCGGGCCTCTTCCTGGGCCAGCACGACCACCCGGCGGGCTCGGTCTGTGAACCGCTCGAACATCTGCAACTCTCCTCAGGAGCTCGGGGCCGTCCCGCTCGTGGATCGACGGGACCGGACATGAGAACTAACCCCGACGACAGCCTACGCGTTCCCGGATGCGCGCGGTCTCCGCTCCGCTCAGAGCGAACAGGACAGGCCGGACGGGCGCAGGTCGGCCGCCGACGAGGGCCCGACACGCGCCGGGTCGGCGCTCCTCGACACACAGCGGTGTCCACGAGCGCCGACTCGGCGTGCGGGTGGGTCGGTCAGTGCGCGGCGTCGTACGCCTCACGCACCTCCGCGGAGACCCGACCGCGGTCGGGCACGTCGTACCCGTTCGAGCGGGCCCAGTCCCGGATCTCCTTGGCGCTCGGGCCGCCGGTGGCAGCCGCGCCGGCGCGACGAGCGCCACCGCGCCGGGAGGCGGAGCCGACCTTGCGGGCGTGCCCCACGAACTCCGCCAGGGCGTCGCGCAGGCGGGCGGCGTTCTCGTCGTTGAGGTCCATCTCGTACGACGTGCCGTCCAGGCCGAAGGAAACCGTCTCGGTCGCTTCGCTTCCGTCGATGTCGTCGACCAGCACGATGTTGACCTTCTGCGCCATTTCTTCCTCAATTCAATTTCGCACGAAAGGAATTGCCGTCATTAACGGCGCGACAAAGTGTGCCAGATAATCGAGTATTTCCCAATTGAGGAGGAGTTGATCCGAGTTCACGGCGAGTTCGGGTCAGGAATTGTCGAAAGGTCGTGAATTCTCCTCGTCGCACGCCGCGGTCGTGCCCGGCGCCTGGGCGCAGACCCGGCCCTCGCGCAGCCGCAGGGTGAGCTCGAGCGGGCCGGTCGACCGCATCTCGACGTCGAGCCGGTCGGCCAGCCGGAGGGCGGTGTCGAGGACCATCCCGTGCACGGCCGCCGCCGCGAGGGAGTACTGCTCGGGGTCGGTGGTCCCCTCGATGCGCAGCGTCCCGCCCCGGACCGCGACGCTGACGTCGCGCAGGCCGTCGATCTCGGCGAGCATGCGCTCCCGCAGGTCGGTGAGCGCCTGCTCGCACTCGGCGGGTGAGCACTCCTTGAAGTACGGGTTGGAGAGGTCCTCGGTCTGCCGGCCGACGTACTCGGTGTCGACCACCGGGTCCGCCCTGACCGTCGCGGTCGCCGTCGAGGGCTCGTGGTCGGGCCAGGCGTCGAGCTCGGCCAGGACGTCGAGGGCGACCTGCCGGGCCTGGCGGTCGTCCCGCACCGAGGCCTGCACGGTGGCGGTGCTGGCGGCCCCCTTGTCGAGGCCGTAGGTCCGGGCCACGCTCTCGACGCCGGTCACCCGGTCCAGCCCGGCGATGGCGTCGTAGCGGTCCCGGGCGTCGTCGGTGCAGGTCCGGCCGGGGCAGGCGGCCTGGTCCTGAAGGGCCTTCGTCGGGTTGCTGCACGCACCGAGGGCGAGGACGCAGCCGAGGACTGGGAGGAGGGACCTCATGGCACCAGACTGCCGATCGGCAGCCCGGCCGGCCGCACCTGGTCCCCCTGCTGGGTCTGGAAGGAGGTCGAGCTCGAGGTCGTCCCGTCGAGGAAGCCCTGCTGCTGCAACGACTCCACGAAGTGCTGGACCGACGGGTCGTCGCTGGCGTCGACCGCGCCGGCGATCTGGCTGTAGGTGGACAGGGAGTGGTTCTGCCCGGGCCCGGCGCCGAAGCTGCCGCTGTGGAGATCGGCCTGCACGGTCGTGTGGTGGGCCGTCGCCGGGTTGGCCTCGCCGTCGAGCAACGGCACCACGTCGCCGGTGTTCTCCAGGCTGAGGACCTGCACGTGGTCGGGGATCCCGGACGTGGCGACCGGGGACCCGGCGGTGACGACGTGCGTGACGTGGTACTCGAAGTCGGGGTCGCCGGCCAGCGCCGCGGCCTGCATGCCGCCCTGGGAGTGGCCCACCAGCATCACCGGGGCGTCGTGCGGCACGTGGGCGGCCTCCATGGCCTGGCGGATCGCATCGGCGTAGGCCGTGGAGTCGCCCGCGATGAGGTCGAGGTTGGAGCCCATGTTGCGGATCGCGTGCTCGTCGAGGAACTCGTCGGTCCCCGGCAGCTGGACGATGTAGCGCACCGAGCCGTCGGGGCCCACCACCTGCTGGACGTTGATGACCCCGTGGGGGGTGCCGGTGGCCACGACGCCCAGGTCGTCGACGACGTCCTGCACGTCGTGGGGTGCGTCGATGGCGTCCTGGAACTCCGTGGACGGGTAGTCGTCGTTCAGGTCACCGGCGTGGTCGCCGAAGAGCAGGTCACCCAGGTCGTCGGCCGCCGACCCCGTGTCGGGGTGGAAGCCGTCGAGGCCCAGCAGGTCCATCAGCGGGGCGGTGAGCGGGTTGACCGACATGCCGTCGAGGAGGCCGCCGCCGCCGTTGACCAGTGTCTGGGCGATCTCGGGGTGGTCCTCGAGGAAGGCGATCATCTCCTCGTTGCTCACGCCGGAGAGGTGCAGGCCGCCGTAGACGATGCCGCCGAGCACCAGGACGCCCGGCAGGTCGACGCCGACGACGAAGCCCAGCCCGTAGGACAGCGCCTCGATCACTCCGTGCCGCAGCTCGTCGGCGCTGCGGTAGACCTCGACGACCGCCACGAAGCAGAAGCTCTCGGCCTCGATCACGAGCGCCCTGGCCACCAGCCCGCGGGGACCGTACGTCGCGTCGACGATGGCCCCCTCGGCGGCGGCGAACGTGCCGGGCGAGAGGATCGCGGAGGCCAGCAGGTCGCCGTCGGCCGCCTCGAGCTTGTCGTCCCAGGCCGCCTCGAGCAGCCACGCGCCCGTGTCGCCGTAGAGCCGGCCGAGGCGCTCGATGTCGTCGTAGCGCGCGTCGATGCCGCCGGCACCCCCGCTCACCGTGACGTCGGGCGTGCTCATGCGGCCACCTCCGTCACCGCGGCGACGGCGGGCCGGCTGAGCAGCCCGAGGTCGTGGGCGTCACGGCGGCGCAGCACCGCCGTGGCGTCGCGGCCGGGTCGCAGCTCGTGCCAGCCGTCGTCGAGCAGGAGCCACGAGGCGACCGCCGGGTCGGCGTCCTCGCGGTCGCGGCGCCGGGTGGCCATCCGCAGCCGTCCGCGGGTGGCGGTGCCGAGGGTGCTGAGCAGCCTCAGCACCTCGTCGGGGTCGGCGGCGCGGACCGCCCGCGCGTCGCCGAGCCGGACGCGGCCGGCGTACGTCGCCGCGAGCGCGGGAACCAGGTCGGCTCGCCGCTCGCGGTGGGCCTTCTCGCTGCCGGCGAGCAGCTCGCTCGGGAGCGACACGAAGTCGGGGAGCGCGAGCGGCGCCGGGCGCGGCACCCACGGCTCGACGGACACGGCGCGGGTGACCTGCGAGACCCACAGCGCGGGCGCGAACCACGCCAGCTCGTGCTCGAGCCCGTCGGTGGTCGAGAGCTGGGCGACCGTCGAGGGGGCGGCCCCGAACCACGAGCGCAGGCGGAGGTCTCCCTCCGCGCGGACCAGGGCCACGTCGAGGAGCGCCCCCAGCGGGCCCGCGGCGAGCACGGACAGCGCGGCCACGACGCCGACGTCGACGGTGTCGCCCCCGAGCAGGCCCCGGGCGGTCAACGACGCCCGCGCCCCGTCGGGCCCGTCGTCCTCGACCCGGGCGAGCGCCGCCGCGAGGACCGCGCGGGCCTCGCTGGCGGGGGTGCCGGCCAACCGGTCGCTGAACCGGTCCTCGCGCATGAGGCGGTCGGTGCGGACCGGGAGGGGCAGGTCGGCGATCCGGGCCGCCAGGACGAGCTCGTCGAGGCGGAGGGTGACCCGGAACGGCACCAGCGGGACGTCGGGGCCGGGCGCTGCCGGCCGGACCCGCACGACCGGGCTCACAGCCGGATCCCCGGGACGACGTCGGGCATGTCGAGCCAGTCCCTGTGGCCCGGTGGCGGGGTGTCGAGGTTCGCCAGCCGCCGGTCGGACTCCTCACCCGGGGTGAGGGCGTCCTTGATGCCGTGGGCGAGGTCGGACAGCGCCCCCTGCAGCCGGTCGAGGGCGCCGCTGATGATCGAGCGCACCTGCCGTTCGATGCTGGCGATGAGGTCGAGCAGCCGCTGCACCTCGGCCGCGTGCTCGCGGACCTTCTGCGCGGCCTCGTCGTACTCGCGGGCGACGCCGCGGAGCTCGTCGCGACGCAGCCGCGCCTGCTCCCGCATCCGGTCCGCGGCCACGGAGGTCCAGCCGACCTCCTGGCTCGCCTCGTGCAGCTCGTCGGCCTCGGTCCTGAGCTGGTCGGCCCGTCTCTCGAGGCGGGCGGCCACCTCCCGGATCCTGCTGGGTTCCCCGTACATACGTGCTCCTGTGCATGGTCTGCGTCACAGGAGCAATGCCCGCCCGGCCACCCGTCCGAAACCACCCGGTCCAGGGCTGTGGACGCACGGGTCACACGAGACCGCGGCCGGCGTCAGCGGTTGCGCTCGAAGACGAGCTCCAGGCCGCGGAGGGTGAGCCAGGGGACGTGCTCGTCGAAGCAGCGGCACTCGCCGATCACCAGCGGCGCGAGGTAGCCGGTCGCGATGACGCGGACGTCGGCCGGCTCGGCCCCGAGCTCGGCGATCATCCGCGCGACGACCCCCTCGACCTGGCTGGCGACGCCGAAGACCATGCCGGACTGCAGCGCCTCGACGGTGTTCTTGGCGATCACCGCGCGGGGGCGCAGCAGCTCGACCTTGCGCAGCTGGGCACCCCGGCGACCGAGCGCCTCCAGGGAGATCTCGATGCCGGGCGCGATGGCCCCGCCGACGTACTGACCGCGCTCGCTGACCACGTCGAAGGTGGTGGCGGTGCCCCCGAAGTCGACCACGATGGCGGGCCCGCCGTAGTCCGTGGCGGCCGCGAGGGCGTTGATGATGCGGTCCGAGCCGACCTCGCGCGGGTTGTCCATCAGCACCGGGACCCCGGTCCGCACCCCGGGCTCGACCACGACGCTGGACACGTCGGGGAAGTGGCCGGCCAGCATCTCGCGCCACTCGTGCAGCACCGCCGGGACCGTCGAGCAGACCGCGATCCCGTCGATCCGCGCGAGGTCGTCGTCGAGCAGGCCCTTGAGGACGACCGACCAGTCGTCGGAGGTACGCCGCTCCTCGGTGGCGATCCGCCAGTCGGCCACGACCACGCCGTCCTCGATGATGCCGAGGACGGTGTGGCTGTTGCCGATGTCGGCCGCCAGGAGCGCCACGCGGTCTATGCCTCCTGGAGGTCCATGCCGAGGTCGAGGACCACGACCGAGTGGGTGAGCGCGCCGACCGAGATGAAGTCAACGCCGGTCTCGGCCACCTCCCGCGCCCGGGTGATCGTGAGCCCGCCGCTGGCCTCCAGGGTGACCCGACCGGAGGCCCCCGCCCGCTCCACCAGCCGCACCGCCTCGGCCATGGTCGCGGTGTCCATGTTGTCGAGCAGGATCCGCTCGCAGCCGACCTCGAGCAGCTCGCGCAGCTGGTCGAGGTCGGTGACCTCGACCTCCACCTCGAGGTGCGGGTACGCCGCCCGCACGGCGTGGAACGCGGGCACCACGCCGCCCGCGGCCACCACGTGGTTGTCCTTGACCATCGCCATGTCGGAGAGGCTGAACCGGTGGTTGACGCCGCCGCCGCAGCGCACGGCGTACTTCTGCAGGGCGCGGTAGCCCGGCAGCGTCTTGCGGGTGTCGAGGACCCGGGCGCGGGTCCCCTGCAGGGCCTCGACCCAGGCCGCGGTGGCGGTGGCCACCCCGGACAGGTGCGAGGCGTAGTTGAGTGCGGTGCGCTCCGCGGTGAGCAGGCCGCGGGTCGGCCCGGCGACCCGCATCACCACGTCGCCCGCCACCACGCGGGTGCCGTCGGGGAGCCGGTCGGTGACGGTGACCTCGTCGCCCATCACGTAGTGGAAGACCATCGCGGCGACCGGCAGGCCGGCCACGACACCGGGCTCCCGCGCGCCGAAGTCGGCGACGCCGCGGGCGTCGGCGGGGATCGTGGCGACGCTCGTGACGTCGTCGCCGGGGAGGTCCTCGGCGACGGCGGCCACGATCGCGTCGTAGACGGCCTTGGCGTCCAGGCCGGCGTCCTCCAGCTCGGCGAGCAGCGCGGGCGGCAGGGCGTCGTACGGCGTGCGGGCGGTCACGGCGGTTCTCCTCAGGCGGACTGGTCGGTGGCGGCGGCCGGGTGGAAGTCGAGCGTGGTCTCGCCGTCGGCCATCACGGCGTCGAGGTGTCCCGCCCAGCCGGCGTCGTCGCGGGCGGGGAAGTCCTCGCGCCAGTGCGAGCCCCGGGTCTCCTCGCGCAGCGCGGCGGCGCCCGCCAGCGCGACGCTGATCGTGAGCAGGTTGGTGGTCTCCCACGACTCCTGGTTGACCTCGTCGGCCCCGGCCCCGGCCAGCTTGTCGAGGAGCAGGGCCGCCTCGGCCAGCCCGTCGGCGCTGCGCAGCACGCCCACGCGGGAGGTCATCACCTCCTGCAGCTCGCGGCGCACCGAGCCGGGCACCAGGCCGGCCGTGCGGGTGTCGTCAGCAGGCTCGGCCCGGGGCCGCAGCTCCCCGGGCAGCACGCTCGCGATCCGCCGGGAGAAGACCAGCCCCTCGAGGAGGGAGTTCGAGGCGAGCCGGTTGGCGCCGTGCACGCCCGAGCACGCGACCTCCCCGGTGGCGTAGAGGCCGGGCACGCTGGTGCGGCCCCACAGGTCGGTGCGGACCCCGCCCGAGGCGTAGTGGCAGGCCGGCGCGACCGGGATCAGCTCGGTGACCGGGTCGACGCCGTGGGACCGTGCGGTGGCCAGGATGGTCGGGAACCGCCGCTCCCAGAACGCCGCGCCGAGGTGCCGCGCGTCCAGCCACATGTGCGGGTGGCCGGTCTCGTTCATCCGCCGGGTGATGGCCTTGGCGACCACGTCGCGCGGCGCGAGGTCGGCGAGTTCGTGCACGCCCTGCATGAACCGGTTGCCCTCGAAGTCCACCAGGAACGCACCCTCGCCGCGCACCGCCTCCGAGATCAGCGGCTGCTGTCCCCGCGACGCGGGACCGAGGTACATCACCGTCGGGTGGAACTGCACGAACTCGAGGTCGCGCAGCGCCGCACCGGCCCGCAGCGCGACCGCCATGCCGTCACCGGTCGCGACCGACGGGTTCGTGGTCTGGGAGAACACCTGGCCCAGGCCTCCGCTGGCGAGCACGACCGCGCGGCAGTGCACGGCGCCGACGCCGTCGCGCTGGCCCTCGCCCATCACGTGCAGCGTCAGGCCGGCGACGCCCCCCTCGGCGTCGAGCAGCAGGTCGACGGCCAGCGCGTGCTGGATCACCTCGATCTCCGGGGCCTGCTCGACGGCGGCGATGAGCGCGCGCTGGATCTCGGCGCCGGTGGCGTCGCCGCCCGCGTGGGCGATCCGGTCGCGGTGGTGGCCGCCCTCGCGGGTCAGCGACAGCACCCCGTCGGGGTCGTGGTCGAAGCGGGTGCCGAGCGCGATCAGCTCCCGGACCGCCTCGGGACCCTCGGTGACCAGGGCCCGGACGGCGTCGAGGTCGCACGCCCCGGCACCGGCGACGAGCGTGTCGTGCTCGTGCTGCGCGGGGGTGTCCTCGGGCCCGAGCGCCGCGGCGATGCCGCCCTGCGCCCACTGCGTGGAGCCGGCCGCCAGGACGTCCTTGGTGACGACGAGGACCTTGGCCACCCGGTCGCGCAGCCGCAGGGCGGCGGTGAGCCCGGCGATCCCGGAGCCGACGACCACCACGTCCGCGGTCGTGGTCCACCCGGGGGGCGGCGCGCTCAGGCGGCCGGGTACCCGGCGTACGGGGGCGTCGACCGCTCTGCCGTTCACGAGTGAAGGCTATCGGGCGGCGGTGAGGTCCCCCCGGACCAGACCGGAGCCGTCGAAGGTCTCGGCCGGGTCGCTGCCGGTCGCCAGCACGCGGTTGTCGGCGTCCACGAAGACCACGTGCGGCTGGTGCGTCTTCGCCTCGGCGGTCTCCATCTGGCCGTAGGCGATGAGGATCACCAGGTCACCGGGGTGCACCAGGCGGGCGGCGGCGCCGTTGATGCCGATCACCCCGGAGCCGCGCTCGCCGGCGATCGTGTACGTCTCCAGCCGGGCGCCGTTGGTGATGTCGACGACGTGCACCAGCTCCCCGGGCAGCAGGTCCGCGGCGTCGAGCAGGTCCTCGTCGACCGTCACCGAGCCGACGTAGTGCAGGTCGGCCTGGGTGACCGTGGCGCGGTGGATCTTGCTCTTCATCATGGTGCGGAGCATCAGGAGTCCTTCGGCTGGCGGCGCTCAGGGCCCGACCCGAGCGTGATGGGCATGTTGTCGATCAGGCGGGTGCCGCCGACGCGGGCCGCGATGAGGATGCGGGCCTCGGTGCCGGCGGGTACGTCGGCGGGCAGCTCGCCGAGCCCGGGGTCGGCGAGGGCGAGGTAGTCGAGGTCGACGCCGAGGGACCGGCGCAGCTCGGCACGCGCGGAGTCGAGCGCCACGTCGGGGCCGTACTCGGAGACCTCGCGGGCGGCGAGCAGGGTGCGGCTCAGCCCGACCGCCTGCTCACGCTGCTCCCCCTCGAGGTAGCGGTTGCGGCTGGACAGCGCGAGCCCGTCGACCTCGCGCTGCGTGGGCGCGCCGACGACCGTCACCCCCATGTTCAGGTCGAGCACCATCCGGCGGATCAGGACCAGCTGCTGGTAGTCCTTCTCACCGAAGACCGCCACGTCCGGACGGACGAGGCCGAAGAGCTTGGCGACGACGGTCAGCACGCCGCGGAAGTGACCGGGGCGGGTCGCGCCCTCGAAGACGTCGGCCAGCGGACCCGGCTCGACCGTGACCTGCGGGTCCCCGCCGGGGTAGACCTCCTCGACGGAGGGCGCGAAGACCACGTCGACCCCCTCGCGCTCGCAGACCTTCAGGTCCGCCTCGAGGGTGCGGGGGTAGCGGTCGAGGTCCTCGCCGGCGGCGAACTGCAGCGGGTTGACGAAGATCGAGACCACCACCGGCCCGTCCGGGACGTGCTCACGGGCGACCCGGACCAGGCTGGCGTGCCCCTCGTGCAGCGCCCCCATGGTGGGCACGAGGCCCACCCGGCGCCCCTCGGCACGCGCGGGCGCGAGCAGCGCGGCGAGCTCCTCGCGCGTGGTGGCGAGGACCGGCGTCCCGGTCACGGCAGCGTGATCCGGTTCCGGGCGGCGGGAGCCACGGCCTCGTCGAGCGCGAGCCGGATCGAGGCGGCCCGGATCGGCAGCACCCGTCCGTCGGTCACCGCCCGGTCGAGCGTGGCGCGGGCCAGGGCGACGTACGACGCGAGGGTCTGGGGCGCGTTGGCGCCGATGTCGGCCAGGTGGGCGCGCACCGTGTTGACGTCGCCGCGGACGATCGGGCCGGTCAGCGCGGCGTCGCCTTGCTGCAGGGCGTTGTCGAGGGCGGCGGTGAGCAGCGGGCGGAGCGTGCCGGCGGGGTCGTCGGCACCGGCGGCGGTGAGCATCTCCATCGCCTCGGTCACCAGGGTGACCAGGTGGTTGGCGCCGTGGGCGAGCGCGGCGTGGTAGAGCGTGCGCATCTCCTCGGGCACCCACATCGGCCGGCCGCCTAGGTCGGCGACCAGGCTCTCGGCCACGGCGCGCTCGCCGGCCGGAGCGGTGAGGCCGAAGACGCAGCCGGCGAGGCGCGGCAGGTCGACGGCGGTCCCGGTGAAGGTCATCGCGGGGTGCAGGGCGATCACCCGGGCCCCGACCGAGGCAGCGGGCTCCAGCACGGCCAGCCCGTGCCGGCCGGACGTGTGCACGACGTACTGGCCCTCGTGGATCGCGCCGCTGGCGGCCAGCATCGTCACGACGTTGGGCAGCATGTCGTCGGGGACCGTGAGCAGCAGCAGGTCGCAGGAGCGGGCGACCGCGGTCGGCTTCTCGTTGGCGGCGCCGGGCAGCAGCTCGGCGATGCGGAGCCGTGAGGCGTCGGACTCGCCGGCGGCGGCCACGACGTGGTGGCCGGCTCCGCCGAGAGCGGCTGCGAGGACGGCCCCGACGCGACCTGCGCCGACGACGCCCACCCGCAGGCGCACAGGTGCCTTCGTCATGGTGCGAACCTTTCGTTCCAGTCCCTCCGACCACCCCCGCGGGATCGTGCTCCGCGGAGGCCGGGGTGGGTACCGGACGTGTGCTCGTTCGTGCGTGGTGTTCCCGAGGTGGAACCACCACCGAATCTACGCCCCGTCCCGCACGCGACGGAACGGGTCCGGGAGTGACGTGGCCGACACCGCGCCGGCGCGCCGGGACCGGGTCAGCCGGGCTTGACCGCGATCCGGGAGCGCCCGGCACGCATCAGCATCAGGGGCTTGTCGAGCCGGGCCACAAACTCGTCGGTGGCCTCCTTGGAGCCCTGCCAGGTGCCGTAGTCGTCGATGATGAGGATGCCGCCCGGCTGCAGCCGGTCGTACATGTGCTCCAGCTCGTGCCGGGTCGACTCGTACCAGTCGGTGTCCAGGCGCAGCAGCGCGATCTTCTCGGGGCAGTGCTCGGGGATGGTCTCCTCGACCGGCCCCTTGACGAGGTGGAAGCGTTCGTAGGGGTAGGGCAGCGTCTGCAGCCCCTCGCGGACGTCCTCGATGGACGCGACCGCCCAGACCCACGTGTTCTTCGCGGAGGTCTCGAGCAGCTCGTCGGCGCGGCGGTCACCCTTGATCTTGCGGTCGCGCTCGGTGGGCTCGGTCATCCCCTGGAACGTGTCGAAGAGGTGCAGCTCGCGGTCGTGCACGCCCCGCTCGTCCAGGGTCCGCGCGATGGCGTGCATGGACCCGCCGCGCCAGACGCCGCACTCGACCAGCGCCCCCTCGACCCGGGCGTCCACGACGTAGCGGACCGCGGTGATCAGCGCGTAGAGCTTCTCGTGGCTGGTCATGGTGTACGGCTTGACGAGGTCGATCACCTCGCAGGCCGCCGGATCGTAGTCGAGCGGGTACTTGGGCTTCTTCGGCGGGGCGGGTGCCGGCGCAGGCGCCGGCTCGTTGCCACCGAGGCGGGCAGCTGCCTTTCGCATCAACGAGACCATGGGCCCGATTCAATCACTCTTGCGCGGCGAGCGAGACCTGCGTCACTCCTCCTCGGGCGTGGCGTCCGCGTCCGGGACGTCCCGATCCTGCGATCCGGGTCCGCCCACGCGGTCCAGCGCTCCGGCCAGCGCCGCGGCCGCGGTGGCCGCGGAGACCCGCGGCGGGTCGGCGAGGTCACCCTCGGACCCCTCATCGGTGACCATGAGCGAGTCGGGGTCCCCGACGATGTGGGCTCCGAGGTCGCGGATCACCGCGAGGCGGGCGGCGCTGCGCTCGCGGACGATCTCCGCCGCCCAGTCGGGCAGCGGGGGGGTCCGGGGCCCGGACTGCTCCCCCGGGCGCTCCTGCAACGCACGCACGATGCCGCGGGAGACGATCGACTGCAGCTGCGGCCGGGGCACGCCTCGTGCGGTGAGGAGCTCGTTGACCGCGCGGACCAGCTCGACCTCGGCCCACGTGAGGCTCCGGTTCGACCGGTCCGGGAAGAGCTGCAGCGTCCCGGCCGGGAGGCCGAGCATCCGCTCGAACGTCGTGGGGAGCAGCTGGCGGTCGCGGTCGTCGCTGACAATCAGGGTGAACCGGTCGGGCCCGATGACGTCGGTCCACCGACGCACCAGCGCCTCGGTGTCGTGGGCGTACCAGACGTTGGTGCGGTCCCAGGAGTACTCCGGGTCGCGGCGGTCCCACGAGTAGTCGCCGACCTGCGGCTCGAGGACCACCCGCAGCCACTCGTCGTACGACCGGCTGTCACCGGCCTTGACCCGCTCCTGCCACTGCGACGGGAGGTAGCGGTCGAGACGACGGGCGACGGCGACGACGTGCGCGTCGTCCCCGGTGAGCTCGCCGACGATCCTGCGGATCTGCTTGGGCGTGGCCCGGCCGAAGTCCTCGTTGCTGATGCAGACGCGCTGGTCCCCGGCGGCGGCCACCTCGTCGACCAGCCTCCGCCAGTTCTTCTCGGAGGGGCGCGGGGTGCCGGCGGGGCGCACCCGGACGCCGATGGACCACACCGCCTTGCGCGGACGGACCTTCTTGCCGGCGTAG
This sequence comes from Nocardioides sp. GCM10023255, assembly GCF_042653125.1. NCBI lineage: Bacteria > Bacillati > Actinomycetota > Actinomycetes > Propionibacteriales > Nocardioidaceae > Nocardioides > Nocardioides sp. GCM10023255. The sequence continues at coordinate 350,993 of NZ_JBHSHU010000001.1, forward strand.
TGGACGCCGTGCGCGGCGAGGGCGTCGCGGGCCTCGTGGAGGGAGACCTGGATCGCGGTGCTTCCGGTCTTGTGCGGCCCGATGTGCAGCAGCCGCGCACCGGGTGGGAGGAGCAGTGGGTCTTCGTTGCTCACGCCTCGCCTCTCGTGTCCTCGCCCGTTCCCGGGCCGACTCACCCTACCCGTCGGCCCGGGCCGGGAGGCGGCCCCGGGCAGCCGGGCGGCCGCGACGGCTCTGACACAATGCCCGCCATGGAGTCGAAGCCAGACCGCGTCCGTAACGTGGCCGTCCTGCTCGCCGGCGGCGTGGGTGCCCGGATCGGGCTGGACATCCCCAAGCAGCTGATCAAGGTCGCCGGGAAGACGATCCTCGAGCACGCCCTGATCGCGCTCCACAGCCACCCGGCGGTCGACGAGATCAAGATCATGATGGCCCCCGGTCACCTCGACGCGGTCCGCGCCATCGTCCGCAGCGGCGGGTACGACGACAAGGTCACCGACATCCTCGAGGGCGGCGAGACCCGCAACGACACCACGCTGCGCGCGCTGGAGAGCCTCGGTGACGAGGAGTGCCACGTGCTCTTCCACGACGCCGTCCGCCCGCTGGTGACCCCACGGATCATCCAGGAGTGCTTCGACGCGCTGGCCACGCACCCGGCGGTCGACGTGGCGATCCCCTCGGCCGACACGATCATCGAGGTCTCCGACGACAACACCATCAAGGAGATCCCGCCGCGGGCCAGGCTGCGCCGTGGCCAGACCCCGCAGGCGTTCCGCTCGTCGGTCATCAAGAAGGCCTACGCGGTGGCGAGCACCGACCCCGACTTCGTCGCCACCGACGACTGCACGGTCGTGCTCCGCTACCTGCCGGAGGAGCCCATCTGGGTGGTCCACGGCGACGAGCGGAACATGAAGGTCACCGAGCCGGTCGACGTCTACCTCGCCGACAAGCTGTTCCAGCTCACCAGCAACGACGTCCCGGTCCCCGCCTCGGACGACGAGTACCGCGCCGCGCTCGAGGGCAGGACGATGGTGGTGTTCGGGGGCAGCTACGGCATCGGCGCCGACATCGCCGAGCTGGCCGCCGGCCTGGGCGCGGAGGTGTTCACCTTCAGCCGGTCGAGCACCAACACCCACGTCGAGCGTCGTGCCGACGTGGCCGCCGCGGCCAAGGAGGTCATCTCCAAGACCGGGCGGGTGGACTACGTCGTCAACACCGCCGGCATCCTGCCTCGGGGCACGCTCCTCGAGACCAGCGAGGAGACCATCTACGCCGCCACCGAGGTGAACTACCTCGCCCCCGTCTTCATCGCGCAGGTGTTCTACCCCCTGCTGAAGGAGACCTCCGGCTCGCTGCTGCTGTTCACGTCGAGCTCCTACACCCGTGGCCGCAGCGGCTACAGCCTCTACTCCTCGGCCAAGGCCGCCACGGTGAACCTCACCCAGGCCCTCGCTGACGAGTGGGCAGCCGACCGGGTGCGGGTCAACTGCGTCAACCCCGAGCGCACCGCCACCCCGATGCGGACCAAGGCCTTCGGCCAGGAGCCGGCCGGCACGCTGCTCGAGTCGGGGATCGTCGCGCAGACGTCGCTCGACGTGCTGATCTCCTCGCACACCGGGCACATCATCGACGTCCGCAAGGACGACCCCCTGAGCGCCGCGGAGACCGCCCAGTAGGCCACCCGGGGTTCCGGTCCCGGATCCCCGGCCCCGCGGACCCGGAGCGGGCCAGCCGCCTCAGCGGCCCCGCACGAGACGCCGCAGGGCGCGACGGCTCCTCGAGCCGTCGGGCGTTGCTGCGGCTGCGGCTGCGCTCGCCGCCGAGGCCCGACGGCGGGCGGCGCGCAGGCGCCTGCGCAAGGCGCTCCGCTCTTCGCGCAGCCGTCGGTTCGACGCGACCATGAGCCCCTCGAGCGCGCTCACCGCGGTCTCCAGCGAGACGTGCGGGTCGGCTTCGGCCACCTCGGCCGGACCGTCGAGACGCTGCACGCGCAACGCTTCCAGGTCACCCACGACCCGCACCGACAGCTTGCCGAGCCCCTCGATGCGCTGGTCGGAGAGCTCCACGAGGCGCTCGCGCGCCCAGACCGGGAGCGCGGGGATCCGGACCTCCCCGGGCGCCGCCGGGACGCGCAGCATCTGCTGCACGGCGCCCTTGCGGACCAGGTCGTGGTAGTCGGAGCGCGGCCACGAGCGGTCATGGAAGAGGATGTTGAGCCGGCGCAGCAGCTCGGTCTGGTTGTAGGTCAGCGACTGGTTCTGCGTCGCCCCCTCGAGGTCGAGCACGCCCGTGGGGAGGCCGAGCAGCGACTCGAAGGTGCGCGGCAGCCGGTCCCGCTCGTTCTCGTCGAGGACGACCAGCGTGACGTTCTCCTCCCCGACCACGTCGGCCCAGCGACGCAGCAGGCTGACCGTGTCGTGCGGCACCCAGAGGTTGCGCCAGCGCGGGTCCTCGGGGTCCTCGGGGCCGAGGACGACCCGCAGCCACTCGTCGTAGGACAGGCGCAGCTGGGACTTGACCCGCTCCTGCCACTGGGAGGGCATGAGGGTGTCGTAGCGGCGCGCCGCCGCGATCACGTGGGGTCGCCCGCCGCCGAGCTCGGAGACGATCCGGCTGATCTGCTCGTCGGTGGCCCGCCCGAACGCCTCCAGGCTCACGCACACCCGCTGGTGGCCCGGCTCCTGCAGCTGTCGCAGCAGGTCGTCCCACGCCTGCATCGGCTTGTTGGGCCGGCCGTCCATGCGGTCGAAGCCGAGGCCCACCTCGGCGGCCTCGCGCGGCTTCGGCGTGGGGCCGGGGTAGAGCACGCCGTGCTCACGCAGCGTCTCGCGAGCCGCGTGCATCGCCGCCTGGATCGCCGTGGAGCCGGTCTTCTGGGGACCGATGTGGATCAGGTGGGTTCCCTCGGGAAGCGGTTCCATGTCCCTGTGCACCTCTCGGCGTTGCGTGTGGTCGTACGGTGTCCGGTGGGGCGGAGAGCGATGCAGCATATGTCCCGGCCACGGCAGCCCGCCAACCCGATTCCCGGCGGCCGGACGGGCGGTTTGCGGGGAGCTCAGCCGCGGCGTACGCGGCGGCGCACGCGCGCGCCCACCTCGCGCAGCAGCTCCCGTCCTCCGGTCTCCTCGACGATGCGACGCGAGTCCCGGGCCGGGGCGGTGGCGCCCGATGTCCCCAGGCGGGACCGCTCCTCCTCCGCTCCCGCACGACGAGCCTGGTCCACCGCCTCGCCGATCGAGTCGTGGCTGATCGCGGCCGCCTCGCTGAGCAACCGCTGGTAGCGGCAGGACAGCTCGTCGAGGTCGGCCGAGGCCGCCTCGTCGTGGCCGCCCGAGCGGCCCAGCACCACGAGGTCGTCCCAGATGCGCTGCGCGAGGTCCTGCAGGTCCGCCGGGATCTCGAGGTCCTGCCACGTGACCTGGTGCCGCCGCAGACCGGGTTCGATGAAGTCGTCCACCGGCGAGGGTGACCCGTCGGTCAGGTCGGCGTCGTAGGCCAGGCCGAGCTCGGCCGAGAGGCGCACCAGCACCGGTCGCCAGTCGTCCAGCAGGTCGGTGTAGGCGACGAAGGCGCGCGACTGGCCTCGTGTCTCCCGCTCGCTGATCAGCGAGTTGTTGATCCAGCGGGCCACGTTGAAGATCTCGTAGCGGCGTCGCTTCTCCTGGTCAGTGGAGCTCGCGTAGTAGGTGGCCCGGCTGCCCACGACCTCGGCCGGGTGCCGCAGCATCGAGATGTAGCGGGTCTCCAGCCCCACCTCGGCGGCCGCCTCACGCCACAGGGCCTGCGTCCAGACGGTGCGCGGGTCCTTGACCACGATCTGCTCGTGCCCCTCCGCGTGCTTGCGGAGGAAGCGGACGACCGCCTCGCGGTCCTCGTCCGACAGCACCGACTGCACCCGGTCGAACGCCTCGGGACGTCCGTCGAACTCGTGGACGTGGGCCTTCTGCGTCACCCGCTTGTGGAAGCGCACCGACCAGCGCGACTCGAAGAACCCCTTGGGGTTGGACTCGTTGGCGCCGAGGTAGGGACCCGGGACGTACAGGCCGAGGTGGTGCAGGGTGCCTGACATCGTGCTGGTGCCACTGCGTCCGGTCCCGGTGATGAGCACGAGGGTGTTCACGGGGTCACTTTCTCCTGGGTTTCGCTCGGGTGTCGCCAGAGACTGTCACGCGTCGCCCCGGGGCACGAAGACCGCGTCCACGAACCGCTCGCCCGCACGACCGTCCTCGAGGTCGAGGTAGTCGTCGCGGAAGCGGGTGTACGCCGCGGCGTACTCCTCGCGAACCCCGTCGAGGTCGAGCAGCCGGTCGACCACCTCGTCGGTGGTGTCGACCAGGGGGCCGGGCGCGGTGGGCTCGAAGTCGAAGAGCCAGCCGCGGGTGTCCTTGTAGCGCTGCAGGTCGGGCACGTGGAAGATCATCGGCTTGCCCGTAACCCCGAAGTCGAACCGGAGCGAGGAGTAGTCGACGATCCCCGCGTCGGCGGCGAGGTAGAGGTCGGAGACCTCCGGGTAGTCGGTGACGTCGATGCAGCCACGACGGCTGCCCACGCGCTGGCTGGAGCGCGCGTTGAACGCGTGGCCCCGGACCAGCAGGACGTACTCGTCCCCGAGGCGCCGGGCGGCGGCCTCGAAGTCGAAGAAGTCCGCCATCACGGCCTTGGTGTCGTTGGAGGCGAGGTAGTCACGGAAGGTCGGGGCGTAGAGCACGGCCTTCTGGCCCTCCTCGATCCCCAGCGACTCGCGGGTCTGCCGGCGGATGTCGTCCGCCTCCGGCGAGCTCAGCACGTCGTTGCGGGGGTAGCCGATCTCGAGGACCTCGCCCTGGTAGTTGAAGTCCCGCACCAGCAGGGGGGTGGCGTAGCGGGCCGGGGAGACCAGGTAGTCCCAGTCGCGCGCACGGGCGTCGTAGGCGTCGATGCGGGCCTGGGAGAACTGCAGGTTGCGCCAGTGCGGGTGGCCCATCATCTTGAACGGGTAGCCGTGGAAGGTCTGCACCAGCACCTGGCCGTCGGCCTTGCGGTGGTACTCCGGCTGGTACATGTTGTCGACGTAGTACTTCACCGAGAAGATGAGGTCGTACCACTCGGGGCTGTTGACCACGACCGGGATGCCGCCGTCGGGCACGGGGATCGACTTGTCCTGGACCGCCCAGTAGACCGGCAGGTCGCTGCCGCGGCGGGCCAGCTCCTTCTGGATCGAGATGCCGTTGTCGGTGGCCTGCTCGCCGAAGTAGGACCGCATCAGCACCCCACGGGTCAGCCCGCTGCGGGTGGGGCCCTGCGTGCGCAGGAGGTTCTGCGCGTACCGACCACGGCCGGTGCCGAGGGGGCGCTGGAGGGTGACCCGGACGACCGTCTCGGGCCCGCGCACGATGCGACCCTCGAGGGCGTCGGCGCGGACGGGCAGCGGCAGAGCGGAGCCGAGCTCGGCGGAGACCAGCAGGGGCACCTCGACGGGCTCCGCGTCCCCGTCGCTGACCACGAGCGACAGGTCGTGGTCGCCCGTGGGCAACGGCCGCTGCCCGAAGCGGTACAGCTCGTGCGCGAGCACGACGCTCGCCTCGAACCGTCCGTCGACGGTCGGCGTCTGCTCACCGAAGACGCGGGTGCGCTTGTTCCTGGTGGCGACGCCCACCCGGGGGCTCCCCGGACCGAAGACGCGTCCGGCCACCGTCAGGCGGCCGTCGGCCGACACGGTGATGCGGTCCGCCGTGGCGCCCCGGCTCCACTCGCGGACCACGAGGCCGCCGTTGCGGTTGGTGCCGAGGACGAGGCTCCCGGTGGCGGCCTCGACACGGGTGTCCGCGGTCGGCAGGACCTCGACCCGGCGTCCGTCCTTCGTCCAGGCCGCCAGCTGCCACGTGGTGGAGGCGCCCACCTCGGGTGCCGCGGAGCCAGGCAGCTCGAGCCGGAAGGCGCGCCCGCCGCCGGTCGGGCTCCAGGTGGCCTCGGCGACACTGTCGGCACCCTCCACGGCCAGGCGCGCGACGCGCGCGGCGTCGGCAGCGGCGAGGGTGCCGGTGACGACCCGACCCGAGAGTGCGACGTCGGAGGCCGTCACGTTGCCCCGGTCGATGCGCAGCCGGAGGGGCTGCCGGTACTGCCAGTCGGCGATCAGCCGGTCGCCGCCGCCCAACGGTGCGGCCGGGACGGCACCCGCCGACCCGCTGCGGACCAGGCGGGTCACCGGTCTCTCGACGGTGAACCCGGCGGTCGTGACGCGCAGCCAGACCGCCCACACCGCGGCCTCGTCCCCGGCGTCGAGGTCGTCCAGCGGGATCTCCACGCCGAACCGGCCGGGCGAGTAGTCGCACCACAGGTCGTCGCGCGGCGGGGCGTAGCTCGCCGGCGGCTGGCTGGTGGACGGGAAGGAGCGGATCTCACCGGTGTCCTCGTTGCGCAGCTGGACGGTGATCTCGGAGTCGTACTTGCTCAGGTCGAGCTTGCGCAGGTAGGCCCACCCCGAGATCCAGCAGGTCCGCCCACCGTCCGGCTGGTCGATCCAGTGGAGGTTCTCGACGGCGTGCGCGATCCGCAGCCGGTGGGGCCGGATCACGAACAGCGAGTCGTCGAGCTCGGGGTCGCCGTACAGCGGCAGCTCGAGCAGGACCCCGTCCTCGCGGACGACGGAGGGCCACTCGTCGGACTTGGTGCCACCGCGCCGGACGAACTCCTGCGCGTCCTCACGTCGGTCCAGCTGCGCCAGCCGGACCAGCACCCGGGCGTGGGGGGTGACGTCGTCCCAGACCCACGACGGTACGCCGTCGGTGAGGGACCGGACGGCGGCGACCAGCTCGTTCCAGTAGTCGTCGTCGACGGTGCCGGGGCTGGTGAGGTACCACTGGAAGTGCGCGTCGAGCAGCGTCTGCAGCCAGCCGTCGTAGACGGTCGCCGAGAGCTCGGTGCGGAAGGCCTCGCGGCTGACCTCCCAGGCCGCGATCCGGTCGCGGAGGTCCTTGACGGTGGCGGTCTGCTGGCTGATGGAGCTCTTGTCGTCGCGCGCGCGGTAGCGGTAGACGATCTGCGTGAGCACGTCGATCGCACCCGCTCGGGCGAAGAGCTGGGTGATGATCGGCTGGTCCTCGTAGGCCACGCCCTCGCGGAACCACAGGCCCTGGGCGTCCCAGAAGTCGCGCCGGAACAGCTTGTTCCAGGTGTAGAGGTTGCGCAGCAGCGGCAGGAACTCCTCGATGCGGACCCGTTCGCGAGGGACCTGGTGGACGTCGGAGACCCACGCCGGGGACCACGTGCTGCGTCCGTCGAAGCGCTCCACGGATCCCACCACGATGTCGGAGCCGGTCCGCTTCGCGCTGGAGATCAGCACCGCCAGGGCGTGCGGCGGCAGCAGGTCGTCGGAGTCGACGAACGTGAGGTAGCGGCCCCGGGCCTCGCGGATGCCGGTGTTCCGGGCGGCACCCAGCCCACCGTTCTCGCGGGTGACCACGCGCAGCCGCGGGTCGCGGGCGGCGTACCGCTCCGCGATGGCACGGGACCCGTCCGGCGAGCCGTCGTCGACGAGCACGACCTCGTAGTCGACGAACGTCTGGCGCTGGATCGAGTCCAGGCACTCGGCGAGGTACTCCTCGACGTTGTAGAACGGCACGACGACGCTGATCGCGGGCCGTCGCAGCCGCCGGCCCACCCGGGTCTGCACCACCCGACGACCGATCCGGCCGGCCTGGTGACCGGCGGTCCGACGGACGGCGGAGATCTTGGACATGCGCCGAATCATGTCATCCCGACCGTGTTCGACCACAGGTGCACCCGAGGGCGGCCGTCGATCCGCGAGCCCGTCCGTCACGCCTGCGCGAGCACCTGCGCGAGCTCGTCCCCGTTGCGTCCGAAGTCGAACTCCCAGGCGGCGGTGAACGCCTCCTGGCTCCAGCCGCCCTCCGGGTGCTCCACGTCCGGACGCGACCAGAAGTAGTGCACGTCGCCCCCCGTGAGCGAGGTGTAGAGGTGCTCGTTGCGGGCGGTGTAGGCCTCGTGGCTGAGCAGGACCACGGTCTCGACCGACTTGGCGAACATCAGGTTGAACATCGCGGATCCACCGAACCCGGCCACGACCCGGGCGTCCCGGAAGAGGACGACCTGTTCCGGGAGCGAGAGGAGCTCGGGGTAGACGATCTCGAACCCGCGGGCCCGGAAGAACTCCTCCACCTCGACGGCGTTCCTGCACTCCCGGTGCTTGGCCCCGGCACCTCGGGACACGAAGATCCGCTCGTGGGGGCCGCGCCCGGCGTCCCGCACGAGACCTGCGGCCAGCCGGTCCCAGGTCTCGACGATGTCGGGGTGGACGTAGTGGGGCGGGGCGTTGTGCCACATCGGTGTCGCCGCGACGACGGACTCGACGAAGACGGGCTCGTTGACCCAGACCAGGTCGGCCTCGCTGATCCCGTAGGCCGTGAACAGGGTCCGCTCCAGGCGGGGGTCGCGTCGGCTCTTCGTCTTGAGCTGGAAGATCGCCTTGAGGTCGGGGATCTCCCGCTTGGCTGCCTCCCAGCCCCACAGCCTGGACACGACCTCGGTCATCAGGTGCCCGAAGTGGTGGGGATAGGTGCTCTCGAGCTGGTAGTAGTCGCCCGTCAGCGTCCGCCTCGGCCGGCTCGCACTCGGCACCCGGGCGAACCGGCGTGACTCGGACCGCAGGTTCGGGTTGGACGGGTTGTCGGTGAGGTGCCACCGGAACGAGTCGGGCAGCACGGTGTGCCCGGCGTACATCAGGCTCGCCCCGCCGAGCGCGACCTGTCCGGAGTAGTGGCGGGTGGTGAGCTCGGGGTAGGCGATCACCGACGGCATCGAGATGTCGACCAGCGCGGTGTGCGACGTCACCCGGGCACGCGAGGTGAGCTCGCCGCCGGGCCGCTTGTCGAGCTCGGCGAGCGTCAGGTCCGGCTCACGAGCCGGCAGGATCCGGTTCAGCTCCGCGTCCCGGAGCTTGACGAGGTGCTCCACACGCTTGGTCACGACGACCGCGTCGCGGGAGACGGCGAACGTCCCGACGGCCGAGGCGAGCTCGGTCTGCCGCGGACCCAGCGAGTCGCGCAGCGACCGGTCCTCGGCCGCGGCGAGGAGGTGGAGCCACTCAGGCAGCCCCTCGAGCCGCGGACCGGTGGCGAGCCGGTCGAGGATGTAGGCGCCGTCCCGGCGCACGAAGCGGAAGAGGGCCGCGAACAGGTCGAGCTGGTCCTCGGCTCCGGTCGGCAGCAGGTCGCTCGGCAGCACGGAGACGACGATGTGGGGCGCATCGAGCATCCGGACGTGCTTGACCACGGTGGCGAGGTCGGCGCAGGCGCGGTGCTCGACCTGTCGCCCGGCGAGGTCCCACTCCGGCGCCTCGTCGGCGGAGACGACGCAGACCCGGTCCTTCGAGAACCTCTCGAGCCAGGGCACCAGCTCGCGACGCTGGGCGGCGTCGGCGACGAGGAGCACCCGTCGGTCGCGGCCGTCGGGCACCAGGGACTCGAGCCCGGCGAGGGCGCCTCCGTCCCGGTCCCGTCGCCGTCCCTTCTTGCGCGGACGACGCTGGGGACCGTCCGTCACGACGGGCTCCTGCGGACCCGGGGAGCCGGCGGCGGCCTCGTCGTCCCGCCGGCCGCCCGGCCCTCCGAACAGACGACCACTGCGTGTCACGGGCGCTCCTCGTCGTGGGACCGGTCACGAGGCCCGGCCAGCGAGGTGGCGGCCCGGCCGAGCCGGGTGACGAGCCGTCGGCCCCGACGCACCGGCACCGACCGGGACCGGCGGGCGGCCGCGGGACGCCCGGTGTGCTTCGGAGCGGGCTCAGGGGCCGGCATCCGGGTGGCGGGCGTCGGGCCGGGCAGCAACGCGACCGGCTGCTTCCGGCCGGTCAGCAGGCGGGCCTCGATGCGCGTGAACGGCGCGTCCGGCGCGGTGCGGACGGCGAGCCGCCACACGCCCCGACCGAGCTTCGCCGCGGGCAGCACCAGCTCGAGCCGCACTCCGTCCGCGTCCGTGCTGACCACGGCCGGTCGCCGGACGGTCCGCTCCCCGTCCCGCAACCGGACCACGACGGGGCCGGACCCGGTCTCGAGGTCGGGCAGCAGCAGCACGAGGTGCACGCCCTCGTCGTCGCGCCGGGCGTAGCTGGCGGCGACGTCGACGCGCTCGAGCCGGCTCACGCGACCACCCCGGCCACCAGGCCGGCTCGTTCGTACGCCGCTCGGGCGAGCCCCGCGGCCTCGGTCGCGGGCATCCCGCGCAGGGCCCGGATCTCCGACCACGACGGCGCCGTGAGCAGCTCCTCGCCGCTGATCGCACCGCGGCGGTCCAGGATCGACGCGGGCACGACCTGCGGATCAGGCTGGACGTAGTCGGCCACCAGGTCGTCGTACGCACCGGCGAGCACGCGGCTGCGTGGATCGGGGTTGAGGATCACCAGCGTGCCGGTCGGCTGGGTGTCGACCTCCAGGACCACCAGGTCCGGGCGAAGCGTGCGCAGCGACTCGATCACCTTGAAGACGTCGCCGGTCCAGGCGCCGTGCTCGGCGGGGCCCACGCGGCGCCGGCCGGCCTCGATGACCGTGCGGGGCAGGATGTCGTCGAGCACCACGACGCTGCCCGGGTGGCAGTACCGCTCGGTGTTGATGAAGTCCCGGAGCGCGAACTCCGAGAGGTGCATGCCGTCGATGAAGGCCAGGTCGACCTCGGGGACGTCGAAGTGCGCGAAGGGGTGCTTGCGCGCGAAGAACTCGTCGCTGGTCGTCCGCACCAGGTGGACGTCGCAACGGATCTCCTTGGTGAGGCTGTAGAACGGGTCGACCGCGACGCTGCGGCTGCGCGACAGCGCCAGGCTCAGGCCGTTGCGGACGCCGATCTCGAAGTAGTTCCGCGGGCGCAGCACCTCGTGCAGGCCCGCCAGCAGCTCATGCCGTCTCACAGCTGTCTCGTCACCACGACGTCAGGGACGGCGCGCGATCACCCGGCACAGGACCGGGTCCTCGTCACGGTACGGCGAGAGCCCGGTGCCCTCCTCGCGGTGGACGATGATCCAGCCCCGTGCCTCCAGGTCGTCGACGAACGCGTCGGCGTTCTGGAACCGCCGGTAGTGCTTGAGATGCACCTTGAGGTTCTGCTCGTCCTTGTCGGTGCGGAACTCCGCGGCCAGCTGGTCACCCGGGCGGGCGTGGGAGCCGATCGCGTCGAGCAGGCCGACCTGGACGGACTCGGGGATCGCGTGCAGGAAGAACCGCATGTAGAACAGCTTGGGCCCGTTCGCCCCGCTCTCGCCCTCGTCCAGCGCCCGGCCGAGGTCGTCGGTGTCCGAGACGTCACAGACGCGGAAGCGCGCCGAGCCGCTGACGCCGCCCTCGGCAGTCCGGCTGCTGGCGTGCGCGATGCCGACCTGGGACTGGTCCAGGCCGAGGACGGTGCGGCCGGCCGCGGCGAAGGCGCGCGAGTCGCGGCCGTCGCCGCAGCCGATGTCGATGATGGTGTCGGGGGTCTCCTCGAGCTTCTGCACGAACTCGAAGAAGGTCGAGCCGGTGTCATAGCCGGTGCGCGAGTAGAAGTTCGCCCAGTAGACCTTCGTCAGGGCAGCCTCGTCGAGGCATCCCTCGGGCGCGGAGTCGGTCCGGTCGAGGTTCCAGTTGAAGCCGGGCTTGGGGTTGCGCCAGTCGGGGCCGTACAGGTGCTCCACGAACTGCTCGGCGTTGACCGGCACCAGTCCCCGGCCGCCTCGGAACTCCACGTGCCGGGTGCCCTGCCAGTCGTCCTCGGTGACCACGGAGGTGCCGGCGATCCCGAAGGGGAACCTCAGCCGACCCGACTCGTCGAAGTAGACGTGGAAGAGGTCGATCCGGGTGTCGGGCCGCTCCGGGTCGAAGATGTGCAGGGCCGTCGGGTGCGCGTCCACGTCGAGGCCGGCCTCGACGAGGGCGAGCGCGACCTCGACCGCCTCGGCCGCGACGTCCGGACCGGTGTGCTGCTGCGAGAGGAAGGCCGCGTCGAAGTCCACGTCGTGCCCGATGTAGCCGCCCTCGCGCACCACGCCGAGGAGGGTGCCGTAGACGAGGAAGGCGTCGTACCCGAAGCGTTCGCGCAGCACCTCGCTGGTCCGGTCGTAGAGGCCGATGACCTCCGCCTGCCACTTCTCGTCGAGCTGCTTGGAGAGCTCGACCTGGCCCTTCTGGGTGAGCACGTGCCCCTGCTCCAGCAGCTCGCCGAGCTCGGCCACCGACCGCCGTCCGGACTTGGGCGGGAGCAGGTAGGTGCCGTGCCCGTGGATGGGCAGCGGCCGGCCGTTCACCCGGACCGTGATGCGGGTCGACTTCTTGACGAACGGCCAGATGCCGCGGATCCGGAAGGAGAAGGTGCGGATCTGCTGCAGGGAGTTGCGGCGGTCGTCGGCCGGGCGCGGGATGCCGGGCACCTGCCACTCGTGGACGAGGCCCGGGTCACGCGGCGCCGCGGCGTGGTCGGCGGCTCCCGGACCCTGCTCCTCGCCGTCGGCCGGCTCCCGGCGCAGGACGCTCGTGATGCCCGACATCGAGGATCCCGGGGTCGCGTAGGTCGACGCCAGCTTGAGCTTGCCGACGAACAGGTCGACCCGGGTCGGGGGCGAGTCGGCGGGCACGGAGACCCAGCCGACGATCAGGCGACGGGAGAACTCCTCGACGATGCCCACGACCGGGGCCGGGGCCGGGGGCCGCGGCGCCGGCTTCGGCTCCTCGTGCGCGGTGGTGGAGAGTCGCCGGGTGAGCAGCGACGCGAGGCGCGACGCGTGAGGTGACATCAGCACATCCGACCTGGTCCGAGGGTCCGCATGGAGGAACACCCTAGGTCATCAGCCCGGTGGGTCAGCGGCCAGATGCCTCGAGGAAGTCGACGACCCGCGCGGCCGCCCGACCGTCCTGCCACGGGTTGTACTCGGCGTTGAACGCGGCCACGCGGTGGGCGTACCGGTCCCGCAGCCCGGCGAGGTCCCGCAGCTGCGCCACGACCTCGTCGGTGTCGTGCACGTGCGGCCCCGGGGCGGTGCCGGCGAACGGGAACAGGAAGCTGCGGCTGCCGGAGTCGTACTCCTCGAGGTCGGGGACCAGGAAGACCATCGGGTTGCCGGTCAGGGCGTAGTCGAAGCGCAGCGAGGAGTAGTCCAGGACCGCGGCGTCGGAGGCGAGGATGAGGTCGTTGACCTCGGGGTGCCGGGTCACGTCGACGACGCGGCTCCCGGCGACCCGCGGGGTGTGGAACCGGTGCCCGCGCAGCAGCAGGACGTGGTCGTCGCCCAGCGCCTCCGCGGCCCGGGCCACGTCGAGGAAGTCGGTCATCACGGCGGCGCGCGGACGCACGGCGAGGTGGTCGCGCCAGGTCGGGGCGTAGAGGACCGCCACCTGGTCGTCCCGGATGCCCAGCAGGCGCCGGGTGGCCGCCCGCCGCTCGGCGGCTCCCGGGCCGACCAGGTCGTCGTCGCGCGGGTAGCCCTGCTCGCAGGCGGGCCCGTCGTAGTCGTACTGCTCGCGGTAGTGCCGGGTCATCTCCGGGGTGGGCGTGAGGATGGCGCTCCACGTGTCGACGCCGCGGGCCCGGAACTCGCGGATCCGGGACGGCGGATAGTCCTTGGCGCGCCACTGGCTCATCCCCATCGCCTTGGACGGGTAGCCGTGGAACGTCTGGAGCAGGAACTGCCCCGGTCGCCGCCGGAACCAGACCTCGACGTCGGTGTTGAGCACGAGGCAGCCGGCGCGCGCCAGCACGTCGTACCATGCCGTGCTGCGCAGCAGCAGCGGCGTCGCGCCCTCGGGGACGTGCTGCCCGTGGTCGGCGACCCCCCAGAAGGCGCGCACCCCGGGGCGTCGCCGGCGCAGCTCCTCGAAGATCGCGCGCGGGCTGTCGGTGGCCGACTTGCCGGCGTAGCTCTCGAAGTAGAAGAGCTCGGGATCGACCGGGCGGGTGTCTCGGGAGTACGCCGTCCGCAGCCGCTCCTGCGCGTGGGGACCGAGCTCGTCCTCGGCCAGCGGGGCGTTGACGCCGAGCACCAGGCCGCCGCGGGCCCCGAGGTGGGGGCGCAGCCGGTGCCGCTCGCCGAGCAGCTCCAGGGGCAGCCGCGCGCGCAGGTCCTCGCCCACCGCGACGTTGCCGTCGTCGGTGACGAGGCGGTGCGGCCCCGAGGGCAGCCAGGTCGGCAGCCCGAAGGACTCGACCCGCAGCTCGGCGCGGGCGGCGCCGGGGGTCGAGAGGTCCCAGGCGACCTCGACCGGCCGTTCGTCGGGGTCCAGCAGGCGGAGCCGGCGCAGGTCGCCGGACCCGGTCACCACCAGGACCGTGCCGTCGAGGCGCACGTCGTCGACCGTGACGACGCCGCGGGGAGCGGGCGGGGCCGGGGGCAGTGCCAGCGGCCCGCTGCGCGTGACTCCCCCGGCGGCGACCGAGAGCTCCACGCGCCCCGATTCCGACGGGAGGGTGAGGCGCACCGCCAGCGCGGCCTGGAACCGGCTGGCCGCCCAGCGGGTGGCCTCGGCCGGTGGCAGCGGCGCCACCGACAGGGCGGTCCCGTCGGCGGTGCGAGCCTCGACCCGGGTGCTGTCCGGGTGGAGGTCGACGTGCCGGATCGCGACCAGGACGTCGACCACGCAGCCGTCGGTCGTGGCCCGCACCCGCTGGACGTGGCTGCGCAGCGGGGTCTCCACCCCGGACAGCCTGAGCACGTCGTGGGGCAGGTCCAGCCCCGGCGTCGGCCAGCAGGCGAGGACATCGGCCCCCTCGACACGGGTCGGCACCTCCTCACCGAGGCCCGCCAGGTCGGCGTTGAAGGCCTCCAGCTCGGCCCGACGGTCCAGCACGGCGAGCCGGATCTGGGCGCGTGCGGACGCCCGCACCCCCGACCCGGCCGGGTCGTGCTCGCCGGCGAGCTCACGCAGCTCGGCCCACTGGCCCGCGTCGGCCCGCTCGGCGTCGGCCAGCAGCCGGGGCACCTCGACGTCGGCCAGGTGGCGACGCCAGCCGTCAGCCAGCGCGGACCCGGCCAGCGCCGCGTCGACCGCGCGGGCCCGGGCGTGCCAGGCCGAGAGCCCGGGCAGGGCACTGGGCGTCGCTCCGTAGGCGCGGGTGCCGTGGTCGTGGGCGAAGGTGTATGCCGGCTCCGTCAGCACGTCGACGCGGGTGGCCGCGGCGAGGAGCCGGGCCACCGCGGGCGAGAGCAGCCAGTCGTCATCGGGTCCGAAGCCGCCCGCCGCGAGCCACGCCGCGCGGTCCACGACCTTGTTGCCGACGGCCAGGTCGCCCGCCAGCGCGGGGAGCACGGCGGGGTCGGCGCCCCGCATCGGCGTCTCGTGGGCGGACTGCTGGGCCCGCGCCAGCCACGGCTCGGGCTCCCCGGTCTGCTCGAGCCGGCCGGTGACCAGCACCGATCCGGACGCGGCGAGCGCGGAGGAGGCCCGCAGCAGCGCCTCGGCCGGGAGCCGGTCGCACCCGCGCACGAAGGCCAGGTGACCGGCCGTGGCAGCCCGTGCCCCGACGTCGGCAGCCTCCTGCCAGGTCGGCTGCGGCGGCAGCCGACGCAGCCGGTCGTGGCTCGGCACGTCGAGCACGTCGAGCTCGCCGACCGGGCAGAGCAGGACCTCGGCCCGGGGGTGGGCCAGCGCCGACTCGAGGCAGGCGCCCAGCCGGGGGCGGTCGACTGCCTCGACGACGACCACCACCGAGACCGGGCCCGCGGGGTCGGCGCCGCGGCGGAGGCGTCGTCGCAGCGAGGCGCGCACACCCTCCGGCAGCGCGGAGGCTGCGGCGCCGGCAGCCCGTCGGGTGAACGAGCTGCCGGCCATGCGGCTCAGGGTAACGGGGTCAGGACGGCGTCAGACGAGGCCGGCCTCGGTGAGGAAGTCGTGGGCGACGTCCTCGGGCTTGGCCCGGTCGACCGCGACCTGGCCGTTGAGCTCGGTGAGCTTCTCGGTCGTGAGCGCCGCCATCAGCTTGTTGAGGGTGTCGGCCACGTCCGGGTGCTCGTCGAGGAAGTCCGAGCTCACGGCGGGAACGAGGTTCTGCGCCGGCTGGATCCCCTTGTCGTCCTCGAGGAGCAGCAGGCCCTGGGACTCGAGCGTGCCGTCGGTGGTGCTGGTCTCGCCGAGCTGGGACTCGCCGTCGAGGACGGACTTGTAGGTCTGGTCGCTGGCGTAGCCCAGCGGCAGCACCTTGGTCACGTCGATCCCGTAGTCGTCGGAGAGGCCGCCCTCGCAGTCGGGGCGCCCCTCGCAGTCGGGCGCGGCGGCCAGCACGACGCTCTTGCCCTTGAGGTCGGAGAGCGTGCTCACGCTCTCGGAGTCGGCGTAGTCCTGGGTGACGAAGAAGGCGTTCGTGTCGGTCGCGGCGGACGGGTCGAGCAGCGTGATGCCCTGCTTGTCGAGCAGGTCCTTGCCGGCCTCGATCGACTGCTGGGCGTCGGAGGTCGTGATCGGCTTGGCGTCGGCGCCGTTCTGCGTGGTGTTGAGGAAGTCGAGGATGCCGCCGACGTACTCCGGGACGACGTCGACGTCGCCCGGGAACTGCTGCATGTAGACGTCGCGGGTGTCGACCAGCTTGACGTCGGTGGTGTAACCGGCGTCGGTGAGCAGCTCGTCGTACATCGCCGCGACCAGGGCCGCCTCGGGGAAGTTCTGCCCCGAGATGTGGACCGTGCCGCTGCCGGTGGCGGCGGACGGCGAGGAGCTGCCGTCGCTCGCCTTGTCGTTGGCGAGGTCGTCACCGGCGCACGCGGTGGCGAGGAAGAGCGAGCCGACGGAGAGGACCGCGGCGAGAGAGCGTCGTACCTGCATGGCGTCCAACCTTCTGTGTCCCGCGGCCCCCGCCGCGCGTGTCCGGATGCGAGCGGGCGGACCCGCTCTCAGCTGCCGACAGGTTCGGCCGCTTCGGCCACCCTACGGGCCGGGTCCGACATCGCCCGCTCACGTTTCGGTGACGATCGCGGTGGCGTGGGGTCCAGGGCCCGCTGCGCGGCCGCCGCGCCGAGCTCCAGGAGCAGCGCGACGAGGGCGACGACGACCGCCCCGGCGATGCCCTTGGGGTAGTTCGAGCGGTAGAAGCCGTCGGTGATGATGCGCCCGAGGCCGGGCCCGGCGACCAGCGCCGCGATGGTCGCGGTGGCCCAGACCTGCACGAGCGCCAGGCGGACGCCCGACATCACCAGCGGCAGGGAGAGCGGCAGCTCGACCCGGCGGAACTTCTGCAGGCCGGTCATCCCCATCCCGTCGGCGGCCTGCCGGACGTCGCCTGGCACCTCGCGGACGGCGACGTAGGCGTTGGTGATGATCGGCGGCAGCGCGAAGAGGGTGAGCGCGATCAGGGTGGCCAGCCCCGCCCGGCCGTAGGGGCCGAAGGTGGCGACACCCGGGTGGTCGGCGGTGACCAGGATGGCCAGCAGGGCGAACGTCGGGACCGCACGCCCGATGTTGGAGATGTTGATCGCCAGGAAGCCGCCCTTGCCGAGGTGGCCCAGCCACATCGCGATCGGCAGCCCGACCACCACCGCGGCGGCGAGCGCCGTGACGCTGAGCAGCAGCTGCTGGAGCAGGAGCTGGAGCATCCCGCCCTCGCCCTGCCAGTTGGCCGGGTCGGTGAGGTAGGTCCAGGTGTCGGCGAAGACGTTCACGCGGTCACTCCCCTCGTCCACGGGGTCATCAGGCGCTGCGCCACGACCAGCACCACGTCGAGGAGCACCGCGAGCACCACGCACAGCACCGAGGCGGTGAAGAGCTCGGCCCGGAAGTTGGTGGACACGCCGTCCTTGATCAGGTTGCCGAGGCCGCCGTACGCCACGAGCGAGCCGACGGTGGTCAGCGCGACCGTCGAGACCGTGGCGACCCGGAGCCCGGCCATGATCACGGGCAGCGCGAGCGGCAGCTCGACCCGGAACAGCAGCCGGGTGGGGCCGTAGCCGAGACCGGTCGCGGACTCCCGGACGTCCTCGGGCACCGAGCGCAGCCCCTCGAGCATGCTGCGCACCAGCACGGTCAGCGCGTAGAGCGCCAGCCCGATCACCACGGTCGTGGGCGTCAGCCCGGTGAACGGCACCAGCAGCGGGAAGAGCGCCAGCGACGGGATCGTGTAGATGCCCGTGCTGACACCGAGGATCGTCGCCTCGAGACGCGGCACGCGTCGCGCCACCAGCGCCATCGGGAACGCGATCACGACCCCGAGCAGCACCGAGGCGACGGTGATCGCCAGGTGCTGGGTGGTCGCGTCGACGATCTCGCTCTGCCGGTCCTGGACGTACTGCACGCAGAACCACTCGTTCGTCAGCCGGCTGTAGCAGCTCGGCTCCACGGCCGGTGCCGCCGCCGCGAGTAGGGTCACCGCATGGACGTTACCGGCTCCCCCGCAGCCAGGGCCTCCGACCGGCCCGCGACCGAGCCGATGATCCGGCTCACCGGGGTCGGCAAGACCTATGACGACGGGACCGAGGCGGTCCGCGCGCTCGACCTGGAGATCGCCGCCGGCGAGCTGGTCTGCCTGGTCGGCCCGTCGGGCTGCGGCAAGTCGACGACGCTGAAGATGATCAACCGGCTGATCGAGCCCACCACCGGCACCATCGAGATCGACGGCCGTGACGTCACGCGCCAGGACCCGGTCGAGCTGCGGCGCGGGATCGGCTACGTCATCCAGCAGGTCGGCCTGTTCCCGCACCAGAAGATCGTCACGAACGTGATGACGGTGCCGCTGCTGTACGGCGAGTCGAAGGCCAGGGCCCGCGACCGGGCGTACGAGCTGATGGAGCTCGTCGGCCTCGACCCCGCGACGTACGCCGACCGCTACCCGCACCAGCTCTCCGGCGGCCAGCGTCAGCGTGTCGGCGTGGCCCGTGCGCTGGCGGCCGACCCGCCGGTGCTGCTCATGGACGAGCCGTTCGGGGCCGTCGACCCCGTGGTGCGCGTGCGCCTGCAGGACGAGTTCCTCCGGCTGCAGCGCGACCTCGGCAAGACGGTGGTGCTGGTGACCCACGACATCGACGAGGCGGTGCGGATGGGCGACCGGGTCGCGATCTTCGCCGAGGGCGGCCGGCTCGCGCAGTACGCCACCCCCGCGGACCTGCTGGGACGGCCGGCCGACGACTTCGTCGCCGACTTCGTGGGCTCGACGCGCGGGCTGCGCCGGCTCGCGGTGACCCCCATCGACCCCGCCCACCTCGAGCCGCTGGACGGCGTACGCACCGGGGACCTCGGCGCCGCCATCGACGTGGACTCCACCCTCGAGCAGGCCCTCGCGGTGCTGCTGCGTGAGGACAAGCCGATGGTGGCGGTCAAGCAGGGGGCGCAGTTCGTCGGGGTCCTCACGCCCAACGGCATCCACCGGGCCCTGCGGGCCTCACTGGCCGACTGAAGGGATAGTCCGGCACGTTTGAAGGGATAGTCCGGCACGTTCTGATCTGCCGGGCAGGCGAAACGTGCCGGACTATCCGTCCTGTTCGGGGTCGACCGGCACGTCCCGGTGCCAGGACTCGGTGACGTACTTCGTCTGCCAGCCCATCGAGGTGTAGAGGCCGGCGGCGCCGGTGGGCGAGTCGGCGTCCACCTCGAGGCCGACGCGGTCCCGGCCACGGGCGGCCGCGTCGGCGATGATCGTGCGCAGCAGGCCCTTGGCGACCCCGCGGCCCCGGGCCGCCTCGAGCACGCCGAGGTAGGAGACGTAGGACCCGTCCGGGCCCGAGGAGCTCTCGCTGACCGTGCCGACCAGGGCTCCCACCGGCTGCGGGGCCTCCCCCTCGGTCAGCTCGGCGAGCCACCAGTGGTCCCAACGGTGCCCCGGGTCCTCGCGCAGACGGAACAGGAACTCCTCGAAGGTCTCCTCGCTGGAGTTGAAGTGGTCGACGAAGGCGCCCTCGAGGACGTCGTGGACCTCGCGCAGGTCGGACTCGTCGGGCATGCCGTCGCCGGTACGCCGCACCAGCCGGAACACCACGCCGTCCTTCTCCCAGTGGTCGGGCGACCCGGTCAGGGACGCCTCGTCGGGAGTGACCGGCCGGCTCATCTGCCACCAGGTCCGGACCCGCTCGAAGCCGGCGTCCGCGAGCCAGGTGTGCTGGCGCTCGTCGTCGGCGAAGGCGCCGGTGTCGATCTGCTGGGTCTCCAGCCCGCGGGCCGCACCGACGGCCCGGGCCTGGCCGACGGCCCACTCGACGAGGACGTCCGAGCACTTCTTCGCGATCGCCCCGGGCAGGTCCCGCTCGACGATGTGGACGAAGAGCATCCGGCCGACCGAGCGGTCGTGGACGCTGCCCCACGCGCGGATCTCGCCGGTGTCGTCGCGGACCACGACGTTCTCGCGCATCCGCAGGCCGCGCTCGGAGACCTCCACGAGCACGTCGTCGACCCCGGAGGCCGCCCAGCCGCGGCCGTGCCGCTCGTGCGCGCGCAGCAGGTGGGTCAGCCGGGCGACGTCGAAGCGGTCGGAGGGGTCGGGGGTCCCGACCTCCCAGCCCTCCGGCAGTCCCGGTTCGGCGCCGAGCTCCGATCGGATGACGAGGTCGGGGTCGCTCTCGAAACGGGAGTCCTCAGGGATCACGTCAGTTGATTGTGCCGTAGTGCCCACACATGCGCTGACCCGCCCACAGCGACTGCGGGCGGGTCGGCACGGGTGGACCGTCGACGAGCGGCTCAGGCGTGGCGTCGCGCCGGGGCGGTCTGCCAGGCGAGAAGCTCGGACTTCAGGACGTCGATCTCCTGCTCCAGCTCGGCGACCCGGACGATCGCCTCGGCCGCGCGCAGCTCGGCGGCCTCCAGCTGCTCGGAGACCTCGCGACCGTCGCGCTCGGCGACATCGGCGCGGCGGGCCTCGGAGTTCATCTTGCGGGTCGCCTCGGCGGCGCGCTTCTGGGCCGAGGTCAGGGCGACCTCGAGCTCGTGGATCGCGGACTCGTGGGCCGCGATCCGCGACTCCATGGTCTCGGCGAAGGTCTTCTGCTCGGCGGTGCGCTCGACCGTCAGGTCGCGGTAGGCCTGCGCCTGCTCGGCACGGTCCCGCGCGGCCTCGCGCCGGGTCTCCATGAGCTCGGAGTGGGCGATGCGGGTGGCGGCCGCACCGAGGGCGACACCGACCAGCGCGGCGAGCACGAGGACGGGCCACGAGCCACTCACCACGGCACCCAGCACGAACAGTGCCGCGACCACGAGGAGGGCGACGGCGACGGTGAGCCGGACGCTCCGCTGCCGGCGGCGGGCCTTGGGAGCCCGGCTGGAGGGGGCCGGAGCCAACGGGGAAGACATGAAAGCAGGTTATGTCGTGTCGTCGTCGGAACGGACGCGACACGCTCGCTCGAGCAGCACCGCCATGATGGTGATCGCCACACCGGCCGCCGCGGCCGCCGCCGAGCGCCACGCCCGCTGGGACGCCAGCTCGGCGGGGTCGCCCAGCCAGCTGACCGCGTAGCCGGCGTACCCGCCGGCCACGAGCGCGCCGACGTACGCGCAGGAGCGCGCGAGCAGCAGACGGTTGACCGCCCGGTGCGGCTCGAGACGCTCGCGGCGCACGTGCACGGTGCGCCAGGTGGTCCAGGCGGTGGCCCCCACGATGGCGGCCCCCAGGAAGAGGGCGAGCGGCTGGGTCCAGGTCACGACCGGGGCGCTGCCCCGCATCCGCTCCGTGAGCGGGTGCAGCAGCCAGCCGCCGACCAGGCCGATCACGGCCCACGCCGTCAGGGCGCCCGCGGACGTCGGTCGCAGGTGCCCGCCCGACGGCTCCTCGCCGGACGGGTCGTGGGTCACTGGATCTCGAGCGTCAGGTCGTCCCGACGCGAGATCCCGGAACGGTCCGCCTTCTCCAGCAGCTCGGCGATCGGGCCGAGGTCGGGGAACTCCGCCTCCGGCTCGAGGTCGTGCCACGGCTGCAGGACGAACGCCCGCTCGGCCGCGCGCGGGTGCGGCAGGCGCAGGAAGTCCTCGTCGCTGCGCCGGTCACCGACGACGATCAGGTCGACGTCGAGGGTGCGGGGGGCGTTGCGCACCTCGGTGCGCTCGCGCTCGAAGGCGTCCTCGATGGCCAGCGCGCGGTCCATCAGCCGGGTCGCGGCGAGGGTGGTGTCGATCAGGACCACCGCGTTGAGGTAGGTCTTGGCCTCCTCCGGGCTGTCCACCGGCTCGGTCTCGTAGACCGGCGAGACACCGGTGACCCACACGTCGGGGGTGTCCGCGATCGCGTTGACCGCACCCTGGAGGCTCGCCATCCGCTCGCCGAGGTTCGACCCCAGCGCCAACACCGCGCGGCGGATCGGCCGCATCTCGCCGGTCAGCGTGTCGGCGTCGATGATGTTCGGATTGGGGGTCTCAGTCACTTCTCGCCCTCACGTGTTCGGGTGATCGTCAAGGCGACGTCTGCGAACGTCGCGTCGATGGGTGCGTCCGGCTTGTGGACCGTGACCCGCGCCCATTCAACACGGACGTCCAAGAGGCAGACGTCCGCGATGCGCTGGACGAGAGTCTCGATCAAGTCGACCGGATCTTTCTCCACGGCGGCTTGCACCGAGGCCACGAGACTTCCGTAGTCGACGGTGTCGCGCAAGTCGTCGGACCGGGCCGCGGGAGCGGTGTCGAGGCCCAGCACGAGGTCGACCACGAAGGTCTGGCCCTCGCGCCGCTCGAAGTCGAAGACGCCGTGGTGCCCGTAGCACTCGATGCCCAGCACGGCGAGCTCGTCGGTCACTCTCTCTCCCTCGTCCCAGGTGCTTCCGTCTCGGCCGCGAGCCGACCGACGACCGCGACGGCGTCCCGGCTGGCGCGGACGTCGTGGACCCTGATCCCCCAGACGCCGTGCTGCGCGAGGTGCACCGACACCGCGGTGTTGGCGTCCTCGCGCTGGTCCACGGGCCGGGCCCTGCCGTCGGTGTCGGCCAGCAGCGAGCCCAGGAAGGACTTGCGGCTCGCGCCCACCAGGACGGGGTGCCCCAGGCCCAGCAACGCGTCGAGGCCGGCCAGCAGCTGCCAGTTGTGGGCGGGCTCCTTCGCGAAACCCAGGCCCGGGTCGAGCACGATGCGGTCGGCCGCGATGCCGGCCGCGAGCATCGCGTCCACCCGGCGGGCCAGCTCCTCGCAGACCGCCGCGACCACACCGCCGGGGGCGTCGTACGTCGCGAAGTCGCGCATGTGGTCGCTGTGGGCTCGCCAGTGCATGGCGACGTACGGCGCGCCGGCCGCGGCGACCACGTCGAGCATCCTCGGGTCGGCCAGGCCTCCGGACACGTCGTTGACGAGGGTCGCGCCGGCCTCCAGGGCCGCCTCGGCGACCTCGGCGCGCATGGTGTCGACGGAGACGACGGCTCCGGCCGCGGCCAGGGCGCTGATCACGGGGACCACCCGTCCGAGCTCCTCCTCGACGAGGGGGCGGGTCGCCCCCGGCCGGGTCGACTCCCCGCCGATGTCGAGGATGTCGGCGCCGTCCAGCAGCAGCTCGTGGCCGTGCGCGATCGCCGCCTCCGGCTCGACCCAGCGGCCGCCGTCGGAGAAGGAGTCGGGGGTGACGTTGACGACCCCCATCAACCGGGGCCGGCCCAGCGGCGCGAACAGCGAGCCCGGCGCGGCCATCAGTGTCCGCGGTTGATGAGCGACATCGCCTCGGAACGGGTGGCGGCGTTGTGCATCATGCCGCGCACCGCGGAGGTGATGGTGCGGGCGCCGGCCTTGCGGACGCCGCGCATGGTCATGCAAAGGTGCTCGGCCTCGATCACGACGATGACGCCGCGGGCCTCGAGGATCTCCATCAACGCGTCCGCCACCTGGGTGGTGAGGCGCTCCTGGACCTGCGGGCGCTTGGCGAACACGTCGACCAGCCGGGCCAGCTTGGACAGCCCGGTGATCTTGCCGCTGTCGGCCGGGATGTAGCCCACGTGGGCCACACCGGTGAACGGCACCAGGTGGTGCTCGCACATCGACCACAGCTCGATGTCGCGGACCAGCACCATCTCGTCGTGGCCGATGTCGAAGGTGGTGGTCAGCACCTCCTCGGGCGTCTGGCGCAGGCCGATCGTCAGCTCGGCGTAGGCCCGCGCCACCCGGGCGGGGGTGTCGCGCAGCCCCTCGCGCTCGGGGTCCTCGCCCATCGCGATGAGCAGCTCGCGCACGGCCGCCTCGGCCCGAGGGGCGTCGAAGGCGGGCACGTCCTCGGGGTCGCGCGGCACCAGGCCGATCGGGTCGGTCATCGCGACGGCAGCTCCGGGCCGGACTGGCCGGGGCCACCGGCCCCGGGGTCGCCGTGCACGTCGCCGCCGGAGCCGGGAGGCGTGATGATCGCACCGGCCTCCTGCGGGGCGGAGCCGTTGGCCGAGGCCCGGTCGCGGATCTCCTGCGGGATCTCGACCGGAGGCAGGGCCGACGGGTTGCGGTCCGGCGAGCCGGTCCACGCCGGGCGGGCATCCCGACGGCGCAGCGGCGCGAAGACGCGCGCGACCTGCTCCTTGTCGAGCGTCTCCTTGTCGAGCAGCTCGAGCACCAGGTTGTCGAGGACGTCGCGGTTCTCCTCGAGGATGTCGAACGCCTCCTGGTGGGCGGTCGCGAGGAGCTTCTTGGTCTCCTCGTCGACCTTGGCGGCGACGTCCTCGGAGTAGTTGCGCTGGTGGCCGAGGTCGCGCCCCAGGAACGGCTCGGAGTTGGACTCGCCGAGCTTGATCGCGCCGAGCCGCTCGGTCATGCCGTACTGCGTCACCATGGCCCGGGCGAGGTTGGTCGCCTTCTCGATGTCGTTGCCGGCGCCGGTGGTGGGGTCGTGGAAGACCATCTCCTCGGCCGCCCGGCCGCCGAGCATGTAGGCGAGCTTGTCGAGCATCTCCGAGCGGGTCTGGGAGTACTTGTCCTCGTCCGGCAGCACCATCGTGTAGCCGAGCGCCCGGCCCCGGGGCAGGATCGTGATCTTGTGCACCGGGTCGGTGCCGGGGAGCGCCGCGGCCACCAGGGCGTGCCCGCCCTCGTGGTAGGCCGTGATCAGCTTCTCCTTCTCGCTCATCAGCCGCGAGCTGCGCTGCGGGCCGGCGATGACGCGGTCGATCGCCTCGTCGAGCGCCCGGTTGCCGATCAGCTTCTGGTTCTGCCGGGCGGTGAGCAGGGCCGCCTCGTTGAGGACGTTGGCCAGGTCGGCACCGGTGAAGCCGGGGGTGCGCCGGGCGATCGACATCAGGTCGATGTCCGGGGCCATCGGCTTACCGCGCGAGTGGACCTGGAGGATCATGTGGCGACCGGCCAGGTCGGGCGCGTCGACACCGATCTGGCGGTCGAAGCGTCCCGGGCGCAGCAGCGCGGGGTCGAGCACGTCGGGCCGGTTGGTGGCGGCGATCAGGATCACGCCGCCACGGACGTCGAAGCCGTCCATCTCGACCAGCAGCTGGTTGAGGGTCTGCTCCCGCTCGTCGTGACCGCCGCCCATGCCGGCGCCGCGGTGGCGACCGACGGCGTCGATCTCGTCGATGAAGACGATCGCGGGGGCGTTCTCCTTGGCCTGCTCGAACAGGTCGCGCACGCGCGAGGCGCCCACGCCGACGAACATCTCGACGAAGTCGGAGCCGGAGATGGAGTAGAAGGGGACGCCGGCCTCGCCCGCTACGGCGCGGGCCAGCAGTGTCTTGCCGGTGCCGGGCGGGCCGTAGAGCAGCACGCCCTTGGGGATCTTGGCGCCCACGGCCTGGAACTTGGCGGGCTCCTGGAGGAACTCCTTGATCTCGCCGAGCTCCTCGATGGCCTCGTCGCAGCCGGCGACGTCGGTGAACGTCGTCTTCGGCATGTCCTTGGAGATCAGCTTGGCCTTGGACTTGCCGAACTGCATCACGCCGCGGCCGCCGCCGCCCTGCATGTTGTTCAGCAGCCACAGGAAGACCAGGAAGATCACCACGAACGGCAGCACCGAGAAGAGGAAGGAGCCGATCAGGCTGGGCTTGGCGATCTTCGAGTTGGACTTCTCGATGGTGCCCTTGGCGACCTGCTTGTCGACCTCGTTGATGATGCCCTGCTGCTGGCCGGCCACCCAGTAGGCGCTGACCTTGTCCCCGTCGTCGCGGACACCGCTGTCGAGCGTCGCCTGGATCTGCTGGTCACCCCCGACGAAGGTGATCTCCTTGACCTCGCCCTTGTTGATGTAGGACTCGAGCTGGGAGGTCTCGATCTCGTCGTACCCCCCGTTGGGGGCGAGGTACTGCAGGGCGAGGAGGACGCCGACCACGGCGACGACGATCCACAGCCACGGACCCTTGACTATGCGCTTCACAGGCTTCTCTCGACACGGCTCTGCCGTCCGACCGGACTCATGGGCGGACGATCAACTGAACTGACGACGGTACACAACCTCGACAACGCACATTCTCGCAGGCGAGTGCCCGGTCGTGGGCACAGTCACAGCGAACGGCTCAGGAGTAGACGTGCGGGGCGAGCGTGCCGATGTCGCGGAGGTTGCGGTACTTCTCCCGGTAGTCCAGCCCGTAGCCGACCACGAACTCGTTCGGGATGTCCCATCCGACGTACCTGACCTCGACCGGCATCTGCAGCGCCTCCGGCTTGCGCAGCAGCGTGCAGATCTCGACGCTCGCCGGGTTGCGCGAGCTCAGGTTCGAGGTCAGCCAGGAGAGCGTCAGGCCGGTGTCGATGATCTCGTCGACGATCACGACGTGCCGCCCGGAGATGTCGGTGTCGAGGTCCTTGAGGATCCGGACCACACCGCTGGACTTGGTGCCCGAGCCGTACGACGACACCGCCATCCAGTCCATCTCGACGTGCCGGCTGAAGCTGCGGGCCAGGTCGGCCATCACCATGACGGCACCCCGCAGGATGCCGACGATGAGGAGGTCCTTGCCCTCGTAGTCGGCCTCGATCTCGCGGGCGAGCTCGGCGAGCCGTTCCTGGATCTGGGCCTCGGTGAAGAGCACGTTGACGAGGTCGTCTTCGACGTGGGACGCGTCCATGGATCAGAGACTAGAGGCAGCCCTGCCCGCGCCGGTGCGCGGGCAGGGCCGTCGCCGGGTCAGTGGTGGCGCCTCGGCTTCTTGACCGTCAGGGTGACGGACTTCGAGGAGGACGCCTTCAGCGTCTTCGAACCCAGGTAGTAGGCCTTGAGCGTGTAGCTGCCGGGGTCGAGCCTCTTCAGCGTGACCGTTGCCCTGCCCTTGTCACGGGCGGTCAGCTCGTCGCTGCCGAGCACCTTGCGGCCGAGCCGGACCTCGACGTCGCCGGTGGGCCGGCTGGTGCCGGTCGCGGCGACGGTCACGACGACCTTGCCCCTTGCGTCCGAGGTGATGTGGGCCGACGGGAGCTGCGCCTTGGCGGTGGTCGGTGCCTGGGCCCGCTTCAGCTCGATCTCGCCGAGGCCGAGCTTCTGGCGCAGCCGGGTGATCTCGACCGGGCCGTAGGAACGCTTCTGGTAGCCCGCCTTCGAGATCGTGAGCGTGTAGACGCCCCTCTTGCCGACCTCGAGGTAGAAGTAGCCGTTCTGCGGACCGTCCTCCCGGGTGCTCGCGTAGGTCAGCGCAGTGGCGGCGACGCTTCCGTCCTTGCGCACCGCCTCCACCACGGCGTTGTTGAGGAAGCGGCCCTGCTGGTCGACCACGAGGCCCTGGACCAGCGGCGGCTCGGCAGCCGCGAGCGCGGTCCCCGAGACGTGGAAGGCGGGGTTGGCCACCGTGGGCGAGCTCATCGTCGAGACGGCTCCGCCCGCGGCCAGGGCCGCCAGCAGGAGACCGACGAGCGGGCGGGTGCGGATCATGGGGGTCCTCCGGGGGTGAGAGAGCCTCACGATCATGGGGCTGCGGCTCGGTCTCCGGCGGCGTTTCGCGGATTTCTTTGCTCAGTGCCCGTGGCCCGGGCAAACCCGCAGCCGCACCGAGTCCCGGGAGGGGGTCATGGTGCCGGGCTCGGAGAACTCCACCTCGACCCGGCGCCGACCCACCGCCTGGCGGGGGAGGCGCAGCTTCTTCCGACCGTCGTCGGCCTCCCGGAGCCTCACCGAGCGGACCCGGTCGCCGTCCACGATCGGCTCACCGTCGCGGAGCCAGCGGTAGGCGAAGGTCGTGCCCTCGACGTCGGGATCCCAGCTGCCCGGGTCGACGGTCAGGACCCGTCCCGGACGCGGTCACCGACGATCGTCGGCGGCACCCGTCCTGACCAGTGGAGTCTCCGCGCCCGCGGGTGCCACCCCCAGCAGGGCGGCCAGGGTCGCCAGGACGACCAGGGCAACCAGACCTCGCATGCGTCGCACCAGGCTCTCCCCCGAGGCCGTCAACGGACAGCTCGCGAAGCTACCGCGAACGGTGCTCGTCAGGTGCGAGAAATCCGAGCCGCCCGTGCTCGCGCCGGCACCGGAGGTGCCCGGGCAGGTCGATCCACTTCTGCCCGTGCCAGTCGGTGAGCAGCCCGTCCATCGCTACCACGTGCTCGTGGAACAGCTCGGCGGCCGGCGCGCCCGCGGCCAGGGCCGCCAGCCGCAGCACCCGGCGGCGTACGGCGGGAGCGAGCCCGGTCAGCTCGTCGACCGGGAGCGACCCGTCCTCACCCCGGAGCCTCCCCCACTGGTCCTCGGCGAGGTCGTCGAGGAAGTCCATGTCCTCGCGCAGCTGGTCGGCCGTGCGGGCCAGCGTCCTGGCCACTCCCGGCCCGAGCTCCTGCTCCAGCACCGGGAGCACCGTGCTCCGCACCCGCACCCGGGTGAAGCCCGGGTCCTCGTTGTGCGGGTCCTCCCAGTAGTCGATCCCCTCCACCTGGCAGGCGGTCACGGTGTCGTCGCGGGACAGGTCCAGCAGCGGTCGGCGGTAGCGGTCGAAGGACCGGCGCATGCCGGCGAGCGAACGCCCGCCCGATCCCCGGGTGAGGCCGAGCAGCACCGTCTCGGCCTGGTCGTCGCGCGTGTGCCCGAGCAGCACCGCCGCGGCGCCGACGTGCTCGCCGACCTGCTCGAGCACGGCGTACCTCGCCCGGCGCGCCGCGGCCTCGGGTCCGAGCCCCCCGCCGTCGACCCGGACCCTGGCGCTCATCGTCTCGTCGGCCCCGAGCCCGGCCATCTGCTCGACCACATGGGCCGCGCGCGCGTCGGAGCCGGGCTGCAGCCCGTGGTCGACGGTCGCGCCGACCACGCGCCACCCGGCCTTCCCGCCCTCGAAGACGGTGGCCGCCAGCAGGGCCAGGGAGTCGGCGCCCCCCGAGCAGGCCACCACGACGGTGCTGCCGGGCTCGAGGTCGGCGAGGCCACGGCGTACGCCGCGCCGCACCGCCGCGACGGCCGGGTGCAGGCTCATCCGTGGACCGGTGGGGTCAGAGCACCCGGGACACCCAGGCCCCGGGGTCGCCGATCTCGGCCTTGCTGGGCAGGTTCTCGGGGCGCTCCCACACGGCGTTGAAGTCCGCCATGCCGACCTTGTCGACGACGCCACGCACGAACGCCGCGCCGTTGCGGTACTGCGCCATCTTGGCGTCCAGGCCGAGGAGGCGGCGCAGGATCCGGTCGAGGGTGCCGACCCCCTTGCGGCGCTGGTCGAAGGCTCGCCGGATCTGGGCGACGCTGGGGATGACCGACGGACCCACGCCGTCCATCACCACGTCGGCGTGTCCCTCGAGCAGGGACATGACGCCGGTGACCCGGTCCACGATCTCCTTCTGCTCGGGCGTGCCGATCGCGTCGATCAGGCTGCCCCCTCCGCTCTTGACGGCCTCGACGACCCGGCTGAGGCCGTCGTCGAGGAGCCGGCTGGGCTCGAGGGTCTCGGCGATCCGCTGCATCTCGGCGAAGAGGTGCTCGCGCATCCACGGCACCGCCGTGAACTGCACCCGGTGGGTCTCCTCGTGCAGGCAGACCCAGAGCCGGAAGTCGTGCGGCCGGGCGCCGAGCTCGCGCTCGACGTGCACGATGTTGGGCGCGACCAGGAGCAGGCGGCCGGCGTCGCCGAAGAACGGGTCGAACTGGCCCAGCACCTTGCCGGCCAGGAAGCCGAGCAGCGCGCCCACCTCGGCGCCGGTGACCCGCGACCCGATGGCCAGCGCGAGGCCGGTCGGGGGCGCCTTCTTCGCGGTCAGCTGCTCGACCACGGGCCCCAGGATGGTGGCGAAGCTGTCGGCGTTCGCCTGGATCCAGCCCGGGCGGTCCACGACCACGACCGGGGCGGTGCGCTCCGCGGCGACCAGCCCCGTGAACTCGCGGACCAGCCCCGTGGAGCGGTCGGCTCCCTCGCGCAGCTCGGCCACGGCGGCGGCGGCCTCCGCGCGGCTGACCCGCGGACCCTCGCCGGCGAGGCGAGAGCCCAGGGAGACCGCGAGGTCCCAGTCGACCATGGCCGGGTTGTCAGTCATGGACCGACCGTACCCGCGAGGGGCAATCGCGCACCGCGCGATCCCGACGGCTCAGGACCGCCCGGGGCTCCGGCTAGCGGGCACAGTGGCAGGCGCCCAGGTCGGCGGCCAGACGGTCCAGGGCGGCCCGCGCGTCGAGGGTGTCCTCGACGGCCACCTCGTCGGCCATCAGCACGAACACCATCGGGTCGCCGTCGAGGTCGGTCGCCAGGCCGGCCAGGGCACTCACCCCGGTGAGGGTGCCGGTCTTGGCCCGCACCCTCCCCCGGCCGGGGGGCGCGGCGTCCGCGAAGCGGGACTCCAGCGAGCCCGTGAAGCCAGCGACCGGCAGCCCGGTCACGACGGACCGCAGCTCGGGGTGCTCCTCCGACGCCGCCAGGGACAGCACCGCCGCCAGCGTGTCCGGGTCAAGCCGGTCCTCGCGGGAGAGACCGCTGCCGTCGTGGATCTCGGCACCCGCCAGCGGCACGCCCAGCGAGTCGAGCACCTTGGCCACGCCGGCCGCCCCGTCCGCGAACGAGCCGGCGCCACCGGTGGCGATCCCGACGTGGTGGGCCAGCACCTCGGCACCCTCGTTGTCGCTGACCGTGAGCACCTGCTCGACGATCTCCGAGAGGGGGGCGCTCTCGACGCTGGCCAGCGGAGCGGCCTCGGACTCGGCCCGACCCTCCTGCACCGGTCCCCGGACCGTGATGCCGGCGCGGCGCAGCGCGGCGGCGAACGCCTCGCCGGCGACGGCCGGCGGGTCGGCGACCCGGCCGACACCGCTGGCCGGCCGCCCCTCGTCCACCCACAGCGACGTGATCGGGGCGACCACCCCGTCGGGGACGTAGTCGTCGGGCCAGTGCGGGTCGACACGGGGCCCGCTGAACAGGGAGGCGTCGTAGGTCACGCGGACCCTGCTGGTGCCCTGCTGGCGCAGCGCGCGGGCCGTGGCCCGGGCCAGCGTGACCACGTCGGCGCGGCGGGGGTACGCCGCGTCGCCCACCGGTCGACTGGCGAGGTAGGGGTCACCGCCACCCACCAGGACGACCCGGTCGCCCGGGCCGGGCAGCACCTGCGTGGTGAACGTGTGGCCGGGGCCGAGCGTGGCGAGGGCGGCGGTGGTGGTGAGCAGCTTCATCGTCGACGCCGGAACGGCCACGCCGGAGCCCTGCGAGAAGGCGGGCCCGGCGCCGTCCAGCCCGGAGACGGTCGCGAGCACGTGCTTGCCGAGGTCGCGGTCGCGCAGCGCCGGGGCGAGGGTGCGGCGCAGCGTGCGGGCGTCGAGGCGGGTCGCGTCCTCGATCGGCGCGGC
Organism: Nocardioides sp. GCM10023255; assembly: GCF_042653125.1. Lineage (NCBI taxonomy): Bacteria > Bacillati > Actinomycetota > Actinomycetes > Propionibacteriales > Nocardioidaceae > Nocardioides > Nocardioides sp. GCM10023255. The sequence goes on from NZ_JBHSHU010000001.1 coordinate 382,538, forward strand.
GACGGGCGACAGCGCGGCCGGCTCCGGCAGCGTCAGGCCCTCCGGCGGCGGCACCGCCGCCGGACCGGCGGGCGCGGGCGGCTCCGTGCCCAGCCAGCGGCTGCCGAGGTCGTAGCGCCACGACGCTGCGGCGCTCGCCAGCAGCACCAGCACGAGCACCACCGGCACCCACAGGAGGAGACGGGCGCCCGAGCGTCGAACGTGGCGTGTGTCACGTCCGGTCACCGTTTCCCCTCTCCGACTGCGCGTTTGTGCACATTGTGCGGGACACTGTCTCCCGGCCCGCGCCAGGGGCCCACACCGACAACCGGCCCGCCGCGCGGGCCGATGACGATCGCGGAGGATGACGTGCTGGAGTTCGACGTACTCGTGGAGATCCCCAAGGGTTCGCGCAACAAGTACGAGGTCGACCACGAGACGGGGCGCATCCGCCTCGACCGCATGCTCTTCACGTCGACGGCGTACCCCGAGGACTACGGCTACATCGAGAACACCCTCGGCCAGGACGGCGACCCGCTGGACGCGCTGGTGATCCTCCAGGCGCCCACGTTCCCGGGCTGCCTGATCAAGTGCCGCGCGATCGGCATGTTCCGGATGACCGACGAGGCCGGCGGCGACGACAAGGTGCTGTGCGTCCCCACGCACGACCCGCGCCTCGAGCACCTGCGCGACATCAACCACGTCTCCAAGTTCGACCGCCTGGAGATCCAGCACTTCTTCGAGGTCTACAAGGACCTCGAGCCCGGCAAGTCCGTCGAGGGGGCCGAGTGGGTCGGCCGCACCGAGGCCGAGGCCGAGGTCGAGGCGTCCTTCGAGCGTGCCCGGAAGGCCGGCCACTGAGCCGCACCTGAGCATCGTCGCGTGCCCCTCGACCGTGGTCGGGGGGCACGCTGCATTTGCGTTGCTCAGCCGCCGGTGGTCCGGACGCCCCTGAAGTAGCCGATCGCCCCGCTCGTCTCCAGGGACACCCCCACCATGCCGTGGGCGCCCAGCCAGCTCTCCACCTGATCGCCCGTGCAGCCGGGACCGAGCAGGCCCGCCGCCCGCCCGGCCGCGCGGACGGGCGCGTAGCGCAGGCCGGCGTCGTTCAGCAGGGCGCTCCCGGTCAGCACTCCCCCGGGCCGCAGGACGCGCACCATCTCGACGACGGCGCGGGCCGGGTCGGGGAAACAGTGCAGGCCGGTGAACGACACGACCAGGTCGAAGTGGCCGTCGGGGAACGGCAGCTCCTCGACGTCGGCCAGCCGGGTCACGACCTGGTCCTCGACCCCGCGGCGGCGGGCGGACTCGGTCGTCCGGTCCAGCATCCGCTGGGCGATGTCGGCGGCGACGTACTCCACCCCCTGCCCGCGGCGCAGGCCCCGCAGCGCGACGCCACCACCGCACGGCACGTCGAGGACCCGCGACCCCGCCGGGAGCTCACCGATCTCGGCGGCCGCCCGGTAGAGACGGTCCAGGTCGCTCCCGATCCCCGCGCGCCACAGCAGGCCGCCCGGCACTGGATGCTCGACCGTCCAGTCGTAGACGCCCGCCCAGAGCGGGTCCTCGTTCCAGCCACCCAGCCCGGGGATCCGCACGGCTCAACCGACCAGGTCCGGGGACCGGAGCATCTCGACCGGCACGTCGAAGGCGTCGACGAGGTCTCCGGCGAGCGGGCGGATCTTGCGGCACAGGCTGCCGATCTCGCGGCTGATCGCCTTGGAGCGCACGACGGTGAGCCGGCCGTGCTCCATGAACCAGGCTCGGTCCGCCTCGATCGTGGACAGCGCGTGCAGGTCGCACAGCAGGTTGAGGGTGACCTTCAGGTCACCCTCGGGCAGGGCGCGCGCCTTGGCGACGAACGCCTCGAGCACGAGGCGCTCGACATGGGCCCGCGCGGCGGCGATCACGTGGTCCTGGACGCGGGAGAAGACGGCGCCCGGGTTCATGCCCTGGTCGATGCCACGCTTGAGCCGCCGCGCGACGCCGGCCAGCATGTGCTCCTCGCGGAAGCGGAGCATCGCCAGCTGGTAGTCGGGGTCGAGCAGGCCCGCCTCCTGGTCCCACTGGTCGCCGCCCGGCAGCACGTCCTTGATCCGCTCGAGGAGCTTGTGGACGTTGGTCTTCTCGATCACGGTGTCGACCGCCATCCCGGCGACGAAGCGCACCATCCCGAACTGGTCGAGGTCCTCGAACTCGCTGGCGTAGTCGGTGAGCAGCCCCTTGGCGACCAGCTGCAGCAGCACGTGGTTGTCGCCCTCGAACGTCGTGAAGACGTCGGTGTCGGCCTTCAGCGCCGCGAACCGGTTCACCGACAGGTAACCGGCGCCACCGCAGGCCTCGCGGCACTCCTGGATGGTGCGGGTGGCGTGCCAGGTGCCGAGCGCCTTGGTGCCGGCGGCGCGGGACTCCAGCTCGCGGCGGGTGTGCTCGTCGTCGGTGATCCCGGAGAACACGTCGTGGAGCTGGGCCGCCACGACCTCCTGGGCGAAGTGCAGCGCGTAGGTGCGGGCCAGCAGCGGGAGGAGCCGACGCTGGTGCATGCCGTAGTCGAGGAGCAGCTCCTCCTGCTCGTCGCTGCTGGCCTCGAACTGCCGGCGGCGCAGGGCGTACTTCGTGGCGATCGTGAGCGCCACCTTGGCCGCGTTGATGCCGGCCCCGCCGACGCACACGCGACCCTGGACCAGGGTGCCGAGCATCGTGAAGAAGCGTCGGTTGGGGTTCTCGATCGCGCTCTCGTAGACGCCCTCGGCGGTGACGTCGGCGAACCGGTTGAGCAGCGCGGTCCGCGGCACCCGCACGCCGTCGAACCACAACCGGCCGTTGTCGACGCCGTTGAGGCCCATCTTCGCGCCGTCGTCCTCGATCCGGACCCCGGCGCACGGCTCGCCGTTCGAGCGGATCGGCACCACGAACGCGTGCACGCCCTCGGACACCCGGTCGCCCTCCGGGCCCACCTCGAGCTGGGCGAAGACCACGGCGACCTCGGCGTGCCGGGCCGCGTTGCCGATGTAGTCCTTGCGGGCGGCGTCGCCGTTCGTGGTGATCACGAACTCCTGGGTCTCGGCGTCGTACGTCGCCACCGTGCCGAGCGCCTGCACGTTGGAGCCGTGACCGGACTCGGTCATCGCGAAGCAGCCCATCAGCCTGCCGGTGATCAGGTCCGGGAGGTAGGCCTCGTGGTGGGCCTGCGTGCCGAGCTGGAGGATCGCGCCGCCGAACAGCCCGAACTGCACGCCCACCTTGACCAGCACCGAGAGGTCGCCGTAGGCGAGGGTCTCGAACGCGGCCACGGAGGCGCCGATGTCCCCGCCGCCGCCGTACTCCTCAGGGAACCCCATGCCGGTCTGACCGGTCGCGGCCATCTCGACGACGACCTCCCGCACCCGCTCGCGGAACTCGTCGCGCGGCAGGGTCTCGGCGTCCTCGAGGATCGAGGCGTACGCCGCGAGGTTGGTGCGCACGAGCGAGCGGACCTCGGCGTACCTGCCGTCGAGCAGCGCCGCCAGGGCGCGCACGTCGACCTCGGGCTGGACGTAGCGGGACGCATCGGTCCCCTCCGGGGCGGCCGGAGGGGCGGTGTCGGTGGCCATGAGCGTCAACGTACCCACGAGTACGCCGTCCACACAGGTGGTCTGGAGGCGCGGCGCAGGAGCGTCGGAACGGGCTCCGGGGAGCGACCCCTACGGGCGGGCGAAGAAGTTCGGGGGCGTCCAGTAGTACATCGACGCGACCTGCACGGGCTCGCCCGTGCGCGGTGCGTGGATGATCTGGCCGCCGCCGATGTAGAGCGCGACGTGGAAGATCGACGACGGGTCGCTCGAGGAGCCCCAGAACACCAGGTCGCCCGGCTGCAGGCTCGACGCGGAGACGGGCGTCGCCGCGTCGTACTGCGCCACCGAGTAGTGCGGCAGCGAGCGGCCGCCGGCGCGCCAGGCGCCCATGGTCAGGCCGGAGCAGTCCCACGCGTCCGGTCCCGCTGCGCCCCACTGGTAGGGCTCGCCGAGCTGGGCGCGCGCGAACGCGATGGCGGCCTGGGCGCCCGAGGCGGGGGCCGGCGGGGCCGGAGGCGCGGGCGGCGCCGGGGGCGTCGGCGGGGTGCTGGGCCCGTGGTCGGGGGTCGAGCCGCCGTTCCCGGAGCCGCCTCCGCCGGGCTGCTGGTCCTCGGCCTGCTGCTCCGCCTGCTGCTGGGCCTGCTGCTGGGCCTGCTCCTGCTGCTGCTGGAGCTCCTGCTGGTGCTGCGCGGCCTCGGCCGCCGCGGCGGCCGCCGCGGCCTCGAGGGCGGCCTGGCGCTTCTCGGCCAGACGGACGCTGGTGTGCTGGAGGTCGGCGAGCTGGGCGATCAGCCGGGTCTTCTCGTCCGCGATCGACTGCGCCTGGGCGGCGGCGGAGTCCGCCGCGGCCTGGGCCGCGTCGCGGGCGCTGCGGGCCTTCTCCTCGGCCGCGGCCGCGGTGGCGCGGGCCTCCTCGGCCTGCTGGGTGGCCACGTCGGCGAGGGTGGCCGCGGCGCGGAACTCGTCGTAGTGGTCGTCGAGGGCGGCCTCGGCGTTCTGCAGCGTGGTGGCCCGGTCGACGACGGTCTCGATCCCGTCGGAGTCGGCGATCGCGGAGAGGGCGGTCAGGCCCGGCGACATCTCGTAGGAGCTGACCACGGCGTCGCCGTACACCGCACGCTGGCGCTCCACGTCGGCCGAAGCGATTTGGGAGCGCTCCAGGGCGCTGCGCGCCTGGGCCCGGGCCTGCTGCAGCTGCCAGCGCGCCCCGTTGTAGGCCTCCGCCGCCTTCGCGGCCTCCTCTGCGGAGGACTGCAGCCGCTGGTTGGCCAGGACCAGCTGGGCGCGGACCGACTCGACGTCGGCGGCCTTGTCCTGGACCGCTTCGCGGGCCTGACGGACGTCCTGGCGCGACGGCGTCGAGTCGTCGGCCGCGACGGCGACACCGGTGACGGTCCCGCCGACCACGAAGGTCAAAGCGATCGCGGTGGCGATCCTCAGTGCACGCACGTCTCGGCCTCTCGTGACATCGGTTGCTGGGCCTCGGGTGACTTCCTCTTCACCCGAGGCACTCGGAGCACGCTAGTGCTCATTCGTCACAAAAGAAACATTTTCCCCAAATTTCTCTCCAGTCCCCGGCGTGTCGCCTTGACGAACTACAACGTTGTAATTCCCGTCCTGGACGGATAGTCCGGCACGTTTCCGTCGTCGCGCCCGCCGTCGGGGCAGGAAAAGGTGCCGGACTACCCAGAGGAACGTGCCGGACTACCCGCTGGAACCGGGAGAAGAGGTCAGTCCTGCTCGACGGGTACGGCGGAGGTGGTCGCCGTGGGGTGCGAGGCGAGGCCGTGGTGGTCGAATCTCTGGCCGCTGGCGATGCCGCCGACGTAGAACGAGATCAGCGCGATCATGATGCCGGCCACGTCGTCGGAGATGTAGTGCCAGCCGAAGTAGATCGTGGCGAAGAGCGTGAACCCGAAGTTCACCCAGAACACCCACTTGAGGACCTTCGAGCGCAGCGTGAACTGCACCATCATCGCGACCAGCAGGGTGATCGCGCAGTGCAGGCTCGCGAAGCCGGCCACCGACTGGACGGCGCCCTCGATCCCCGTGTGGATGACGCCCGCCCGGCCGTAGAACAGCGACTCCATCAGCGACGACGCCGGGGTGTCGGGGAGGCTGTCGTAGAGCCACGGGTACTGGAAGCCCGGGCCGAGGGTCGGCAACGCGTAGTACGACAGCGTGCCGAGCGCCCAGGCGATGCACTGGGAGGTCGCGAACCAGTAGCCGAAGGTGATGTTGCGCGACCACACCAGCCAGGCGGTGAGCGCGAGCGGCACCAGCGGCAGGAACCACAGGTAGATGTAGGACAGGAAGTGCGCCGAGATGCCGGTGCCGAGCAGGTCGTGCAGCGCGATGGCCGGGTCGTGGCCGAACAGGAGCGCCCGGTCGACGAGGTGCAGCTCGCGGTCGTACTTGGTGTCGCCCATCACGAACGGCAGGAACGACTTGAGGTTCCGGTAGCTGACGTAGGTGATGTAGAAGCACACGACGCCCATCACCACGAGCGTCACCCGCTCGCGCGTCCAGTGGGTGCGGACCCGGGTGCGGAAGATCGCCGGCATCTCCTTCGGCCTCATCCGCGACTGCCACAGCGTCCGCGGCACCAGGTCGGCTGCGAACGCACCACCGACCAGCAGCGGCAGCCGGGCCCACGAGGGCCCGAGGAACCCGTCGGGGTCGGCCAGGCTCTTGTCGAGCAGCAACGCCGCGAGGATCGCGAGGGCGCCCATGAGCGCGGCGATCCCGATCAGGAGGGCATAGGCGCGGCGATACACGCACGCCAGTGTAGGGATCTGACCCTCGGGTCAGGCTCCGGGGATGACCGCGAGCTTGGCCGCCTCGACGGCCAGGTGAACCAGGTCACCCGGTCCCGGATGGAGGTCCAGCGGTGCCACCGCGTCGATCTCGCCCAGGCCCGCGACATCCACCACCAGCCGCACCTGCTCCGGGGTGGCCCGGCCGGAGACCACCCGGCCGACGAGAGGTCCGGTGGTCGAGGCGAGCAGCGCCGAGCGGCGTACGGCGACCGCCGGCGCGCCCGGCAGGCCCGCCGCCTCGAGCAGCAGCCGCGCGGCGTCGTCGCGCAGCACCCGCGCGTAGCCGAGGAACAGCGCGGTGTCGGGATCGGCAGGGGCTCGCCACACCTCGCCGATCGCACCGGACTGCACCAGGCGGCCCTCGCGCATCACGGCCAGCCGGTCCGCGACCGTGAACGCCTCCTCGTGGTCGTGGGTGACCATCAGCGCGGTCGTCCCGGCCGTGCGCAGGATCTCGCGCAGGTCACCGGCCAGACGCTCGCGCAGCCCGGCGTCGAGCGCCGAGAGGGGCTCGTCCAGGAGGATCAGCCGTGGCTCGACCGCGAGTGCGCGCGCGAGCGCCACCCGCTGCCGCTCGCCCCCGGACAGGGTCGACGGCAGGCGGGGGGCGTACCCCTCGAGGCCCACCAGCTCCAGCAGCTCCTCGACGCGGCGGGCGACCCGGGGCCGGGGCGTGCGCCGGATCCGCAGGGCGTACCCCACGTTGCGCGCCACCGTGAGGTGGTCGAACAGCTGCCCGTCCTGGAACATCAGCGCGAAGCCGCGCCGGTGGGTGGCCACGCCCGCGAGGTCGCGGCCGTCCCAGCGCACGCTCCCCGCGGTCGGCACCTCGAGGCCCGCGACCGCGCGCAGCAGCGTCGACTTGCCGCAGCCGGACGGGCCGAGCACGGCGAGCACCTCGCCGTCGCGCAGGTCCAGCGAGACGTCGACGACGGCGGGGACCCCGTCGTACGACACGGTCAGGTCCTCGATCTGGAGCATGGCGTCAGAAGGCTCCCACGGACGGCACCCGGAGGCGTTCGACGGCCAGCATGACGATGGTGGTGGCCGCGGCCAGGACCACCGACGCGGCCAGCGCCATCCCGTAGTTCATCGGCCCCGGGTGGCCGATCAGCCGGAAGATCACGACCGGCACCGTCGGGTGCTCCTCGCGCGCGAGGAACGAGGTCGCGCCGAACTCCCCCAGCGACGCGGCGAACGCGAAGCCGCTGGCGGCCAGCAGCGGCTTCCAGACGACCGGCAGGTCGACGGTCAGCACCGCACGCAGCGGCCCCGCCCCCAACGAGGCGGCGGCCTGCCGCTGACGGTCGTTGATGCCGGCCAGCACCGGGACGATGGTGCGGACGACGAGCGGGAGCGCGACCAGCGCCTGGGCGATCGGCACCAGCAACGGAGATTCCCGCAGGTCCAGCGGCGGGTGGTCCAGCGTGATCAGGAACCCGAAGCCGAGGGTCACCGCCGACACGCCCAGCGGCAGCATGAACAGCCCGTCGAGGCCGCTGCGCACCCGCCGCTCCGCGCGGGAGCGCGAGCGGCGGGTGACGGTGAACGCCACCATCAGGCCCATGGACAGCGCCATCCAGGTCGCGTCCACGGCGGTGCGCAGCGAGGTGACGAGGGCGTCGGTGACCGGGACCAGCAGCGCCTGGTGGGTGCCCTGGGTCGTCAGCGCCCGGTAGTTCGCGAGGCTCCAGCGACCGTCGACCTGGAGGGAGCCCACCACCAGGGTCGCGATGGGGGCGGCCACCAGCACCAGCAGCACCACGATCGAGCCGATCGCGGCGAGGTCGCCGCGCCCGGGGCGACGGGGGCGGGCACGCACCCGCGTGACGCCGTCACCGGGCACGGCGCGCAGCCGCCCGGCGAGCACCAGCAGCACCACGACGGCCACCAGCTGCAGGATCGAGAGGGCGGCCGCGGCCTGGAGGTCGAGCAGGTTGGTGGTGAGCAGGTAGATCTCGGTCTCCACCGAGGAGTAGCGCAGCCCGCCGAGGGTCAGCACCACCCCGAACGCGGTCGCGCAGAACAGGAACACCACGCAGGCCGCGGAGACGATCGCGGGCCGCAGCGCCGGCAGCGTGACGGTCCGGAACACCTGCGCCGGGCTGGCCCCCAGCGCCGCCGCGGCCTCCGCGGGGCGCGGGTCCAGGGACTCCCAGGCGGCGCCGACCGCCCGGATCACGACCGCGACGTTGAAGAACACCAGGCCGGCGACGATCGCCACCGCCGTGCCGTCGAGGCCGAGGAACCCCAAAGGTCCCGCCTCGCCGAGCAGCTGGCGGAACGCCACGCCGACCACCACGGTCGGCAGCACGAACGGCACCAGCAGCGCCGCCCGGACCAGGCCCCGACCGGGGAAGCGCAGCCGGTGCAACGTGTGTGCCGCCGGCAGCCCCAGCAGGACCGCGACCACGGTCGCGACCGAGGAGGACCACACCGTGAACCACGCGACCCGGTGCACCCGTGGCCGGCCGAGCACCTCCAGCACCGCGGCGGGGTCGAAGGTCCCGTCGGACCAGAACCCGAGCCGGAGCATCCCGCTCACCGGCAGCACGAAGAACACGCCGAGTACGAGCACCGGCACCAGGGCCAGCGCCGTGGTGGCGAGCGGTCTCGACAGGCTCGACCACCGGCGGGGCGCCGTGCGGCGGGTGCGGCCCCTCATCGCGAGGTGATGTCGCTCCAGTCCCGCAGCCAGTCGTCGCGGTTCGCGGCGATGTCGGCGGGATCCACGGCGTACGGGTCGGTGGGCTGGACGGCGAACTTCGCCCACTCGGCCGGCAGCTTCACCCCGTCGGCGTCCGGGAAGACGTACATGCTCTCCGGCAGCGCCGCCTGCACCTCGGGGCTGTCCATGAAGCGCACGAACGCCCGCGCGCCGTCGACGTTCGCGGCGCCGTCCAGCACGCCGACGTACTCCACCTGCTCGAAGCAGGTGTCCAGCAGCGCGCTGGTGGTGGAGGTCTTCGCGCCCTTCGGCACGGTGAAGGCCGGCGAGGAGTCGTAGGACAGCACGATCGGGCGGTCGCCCGAGCCGCCGCCCTGGGTGAAGTCGACCTCGTAGGCGTCCGACCAGCCGGCGGTGAGCTTCGCGCCGTTGTCCATCAGCCTGGACCAGTAGTCCTGCCAGCCGTCCTCGCCGTACGCCGCGACGGTGGCGAGCAGGAACGCCATGCCGGTGGAGCTGGTGGCGGCGCCCGGGAGGACGAACAGGTCCTGGTAGGCCGGGTCGGTCAGGTCGTCCAGCGTCCTCGGCGGCGCCTGGTCGTGTGCGGCGAACCAGGTGTCGTCGACGTTGACGCAGACGTTGCCGTTGTCGACCGGGGTCAGCCGGTGGTCCTCGTCGCCGGGCAGCGCGTAGTCGGAGACCCCGGCCGGCTCGTCGAAGGAGTACGGCGCGAAGACGCCCGCGTCCAGGGCCCGGGACGCGAAGGTGTTGTCCACCCCGAAGGCCACGTCCCCGATCGGGTCGTCCTTGGTCAGCACCAGCCTGTTGGTGAGCTGGCCGGCGTCACCCGAGGCACGCACGACCAGGTCGTAGCCGGACTCCTGCTCGAACTTCTTCTTCAGCTCCTTCGGCAGCACGAACGAGTCGTGGGTGACCAGGACGACCCGGTCGCTCGCCTGGCCCCCGTCACCGTCGGAGCTCTCGCCCAGGGTGGAGCAGGCCGAGGCCGTCAGGCCCAGGACCGTCATCGAGCAGAGCGCTGCGAGCGCACGCGCGGACTTCATGTGGACTCCCTTCGCCGGTGCTAACCGGAGCAGGTTCGGAGGGTCTGCGGCTCGTCCGCACTCTCAGCACGCCGGTCCCGTCGGGGCGCGTGCTCCCCTGTCTTGTGCCGCTCACTCTACGACGTCACCGGGTCAGGCTGACCACCTTGCCCAGCCGGGCCAGCTTGGCGGGGTTGCGGACCCAGTAGATGCCGGTCACCAGGCCGTCCTCGACCAACAGCGAGCCGATCGAGTCCAGCTCCCCGTCGAGGAGGACCCGCAGCGCCGGGGCACCGTTGACGACGACCACGTCGGCCTGCGCACCCTCCTGCGGCGTGACCCCGTCGAGGAACCGGATGACCTTGTCCCGCCCGAGGATCGGCCGCAGCGCGGCCTTCTTGAAGCCACCCCCGTCGGTGACGAGCACGACGTCCGGTGCCAGCACGTCCATCAGGCTCGTGATGTCGCCGGTGCTCGCGGCGAGCAGGAACTTCCCGATCACCTCGTCGCGGAGGCTGGGCGACACGTCGGCCCGCGGACGCCTCTCCTCGATGTGGGCGCGGGCCCGGTGCGCGATCTGGCGCACCGCGGCCGGCGACTTGTCCACGGCCGCCGCGATCTCGTCGTAGCCCAGGTCGAAGGCCTCGCGCAGCACGAACACGGCCCGCTCGGTCGGCGCGAGCGTCTCGAGCACCACCAGCATCGCCGTGGACACGCTGTCGGCGAGCTCCACGTCCTCGGCCACGTCGGGGGAGGTGAGCAGCGGCTCGGGCAACCACGGCCCGACGTACTCCTCGCGGCGCCGCTGGAGGGTGCGCAGCCGGTTGAGGCTCAGCCTCGTGACGACCCGGACCAGGTAGGCACGCTCGTCACGCACCGTGCCGTGGTCGACCTCGGCCCAGCGCAGCCAGGTCTCCTGCAGCACGTCCTCGGCGTCCGCGGCGGAGCCGAGCATCTCGTAGGAGACGGTGAACAGCAGATTGCGGTGGGCGACGAACGCCTCGGTCGCACGGGTCATCACGCCGCTCATCCTGCCGTCGCCCCCGTCGGGCGGGCCAACGGAATCTCGCACACGTCGGAGTAGCCCTGGCTCTGCAGCCCGGCGGCCGAGTTGAAGCGGGAGCGCATGTTCTCCAGCGCGACCATCTGGGTCAGCTCCACGACGGCCGCGGCGCCGAGCCGGTCGACCAGGCCGGCGACCATCTCGTCGGTGACGGTGGGCGGGGTGACGCTCATCGCCTCGGCGTACTCGAGGACGTCGCGCTCCAGCGGGGTGAAGACGTCGGACTCGCGCCAGCGCGGCACCTCGCGCACCTTGGCGAGGTCGAGGCCGTCGTTGCGGGCCATGAAGTAGCCGAAGTCCAGGCACCAGCTGCAGCCGATGACCCCGGCGCTCGCCAGCTGGGCGTAGGACTTGAGGTCCTCGTCGAGGGCGTGCCACTTCGCCACCTTCCCCTCGAAGCCGAACACCGCCTTCAGCAGCTGCTTGTGGTGGAAGTAGACGTAGGCGTTGTCGGGGACCTGGCCCCAGGTGCGACGGGCGTAGGCGGCCATGACCTTGCCGTAGGCGCCGGAGATGGTGGCCTTCGGGATGCGGAACGTGCTGGGCACGGTGCCCTCCTCGAGTGAGTCGTGTTCGTCTGTCGGCATGGAGACACCGGCCGGGGCGCGCGTGTGACAACCTCGGCCCCATGTCTGCCCGACGGTCCCCCAGCCGCCGCCACGAGCTCCTCGCCTGGGCGGTCCCCCGGGTCCGCGGGTCGCGCGACCTCGACACCGAGGACGCCGAGCGGGCGCGCCTCGAGCGCTGGCACGACGGCCTCACCCGGGCGCTCCCGACCCGGCTCGTGCCCGGCTTCCACCGCCGCTTCTCGGTCGTCACCGAGACGCTGACCGGCCCGTCGGGCGAGTTCCCGGCCCACGTCCTCACCCCTCGGCACCTCGAGCCCCGCCTCACGCTCGTCTACGTGCACGGCGGCGGCTTCGTCGCCCCGCTCGACCCCTTCCACGTCCGCTACGCCGCCCGGCTGGCGCAGACGCTCGGGGCCCGGGTGGTGCTGCCGGACTACCCGCTGGCGCCCGAGCACTCCTGGCGGGACTCGCACGAGGCCGTGGCGGACCTGACCGGGCGGTGGCTGGAGGAGCCCGAGCCGGTGGTGCTCGCCGGCGACTCTGCGGGCGGCGGCTACGCGCTGGCCGTCGCGGAGACGCTGCGCGACCGGGGCGGCGCCCAGCCGTCACGGCTGCTGCTCCACTCGCCCTGGGTCGACCTGACCGCCTCCGCCCCCGAGACGGAGGCGTTCGCGGCCCGGGACACCTGGCTGTTCCTCGGCAAGATGCACGCGTACGCCGCCTGGTGGGCCGGCTCGCCCGCCGACCTCGGCCGCCACGAGGTCTCGCCCGCGCTCGCCGACCTGGACGGGCTGCCGCCGGCGCTGATGTTCTGCGGCACACGGGACCTGCTCGCGCCGGGTTGCCGGCTGCTCGCCTCGCGGGCCGCCGCGTCGACCTGGGACCTGACCTACGTGGAGGAGCCGGACCTGATCCACGTCTACCCGCTGCTCCCCCTGCTGCCCGAGGCCCGCCGGGCCTGGCACCGCACGGTGGAGTTCCTCTCGTGAGGGTCGCCGCGGTCCCCTTCGAGGCGCTCGACGCCCGCACGGCGTACGACGTCTGGCGGTTGCGGCAGGCGGTCTTCGTCGTCGAGCAGGAGTGCCCCTACCCCGACCTCGACGGGCGCGACCCCGAGCCGGGCACCCGGCACGTGCTGCTGGACGACGAGGACACGCTGCTCGGCTACGCGCGGGTGCTCGACGACGGCGACGTGTGGCGCATCGGCCGGGTCGTGCTCGACCCGGCCGCCCGCGGTCGTGGCCTCGCCGACCACCTGGTGAGCACGGCGCTCCAGGTCTGCCCGGACCGCGACGTCGTGCTCGACGCCCAGTCACCGCTGGCGGGCTGGTACGCGTCGTTCGGGTTCGAGGTCGACGGTCCGGAGTTCGTCGAGGACGGCATCCCGCACGTGCCGATGCGCCGGGTCAGCCGGCCGCGGTGAACACGACGACCCCGTCGGTGTCCGCACGGCTGGCCTGACCGCGCGCCACGAGCAGCTCGAGGTGGGCCTTGGTCTCCAGGCTGGCGAGCGCCGCGTTGAAGGTGTCGAGGTCGGCGAGCCGGTGCTCGTGACGGGTCCACGGGAGCTCGCCGGCGACGTCGTACGCCGTGGCCGGGCCACCGCCGAGGACCTCGAGGCAGTGGGCCAGCCGCTCCTCGTGGTGGTCGAGCAGCTGGTCCACCCGTGCGTGCGAGGACGGCGCGACCGGCCCGTGCGCCGGCAGCAGCGTCAGGTCGGGGAGGTCGCGCACCTTGGCCAGCGAGCCCATGAAGTCGCGCAGCGGCTGGCGGACCGGGACCGGCTCGAAGCCGATGGACGGGGTGATCGTCGGCAGCACGTGGTCGCCCGCGAACAGCAGCCCCGCGGCCCGCTCGGCGAAGACGTAGTGCCCCTGCGTGTGCCCCGGCGTGTGCACGGCGTCGAGGGTCCGGTCGCCGACCTCGATCGCGTGGTCGCCCTCCAGCCAGGAGTCGGGGTAGCCCCAGGTGCCCAGGTCGGGCACCCGGCCGTCGGTGAAGCGCTGCCACTCCTCGGCGATGCGGTGCGCGCCGGTCGAGCGCAGCACGAGCAGCGTGGGGTCGTCGGTCGACTCGTCGGCGCCGTGCAGCAGGTCCAGCGTGGGCTTGTCACCGAGCCCGAGGCTGACGTGGGCGCCGACCTCCCGCCCGAGCACCGCGGCCAGCGTGTAGTGGTCGCGGTGCACGTGGGTGACCAGGAAGCGGGTGATGTCGGCGAAGGAGGACCCGATCTCGCCGAGCGACTTCTCCAGCAGGGTGCGGCCCTCGTCGATGGCCCAGCCGCCGTCGACCAGCGTCAGCCCGTGACCGGTGTCGATGACGTACACGTTGACCGCGCGCAGCCCGTCGGTGGGCAGCGGCAGCGGGATCCGGTGCACCTGCTCGGCCACCTGCCAGGCGCCCGGCTCGGTCCAGTGCCGACCGGAGTCGGGCGAGACGGCGTGGGCGGTGCTGGTCGTGGAGCTCACCCCTCGACCCTAGGGGGCGAGTCGCAGCCCCCGCGGGCGGGCGGAGGTCTACGGTGAGGCTCCACAAGACGTGACCAAGGGGGCGGACTCGGGTGAGCACCGACGTGACGACGCTGGGACCGATCAGCGCGATCAGCCTGTTCGTGGCGGACGTGCCGGAGGCCAAGAGGTTCTACCAGGACGTGTTCGGCGTCCCGGTGGTCTTCGAGGACGAGGTGTCGGTCGCGCTGAGGTTCGACAACCTGGTCGTCAACCTGCTGCACGACACAGCGGCGTCGGAGCTCGTCGAGCCGGCGCCGGTGGCGGCACCGGACGCGGGCTCACGCTTCCAGCTGAGCATCTGGGTCCCGGACGTCGATGCCGTCTGCGCCGACCTGCGTGAGCGGGGCGTCACGCTCCTGGTCGGCCCGGTGGACCGGCCGTGGGGGATGCGCGTCGCCACCTTCACCGACCCTGCCGGCCACAGCTGGGAGGTCGCGCAGGGGATCGAGGCCTCGTGAGCACGTCCGACCCGGTCGGTCCCGAGACCGAGCTGCTGCTGGCCCACCTGCGCTCGCAGCGACGACACGTGCTCGGCATCCTCGACGGGCTGGACGACGAGGCGCTGCGCCGGCCGGTGCTCCCCAGCGGCTGGTCGTGCCTCGGTCTGGTCCGCCACCTGGCGCTCGACGACGAGCGGTTCTGGTTCCGCGGCGTCGTGGCGGGCCAGCAGGCGGTGATCGACGAGGTCGCCACGGCCACGCAGAGCGCGTGGCAGGTCGGGCCCGAGGAGTCGGCGGAGGACGTCCTCGCGCTCTACCGCGAGGAGGCCGCCCTGACGGACGCGATCGTCGAGGCCACCCCCCTGGACTCCGCGCCCGCCTGGTGGCCGGACTTCTTCGGCGGCTTCCGCATGGAGAGCCTGCGCGAGGTGCTGATGCACGTGATCACCGAGACCGCCACCCACGCGGGCCACCTCGACGCGGCCAGGGAGCTGATCGACGGGCGGACCTGGCTGGTCCTCCCGGACTGACCCCTAGCGGCCCGCGCGCTCCGGCTCCGGCTCCTGCTGCTTCTGCCGGCGCAGCCAGAACAGCCCGGCGATCGGCAGCACCGCCGGGAAGAAGCCGTAACCGACGCCGTAGTCGGACCACACCGAGGCGTCGGGGAACCAGTCCCGCTCGACGAGGCTCAACGTGCCGACGGTGAGCACCCCGCCGAGCTCGACCCAGAGCATCACGCTGGCGAAGCCGGTGTGGCCGACCGAGGCGCGGCGGATCGCGAACCAGCCGAGCGCGTAGGTCACCGCCGCTGCGGCGGAGAGCCAGTAGGCGACCGGGGCGTCGTCGTACTGCGTCAGGAGCTGGACCGCGGCACGTGCGCCGGCGGCGAGGGTGAAGAGCGCGTAGAACGCGAGCAGCACCTTGTGGGGGCCGCTGCGAGGAGTGTCGGTCACGGGTCTCCTGTCCGGTCAGACGGTCATCTGGAGGCGTACGGCGACCACGGTCACCGCCAGCGCTGCCACGGTCACGACCCCGGTGGCCCAGGTGCCGCGGTCGTCGGCGACGGACTGCATCGCGATCGGCAGGATGCAGACGGCGGCGACCAGGTAGCCCACGTTCGGGCCGAGCTCGTCGGGCCGGTCGCCCTTCAGCATCGTCCCCAGGCCGGCCACCGCACGGACCGCCATGACCAGCTCGAGCGCCCACACCATGTGGTCGAGCCAGGCCGGCCGCGGGACCCGGCGCAGGGTGATGACGAGGGCGACCAGCGTGACGACGCCGGCGTACCCCGCCGCGACCACGGTGAGCTGGCCGAGCGGGGTGTCGAGAGCGGACTGCATGGGACCATCATCGCCGTCCCCCTCCTGACCCCGGAGACCGCCATGACCCTCACGACCGTCGTCGACCGGCTGCGCGCCGCCGGCTGCGTGTTCGCCGAGGAGGAGGCCGCGCTCCTCGAGGAGACGGCGGCCTCTCCCGGCGACCTCGAGCGGATGGTCGGCGAGCGGGTCGCTGGGCGGCCGCTGGAGGTCGTGCTCGGCTGGGCGGAGTTCTGCGGGCTGCGCATCGTCGTCGAGGCGGGTGTCTTCGTGCCACGACGGCGCACCGGGCTGATGGCCCGGCGGGCGGCCGCCCTGGCTCGCCCGGGCTCCGTCGTCGTGGACCTGTGCTGCGGAACCGGCGCGGTGGGCCGGGTCGTGCTCGACGCCCTCCCGTCCGCGGAGGTGTACGCCGCCGACCTCGACCCTGCCGCGGTCGCCTGCGCGCGCCGCAACCTGCCCCCCGACCGGGTCCTCGAGGGCGACCTGTACGCCGCACTCCCGCCCGGGTTGCTGGGGCGCGTCGACGTGCTGGCGTGCAACGCGCCCTACGTCCCCACCGACGCGGTGGCGCTGATGCCGCCCGAGGCGCGCGAGCACGAGCACCTCGTGGCCCTCGACGGCGGCCCGGACGGCCTGGACGTGCAGCGCCGCGTGGTGGGCGGGGCGCCGGAGTGGCTGGCGCCGGGCGGGCGCCTGCTCGTCGAGAGCAGCGTCGCTCAGGCCCCGGTCACGGCGGGGCTGATGCAGGCGGCCGGCCTGGTGCCTGAGGTGGTCCACGACGAGGAGCTCGGCAGCACCCTGGTGGTCGGCACCCTGGACACGGGCGGCCCCGTCACGGGCACAGGGCCGGCGCCTGGTCGGCCGCGCTGAGCTCGTCGAGGAGCCGCCGGTTGAGGTCGAAGGCGTGCCGGACCTCCTCGACCACCTCGACCCGCTCGGCCGGGTCGACCGGGAGCGCGTCGAGCTGGGCGCGGTAGGCCCGCTTGTAGGCCACGGGCTTGGCGATGTCCGCGAAGTCGTAGAACGCCAACCCGCCGTCTGCGAGCCCGGGGTGGCTCCGGCGCAGGGCCTGCGCGAGCATGCGCCCGCCCGAGAGGTCCCCCAGGTACCGCGTGTAGTGGTGCGCCACCAGCAGGTGCGGGCGCTCTCCGGCGAGCTCGATCCGCACCCGGTAGGCCGCGGCCGCCGGCGAGGTCGTCCGCGGGGAGGCGGGTCCCGGGCACGCAGCCGACCAGTGCGCCAGGTCCCGCTCCAGCGCGTCGCTGCGGCACAGCGACGCGTCGTGCACCGCGGACACCGCGGGGTGGGCGCGGTGGGCGCCGACCGCCCGCTCGAGCGCGGTGTAGACGACCTGCAGGCGGCGCAGGTACGCGGCGTACCGCTCGGGATCCATCCGCCCGGCCATCAGGTCGGCCACGAAGCCGGCCGCCTCGGCCCGCTCGTGGTCGGCCCGCGAGCCCTCGCGCATCGCGATCGAGAGCGGGGTCGGATCCTCCGCTGGGAGCACGCGCTTGCCTTCCGTTGGTGAGGTCCCACGCTATGCCACGAGGATCGCGGTTATCCTCGTTGGTGTGGATGACGTGTCGTACTCCTCCAGCTTCGACGAGGGCTCCTCGACGCTCACCGTGACCGGTGAGATCGACGAGGCCGCGGGCGTGGTGCTCCGCGAGGAGATCTCGAAGTACTCCCGCGAGTTCTCGCGCGGGCTGCGGATCGACCTGAGCGGTGTCGACTACTTCCCCAGCCTCGCCGTGGGGGTCCTCGCGACGGCCCGCCGCAAGGCCGCGCAGGCGGGTGTGGGTCTCGGCCTGCTGGCTGCCGAGGGCACCGTGGCGCAGCGCGTGCTCACGATCTGCCAGCTCGAGCACGAGACGGTCTGACCCGGTCCACACCATGACGGACGCGGGGGCGGTCAGCACGGGCTTCGGGTCCACGGCCGAGGTGCACGAGCTGCCGTTCTCGCGCGACAGCAACCGGCGCGCCCGCTCACTCCTCAAGGACTTCCTGGGCCGCCAGACCCTGCCCTCCGAGGCAGCCATGGACGCCGCCATCGTGATCGGCGAGCTCGTCGCCAACGGGCTGGACCACGGTCGCCCCGACCTGCACCGGGGGCTCGAGGTCTCCTGGCAGCTCGACGGCGCCACGCTGCGGCTCAGCGTCCTCGACGGCGGCGGGTCGACCACGCCGCACGTGATGCCCCCGGACCTCGACGCCCCACGCGGGCGAGGACTGGCCATGGTGCAGGCGCTGTCGACGTCCTGGTGGTTCGACCGCGAGGGCGGCACCCGGGTCACCGCCGTCCTGGCCTGGCGCTGACCGCCCGCAGGGGCGCGGGTCAGGCGGGCACGTCGGCGTCCGGCGGGTCCCGGTCGTCGTCGGCGGACTCGCGGTAGGGCAGAGCGCAGACGTGCAGCACCCGCTGGGCGACGCTGCCCCGCCGGGCCACCAGCTCGATCTCGGCCCCGGCGCGCTGGGCCGCGCCGAGGGCCCGGGTCAGCACCCCGACCGCCACGCTCGGCAGGTAGTCGGCGGCGCTGAGGTCCACCACCAGCGCGGTCCCCGGCGTCGTCCCGTGCTCGGCGAGCAGGTTGCGCAGGGTGATGATGCCGTAGTCGTCCACGTCGCCCCGGACCACGAGGGTCCGGTCGACGAGCTCTGCCTCGAAGGTCCGGTCAAGCACGGGCCCCACCCTAGGCAACGAGCGCCGGCGATGTTCCACCGGAAGGGGTGAAGTGAGTGGGCACTCGCGACGGCCTCCCCGGGATAGTGTTGCCGGAACCGGCCAACCCTGCCGGGACTCACGCTACGGAAGGTTCCATGGTCTCGACCTCGGGTTCGCAGCACACACCGGCCTACGGCCCCGTCGACCTGGCCAGCTGTGAGGACGAGCCGATCCACGTCCCGGGCGCGATCCAGCCCCACGGCGTGCTGCTCGCGGTCGATCCCACCTCGCTCGAGGTGGCCGTCGCATCGGCCAACTGCGAGCAGCAGACCGGCGTGCTGCTCGCGGACGCGGTCGGGAGCCCGCTCGCGGCCTTCATCGGCGAGGACGCCGCCGAGCAGGTACGCCGGCGCACGATCGAGCAGACCTTCCGCGAGCCGCTGATCGTCCGGCTGCCCGCGTCCGTCCGCGGCGACCTGGGCGGGCGAGAGGTGGACATCAGCCTGCACCTGTCCGGGAGCAGGCTGGTCGTCGAGCTCGAGACGCTCGGCCGGCCGCGCTCGGTCATGCTCAGCTACCAGTCCGCCCGCGGCGCGATGGCCCGGCTGGCGGAGGAGACGACCGTGCTGGGCCTGGCCGCCCAGCTGGCCCGCGAGGTCGCCGCCCTGACGCTGTTCGACCGGGTCATGGTCTACCGCTTCGACCGGGACTGGAACGGCGAGGTCATCGCCGAGGAGCGACGCGCCGACCTGAACCCCTTCCTGGGGCTGCACTACCCCGCGACCGACATCCCGGCGCAGGCCCGGCGGCTGTACACCGTCAACTGGACCCGGCTCATCGCCGACGTGGACTACGTCCCGGTGCCGCTCGTGCCCGTCCTCGACCCGGCCTCGGCCGCCCCGCTTGACCTGTCGCACTCCACGTTGCGCAGCGTGTCACCGATCCACCTCGAGTACCTCCACAACATGGGCGTGACGTCCTCGATGTCGATCTCGCTGGTCATCGACGGCGAGCTGTGGGGCCTCATCGCCTGCCACCACTACTCCGGGCCGCACCGGCCGAGCCAGGACGCCCGCGCCGCGGCGGAGTTCCTCGGCCAGGTCGCCTCGCAGCAGGTCGCCGAGCGGCAGCGCTCCGACGCCCGCGAGGAGGTGCTGCGGACACGGTCCATGCTCAGCCGGATCGTCGGCCGGGTGGCGGCCACCTCGGGCTCCACGCTGGAAGCCCTGCTCGACGACCCGGAGCTCCTGGAGCTGATGGGGGCCGACGGCGTCGCGCTGTCCTACGACGGGACCCTGCGCACGGTCGGCGAGGTGCCGCCGCTGGAGGCGCTGCCCGTCGTCGCCCACGCACTGCTCGGCCCCGAGGACGGGTCGGTCGGGCACACCGACCGGCTGGGCGAGCTGGACGCGCGGCTGGCGGCGTACGACGGCCCGGCCGCGGGTGCGCTCGCGATCGGGACCCTGCCCGACCGGTGGATCGTCTGGTTCCGTCCCGAGCTCCAGCAGACCGTGGACTGGGGCGGCGACCCGCACAACAAGGAGGTCGCGGCGGCCGAGGACACCTCGGTGCGCCTCTCCCCCCGCAAGTCCTTCGAGAAGTGGCGCGAGGTCGTGCGTGGCCGCAGCCGCCCCTGGGTCGAGGAGGACGAGGAGGCCGCCCACGACCTGCGCAGCCGCATCAACGGCCTCCTGCTCAAGCGCTCCCGCGACCAGATCGAGGTCGCGGAGTCCCTCCAGCGCAGCGTCCTCGCGGACGGCGCGCCCCGGCTCGAGGGCCTCGAGGTCGCGGTCCGGTACGCCTCCGCCGCGTCCTACCAGCTCGGCGGCGACTGGTGGGACTGCATGGAGCTGGACGGCGACCGGGTGGCGTTCGTGATCGGCGACGTCGCCGGGCACGGCGTCTCGGCGGTGGCCGCGATGACCCAGGTCCGGGCCGCGCTGCGCGCCTACCTGTTCGCCGGCCACGACACCGGCCAGAGCCTCGACCAGCTGGACCTGTTCATGTCGGCCCTGCTCGGCGAGCAGATCGCCTCGGCGCAGATCGTGGTGGTCGACCGCGCTGCGCGCCGCCTCGAGGTCGCCAGCGCCGGCCACCCGCCGCCGCTGCTCCTGCCTCCCGACCCGGCCGCCCCGCTGCACCCGGTCGCACGTCCGGTCCTGGGGCTCGGCGCGGGGACCGCGGTCGTCACGTCGGTCGACGTGCCCGCCGGCACCACCCTGCTCATGTTCACCGACGGGCTGGTGGAGCGTCGCGGCACCGACCTCTTCGACAGCCTGGACCTGCTCTCGCGCACCGCGGGCGACGGGCCCGGCGGCCAGGACCTCGACCTGTGGGTCGACCAGGTGCTCGCCGACATGCCCGCCCAGGGCGACGACGACACCACCGTCCTGGCCCTGACCGTCCTGTGAGGTGCCGGTGCTCGACGAGCTGACCACCACGCCGTCGACCGCCTTCCAGGTCGTGGTCGCCACGGTCGTCGTCTACCTCGTGTTCCTGCTGCTCCTGCGGCTGACCGGCCACCGGACCCTGGCCACCCTGTCGCTGCCCGACGTCGCCTGCGTGATGGCGCTGGGTGCGGTCGTGGGCCGCACCGCGCTGCTGGCGGAGCCGACGCTCGTCACCGGGCTGCTGGCGCTGGTGACCCTGCTCCTCCTGCAGTGGCTGATGACGCGGCTGCAGCGGCGGGGGCCCTGGCGGGACCGGCTGCACCGCTCCCCCGTGGTGCTCGTGCGCGACGGCCAGCTGCTGCCCGCGGCGCTGTGGCGCGCCCGGGTCCACGAGGACGACCTGCGCCAGGCGCTGCGCGCCGCCGGCGTGGCCACCCTCGCCGAGGTGGCGTACGCCGTGCTCGAGCCGACCGGCCGGATCAGCGTGCTGCGCGGCCCGGTGGACGCGTGGCTCACCGCGGACCTGACCGTGGACTCACGACCCACGACCGGGTCGTCCTAGAATGGCGACGTAGAGGGTTTCACGCGTCTTGGAGGTGGGTTCGGCGCGTCGTACTGACGCACCCGAAAGGCCCGCCCCGTGTCACCGCTCTCCTCCTACCGCCGCCTGCTCGACCTCACCGGCCCGGCGTACGTCCTCATCAGCTTCCTCGGCCGGCTGCCGCTGGCGATGAGCCAGCTCGGGACGCTGCTGCTGGTCTCGACCGCCACCGGGCAGTACGCGCTCGGCGGTCTCGCCGCCGGCGCCCTCGCGATCACCAGCGCCGTGGGCGCGCCCCTCGCCGGAGCCCTCGCCGACCGGGTCGGGCAGCGACCGGTCGTCCTGGCCCAGTCGCTGGCGGGCGGCGGCGCGCTGGCCCTGCTCGTGCTGCTGGTCCACCTCGACGCCCAGGCCGCGGCCCTGATCGGAGCGGCCGGCCTGGCTGGACTGGCGCTGCCGCAGATCGGGCCCCTGGCCCGCGTGCGCTGGCGTCCGATCACCGCCGGGACCGGCGCGCACCAGCGCCGTCTCGTCGACGCAGCCTTCTCCTACGAGGGTGCTGCCGACGAGGCATCGTTCGCGGTCGGTCCGGCGCTCGTCGGCGTCGGGGCGGTCGTGGTCTCGCCGTCCGGCGCGCTCCTGCTCGCAGCGCTGCTGCTGGCCGTCTTCGGCTCGGCCTTCGCGCTGCACCCGACCGCCCGGCTCGCGGCCGAGAGCGCCCGCACCCTCGCCACCGGCCGGTTGCTGACCCTGGCGTTCGCGGTGCTGGCCCTCGCCCAGCTGGCGATCGGCGCGCTCTTCGGGGCTACCCAGACCGGCGCGACCGTGCTGGCGACGGCCGCCGGCCAGCCCGGAGCCGCCGGCCTGGTGCACGCGATGCTCGGGGTCGGGAGCGCTGCCGCGGGCCTGGCCACGGCGTTCGTCCCGGAGCGGATCGGGCAGGAGACCCGGGTGCTCGTCGCCGCGGGCGCCCTGTTCCTCCTCTCGCTGCCCCTGCTCGTCGCCGACGGGTTGACCTCGCTCACGATCACCGTCTTCGCGCTCGGCTTCGCGGTGGCGCCGTACATGATCGGCGTCTTCACGCTGGGCGAGCGGATCGTGCCGCCGGGCCGGGTCGGCACCGCCATGACGCTGCTGGCCAGTGCCACCGGGCTGGGCTACGCGCTGGGCTCCAGCGTCGCCGGCCGTCTGGCCGACCACCACGGCCACACGGCGGCGTTCGCGGTCACGGTGACCGTCACCGCCGTCGCCGTGCTCCTGGCGGCGAGCCAGCGCTCCCGCCTACGACGCGCGGCTGCCGGGCACCCGCGGCAGCACCCCTCCGAGGGGGCACCGACCGACCTCGGTGGCGGGCGCCCCGGGGCGACCGAGACAATCGCTGTATGAGCCAACCCGAAACACCCGTCACCACGCCCGCCATCGTCGCGCTCGGCACCCCTGTGGGCGAGGACACCCGCGCGGTCGTCAGTGCCCTGACCGAGCTGCTGGTCGCCGACGGACGGGTGGGCGACGCCGACGCCTTCGTCGAGTCCGTGATGGCGCGCGAGGCGCTCGCCTCGACCGCGCTCCCGGGTGGCTTCGCCATCCCGCACGCCCGCACGCCCGCGGTCGCCCAGCTGTCCGTCGCGGTCGCCCGCCTCCCCCGCCCCGTCGCCCTCGAGGCCGACGGCCCGGCGGTCGGGGTCGTGCTGCTCATCGCCGCTCCGGACGACGACCCCCAGGGCTACCTGGCGGTCCTGTCGCAGCTGGCCGGTGCCTGCGTGAAGTCCAGCTTCCGCTCCGCCGTGCGCGACGCCGAGTCCCCCGAGGAGCTCGCCGCGCTCGTGAGCGGCGCACTCGGCCGCCGCTGACGCTCAGGCGCTGATGACCGCACCCCGCCGGGCGACCTCGCTCGCCTCGGCCACCGTCGACCGTCGGCGGGGCAGCTCGAAGAGGGCACCCAGCCCGGAGCGGACCATCAGGGCGTGGGCGGCCAGGCAGGTGGCCACGACGGCCGCCGTCAGCAGCAGCGGGTAGCCGGCCACGACCAGCGCGCCCGCGCCCCTCAGACCCACCGGGGGTGGCTCGACGAGGTGGTGGGCCACCGCCAGCACCGGCACGTGCAGCACGTAGACGGGCAGCGTCCGGCGCCCCAGGCGCGCCAGCGGACCCGCCACCGGAGGCCGGGTCGCGATCCTGGCGGCGGCGAGCACCGCCGCGGGCACGCCCAGCAGGCCCAGCAGCACGTCGGCCGCCTGCGGGGCCCGCAGCGCCGCCAGCACACCCGCCACGACGGCGTATCCCACGACCAGCGCCGGCAGCAGGGCCCGGTGCTCCAGCGCCGCGAGGCCGCGGAGGGCAGCGACGCACCGGGTGCCGACCAGGAACCAGAAGAAGTGGGCCAGCACCGAGACCCGGTTGACCTCGTCCAGCGGCAGCGCGTGCGCGGCCATCGAGCCGGCGGCCGCGACCGGCAGCAGCCACCGGGACGGGACCGGGGCCAGCAGCCGGGCGAGCACGAAGTAGGCCGAGAGCGCGTAGAGGAACCACAGCCCGGTCGAGGCGAGCACGAGGTCCGCGAGCAGCTCGCCGAGGTCCTGGGTGCGATTCATGGGCAGCGTGCGCTCGACCGAGAAGGCCACGGCCAGGAGGAGCAGCCAGACGACGTACAGGTAGTAGGGGCCGGCCGCGCGCCGCGCCGCCTGCCGCCACGGCCGGTGCACGGCTCGCGCCGCGAACATCCCGCTGATCACGAAGAACAGCGGCATCCGGACCGGCCTGAGCGCGTACGTCGCGCCCAGCCAGGCGCTGCCGAGCCGACCCAGGTCATCGGGGACCCAGGCCGCGTAGTGCTTGGTGATGACGTGGTGCAGCACCACGAGCAGGATGCACACGCCCTTGGCGAGGTCGGGCCACAGCAGCCGGACGCCGGGCGTGACGGGGGTGGGCACAGCACTCCAGGAACTCTCGGGACGGGGACCGGCGCACGCTACCCGGCGTCCTCCCGGGGACAGACGGGTGGCGGTCGCGGCGGGGCCCTGCCAGTGACCGGTGCCACGTGGGCGGCCGTTCCCACCGCCGGCTCAGGCACCGCGGGCCGGCAGCCCCGAAATGCCGAAGGTCCGCCGCCCCGGCGGGCTGCGGACCTGTGCTCGGCTCCTGCTGGAGCCGCCTGTCGGAATCGAACCGACGACCTATTCATTACGAGTGAATCGCTCTACCGACTGAGCTAAGGCGGCGCGCTGCCCGGCTCGGCTCGACGGCCTGTCCGGGCAACCCGGGGAAGTATACGGACGTCGCCGCCCGGGCGCGAAACCGGCGTGACGTCCCGATGCCGGGGCGGCGTCAGGCCGCGATCGACACCTTCGACGAGCGCTGCGCGCGGCGGCCGGTCGTCATCGTCTGCTCGGCGCCGCACCAGCAGGTGAAGCCGACGACGATGCCGGCGTCGGTGTTGGTCATCGCCGTGATCTGGCTCGGGAAGATCAGCTGGCGCTTGTCGCAGGCGGTGCAGTGGTGGTCGAACATGATGACCTCCCTCTCAGAAGACGGCAGACGGGTGCGTCACCATGGTGGGTCACTGCCATACATAGGGGTAGCCTCTCCTTTCTATAGAAACCCAAGGAGACACCTATGTTGTCGCCGCACCAGCTCCGCTGCTTCCTCACCGTCTACGAGCAGGGGTCGTTCACCGCGGCGGCCGACGAGCTCGGGTATGCGCAGCCGTCGGTCTCGGAGCAGGTCCGCGCCCTCGAGAAGACGCTCGGCGTACAGCTGTTCCGGAGGGTCGGGCGCGGCGTCGTGCCGACCACCGTCGCCGACAGCCTCCGCCCCCATGCCGAACGCGTCCTGGCCGCCGCCGAGGACGCCCGGCAGGCCGTGCAGCGCGTGAAGTCGTTCGAGACCGGCACGATCCGCTTCGGCATGTTCGGGATCGCCCGGCTCTACGCCGGCGCCGGCCTGATCGCCGACGTGCTCTCCCGCCATCCCGGGGTCCGGGTCGAGCTGGTCGGGCAGAACTCCACCGAGGTCGCCGAGGACCTGCGCCGCGGGCGCCTCGAGGCCGCGATGCTGGCCGTGTCCACCGTCACCAGCGAGGGCATGGTCATCACACCGGTGGCCCGGGAGGAGCTCGTCTACATCAGCGCCGAGCCCACGCACCTGGCCACGCCGGTCACCGCCCAGCGGCTGTCGCAGGCCTCGCTGGTGATGCCGGAGACGACCTACCGCGCGGAGGACTCGACCCGGCAGACCCTGCGCCAGATGCTGCACGAGACCGGTCGCAACCCGCAGACGCGCATCGAGGTCGAGGACATCGAGACAGCGGTCGAGCTGGTCGGCATGGGCTTCGCCGACTCGGTGATCCCCAAGGGCGCCGCGCTCCAGCTGCTGCCGCGACTCGCTCCGGACGCCGGCTGGGTCTCGCTGCGCCCCCGCCAGTACGACACCTTCGCGATCGTGCACCGCGCCGGCGCCACCCTCTCCCCGGCCGCCCGGCTGATGATCGAGCTGGCCACCGCGCGCATCCAGGCCATCGCCGAGCCGGTGCGCCCGCGCTAGCCCGGAGTGTCGTGGGCTATTCTCTAGTAAGTCAGTAGAGCTTAGTCACCACGAACGCACGGAGGGCCCGCATGACCATCAGTCTCGACCGCACCCACCACGACGTCGACGTGCACCGTCTCGGCGGCCGGATCGGCGCCCGCATCGACGGCGTGCACCTGGGCCCCGACCTCCCCGCGGAGACCGTCGCTGCCATCCGCCGAGCCCTGCTGCGGCACAAGGTCGTGTTCTTCCGCGGCCAGCACCACCTCGACGACGCCGGCCAGATCGCGTTCGCCCAGCAGCTCGGCACGCTCACCACCGCGCACCCGACGGTCAACACCGGCAGCGCGCACGTCCTGAGCCTGGCCGCGACCAAGGGGATGGCCGCCAACAGCTGGCACACCGACGTCACGTTCGTCGACCGGATCCCGGCGATCAGCATCCTGCGCGGCGTCACCATCCCGCCGTACGGCGGCAGCACCGTCTGGGCCAACACGGCCACGGCGTACGAGTCCCTGCCCGCGCCGCTGCAGGCGCTCGTCGACGGCCTGTGGGCGGTGCACAGCAACGACTACGACTACGTCGCGTCCGCCGAGGACCCCGAGAACGACGGGCCGGACCGCGACGCGCTGGACCGCCGGCAGTTCCGCTCCACCGCCTACGAGACCGAGCACCCCGTGGTGCGGGTCCACCCCGAGACCGGTGAGCGGTCGCTGGTGCTCGGCCACTTCGTGCGCCGCTTCATCGGGCTCAACAGCGCCGAGTCCAGCGCGCTCTTCCAGCTGCTGCAGAACCGGGTCACCCGCCTCGAGAACACCGTCCGGTGGTCGTGGGAGGAGGGCGACGTCGCGATGTGGGACAACCGCGCCACCCAGCACTACGCGGTCGCGGACTTCGACAACCACCGCAGGGAAGTACGCCGGGTGACCGTGGCCGGCGACGCCCCCGTCAGCATCGACGGGCGCCGCAGCCGCGTCGTGCTCGGCGACTCCGACGCCTACACGCGCATCGACGAGCTGATCAGCTGAAGTCCTGACGATAGTCCGGCACGTTCTCGGCCTCGCGACGAGGAAAACGTGCCGGACTATCCCTCCAGACGGTGGTCGGCTGAGTCGCGGGGGCGCTCAGCAGGACAGGCCGTCCTGCGGGACGGTGCCGTCGAGCAGGTAGTGCTCGACGGCACCGTCCACGCAGTCGTTGCCGGCGTTGTAGCCGGTGTGGCCGTCGCCGTCGCGGCGGACCAGCACTCCGGAGTCGAGCTGCGCGGCCAGGTGCTCGGCCCACTGCATCGGCGTGGCCGGGTCGCGGGTCGTCCCGATCACGAGGATCGGCGGCGCACCGGCGGCGCGCACCTGCCGGGGCTTCTCCGACGAGCGGGCCTGCACGCCGCCGCAGCCGGTCAGCCCCCACGCGAACACGTCGCCGAAGGTGGGCGATGCCCGCTCGAAGTCGGCCAGCTGACCGGCCACCTGGTCCCCGGTGATCGCGTAGGGGTCGTCGAGGCAGCTGATGGCGTAGATCGCCTCGGCGCTGTTGTCGTCGTAGCCGTCGGACCCGCGCGAGGAGTAGAGGTCCGAGAGCTGCAGCAGCGTCGAGCCGTCCCCGGCGAAGCCCTGCTTGAGCGCCGCCGAGAGGACGTACCAGTAGTCGCGGTTGTAGAGCGGAGCCACGATGCCGTAGAACGCGTTGCCCACCTCCAGCTCACGGTTTCCGCTCGTCGGCAGCGGCTGCGCGTCCACACCGTCGAGGAAGGACGAGATCCGCGCCAGCCCCGCGTCGACCGAGTCCCCGAGGAAGCAGCTGTCGGTCTGGTCCACGCAGTTCTGGACGTAGGCGCGCAGCGCCGTCTCGAAGCCCGCAGCCTGCTCGAGCGCCAGCTCGCGCGCCCCGATCGAGAGGTCGACCGCGCCGTCGAGGACCAGCCGCCCGGCCCTGTCGGGGAACAGGTCGGCGTACGTCGCG
The DNA here is from genome assembly GCF_042653125.1 of Nocardioides sp. GCM10023255. Classification (NCBI taxonomy): domain Bacteria; kingdom Bacillati; phylum Actinomycetota; class Actinomycetes; order Propionibacteriales; family Nocardioidaceae; genus Nocardioides; species Nocardioides sp. GCM10023255. The sequence continues at coordinate 410,581 of NZ_JBHSHU010000001.1, forward strand.
CCGAGCTTGGTGCCGTACGACGCACCGAAGTAGGTCATCGTCGACTCGCCCAGCGCCGCCCGCAGGACGTCCATGTCGCGGGCCGCCTCGACCGTGGAGACGTGGGCGGCCAGGTCGCCCGACCGCTCGGCGCAGCCGCGGCCCAGGGTGTCGACGAAGCCGAGGTAGGTCGCCCGCTCGGCGGCGGTGTCGGGGTCGGGGTCCATGGCCACGTAGGCGTCGAGCTGGTCGTCGCTCAGGCAGTCGACCGGGTCGCTCGCGCCGGTGCCGCGCGGGTCGAAGCCGACGATGTCGAACCGGTCGAGCAGCGGCTGCCGGAAGACCTGGCCGGCCTGCGCGGCGTACTGCGTGCCGGGCGCGCCCGGGCCACCGGGGTTCACCACGAGCGAGCCGATCCGCCGGGAGGGCTCCTGCGCCGGGACCTTGAGCACGGCCAGGTCGAGGGCCTGCCCCTCGGGGTGCCGGTAGTCCAGCGGCACCTCCAGCGTGGCGCAGAGGTTGTCGTCGCACGACGACCAGTCCAGGCGCTGGGAGTAGAAGCGGGCCAGGTCCGCGCGGGGCGGCCGGGTCGCCTCGGGGTCGGGAGTGGTGGTGGGGGGCGCGGCGGGGACGCTCGAGACGCCGGGCTCGTCGTCCAGCTGGAGGATCGCGAACCCGAGGGTGCCCAGTCCGGTGGCCAGCAACGCGAGGGCGAGCACCGAGACCAGGACGCGCTTCATCTCGCCGGCCCGTCGGGGACCCGGAGCGCCACCATCATCGACTCCAGCGCGAGGGCGACGGGCACGTTGAAGTCGAGCATCTGCTCGCGGGCCTCGAAGATCCACGAGATCCGGCGCAGGTTGAGCTCGGGGGTGGAGGTGCGCACCACCTGGTCGACGTCGCCGCGGATCTCCTCGTTGACCAGCCGCCCGGGAGCCCCGCAGGCCAGCGCGATCGCGTCGCGGTAGACCGAGACCAGGTCCATCAGGCTGCGGTCGACCACGTCGAGGTGGCGGCGCTTGGCGCGGGTCTTCTGCCCCTTCTCCATGGTGGCGAGCGCGGGGGCGTACTCGCGGGGCCGGCGTCCGCGCTCGACCACGCCGTACGACGCGTCGAGGTCGGAGCGCTCGCGGGCATCGAGCTCGCGGGTGAGGAGGTCGGCCTCCTCCTTGGTCACCTCGGCCAGGTTGGCGGCCGCGGTCATGCAGGCGCCCAGGGAGGTCAGCCGCGCCGGGATCGAGACGACCTCGCGACGACGGTTGCGGGTCGCCTCGTCGCGGGCCAGCGCGCGGGCGCGACCGATGTGACCCTGGCTGGCCCGGGCGGCGTACGACGCCAGCGCGTCGGGCACCCCGTCGGTCCTGGTCAGGAAGGCCGCCACGTCCTCGGCGGTGGGCGTGGTCAGCGTGACCAGCCGGCAGCGGGACCGGATCGTGGGCAGCACGTCCTCGACCGTGGGCGTGCAGAGCATCCAGACGGTGCGGTCGGTGGGCTCCTCGATGGCCTTGAGCAGCGCGTTGCAGGCCTGGTCGGTGAGCCGGTCGGCGTCCTCGACGATGAGGATCTGCCAGCGCCGGCCGACCGGGGAGAGCGCCGCCCGGCGGACCAGGTCGCGGACCTCGTCGACGCCGATGGAGAGCTTCTCGGTGCGGATCACCGAAACGTCGGCGTGGGACCCGGCGAGCACGGTGTGGCAGGAGTGGCAGGTGCCGCAACCCGGTCCGGCGGGCGGGGCCGTCTCGCACTGCAGCGCGGCCGCGAAGGCGATCGCGGCGTTCGAACGACCCGACCCGGGCGGGCCGGTGAACAGCCAGGAGTGGCTCATCCCGTGGCCCTCCGCGGCGGTGCGCAGCGCCTCGATGGCCCGGTGCTGGCCGACCAGGCCGTCCCAGACGGTCACCGCTGCCCCGCTCCCCGGACCGCGTGGTCCAGCAGCGGCGCGACCCGCTCGAGCACGGCGTCGGCGATCTCCTCGACCGGCCGCCGGGCGTCGAGCACGAGGTAGTGGTCGGGGTCGGCCGCGGCCATCGCGAGGAAGGCCGCGCGCACCCGCTGGTGGAACTCCACCGACTCGCCCTCGATCCGGTCCCGCTCCTCGAACCGGCCGAGGCCGTGCTCCGGCTCGAGGTCGAGGACCACGGTCAGGTGCGGCCGCAGGTCGTGGGTGGCCCAGCGGGCGACCTGCTCGACCTCGGCCACGTCGAGGGCACGGCCGGCGCCCTGGTAGGCCAGCGTGGAGTCGACGTAGCGGTCGGTGACGACCACCGCGCCCCGGTCCAGCGCGGGCTGGACCAGGGTCTCGACGTGCTCGGCCTTGTCGGCGGCGTAGAGCAGCACCTCCGTGCGGTCGGCGAGCACGCCGGTCTCCGGGCTCAGCACGATCCGGCGCATCTCCCGCCCCACCGGGGTGTCGCCGGGCTCGAAGGTGAGCACCACGTCGTACCCCTCCGCGGCCAGGCGGTCGCGCAGGAGCCGGGACTGGGTGGACTTGCCCGAGCCCTCGCCCCCCTCGAAGCAGACGAAGACGCCGGTGGATGCGTGGACGCCGGTGCTCACGGCGTACACCCTAGGCGGAGGGGCCGACGCCGGCCGCCGCGCGTGCCGCGTGGGAGCCCGTCACCGGGCCCGGCAGAGGTCGCCGACTGGTCACGAACCGCACCTCGAAGGCCCCGAGACCTGCGGTTGGGGACCAATCCGCAGCCCTCGGGCACCGCCGGGACCGTTCTCAGGACTTCTTCGCGGCCGCCTTCTTGGTGGTCTTCTTGGCCGTCGACTTCTTGGCCGTCTTCTTGGCGGCGGTCTTCTTCGCGCCCTTCTTGGCCGTCTTCTTCGCCGGGCCCTTGGCGCGGCGCTCGGCGAGCAGCTCGGCCGCCCGCTCGATCGTGATGGACTCGACCGAGTCCTCCTTGCGGAGGGTCGCGTTGTACTCACCGTCGGTGACGTACTCGCCGAACCGGCCGGCCTTGACCACCACCGGCTGCCCGGAGACCGGGTCGTTGCCGAGCTCCTTGAGCGGCGCCGCGGCTGCGGCGCGCCCGCGCTGCTTGGGCTGGGCGTAGATCTTCAGCGCCTCGTCGAGGCCGATCGTGAGCAGCTGGTCCTCGGAGGTCAGCGAGCGGGAGTCGGTGCCCTTCTTCAGGTACGGCCCGTAGCGACCGTTCTGGGCGGTGATCTCCTCGCCGTCCTCGGCGACCCCGACCACGCGCGGCAGCGAGAGCAGCTTGACCGCGTCGTCGAGCGTGACCGTGTCCAGGGACATCGTCTTGAACAGCGAGCCGGTGCGCGGCTTCGCGGACTTCGGGGCGTCCTCGGGGAGCTCCTCGGTGACGTAGGGGCCGAAGCGGCCGTTCTTCGCCACGACGCGCAGCCCGGTCTCCGGGTGGGAGCCCAGCTCGATCTCCTCGCCCGCGGGGTTGGCCAGCAGCTCCTTGGCCTTCTCCATGGTCAGCTCGTCGGGCGGCAGGTCGTCGGGCACGTTGGCGCGGCGGCCGAACGGGGTGCCGTCCTCGTCCGGGCCCTCGAGGTAGGGGCCGTAGCGGCCCACCCGCAGGTGGATCCCGGAGTCCTCCCCGCCCACGGGGAAGGTCGCCAGCTCGCGGGCGTCGATCTCGCCCAGCTCGTTGACCAGCGTGTGCAGGCCCTCGACGTCACCGGAGCCGTAGTAGAACTCGCCGAGCTCGGTGTTGCGATCCTTGCGGCCGGCGGCGATCTCGTCGAGCACGTCCTCCATCGAGGCGGTGAACTCGTAGGAGACCTGGCGCGGGAAGTGCTCCTCGAGCAGCCGGGTCACCGAGAACGCCAGCCACGCCGGCACCAGCGCGGTGCCCTTCTTGTAGACGTACCCGCGGTTGAGAATCGTCCCGATGATCGAGGCGTACGTCGAGGGCCGCCCGATCTCGCGCTCCTCGAGCTCCTTGATCAAGGTGGCCTCGGTGTAGCGGGCCGGTGGCTTGGTCTCGTGGCCGGACGCGGTGACCGACGCGGCGGAGACGGCGTCGCCCTGCTCGAGCGCGGGCAGCCGCGTCTCCTGGTCGTCCTTGGCCGCGGAGGCGTCGTCGGTGCCCTCGACGTAGGCCTTGAGGAACCCGTGGAAGGTGATGACGCGACCGGACGCGGAGAACACGACGTCCTCGCCGGTCGCCGCCCCGCCACCGAGGCGGATCGTGACCGACTGGCCGACGGCGTCCTTCATCTGGGAGGCGACCGTGCGCATCCAGATCAGCTCGTAGAGGCGGAACTGGTCGCCCTTGAGCCCGGTCTGCGCGGGGGTGCGGAACGAGTCGCCCGCCGGGCGGATCGCCTCGTGCGCCTCCTGGGCGTTCTTGACCTTCGAGGCGTAGACGCGTGGGGAGTCGGGGAGGTACTCCGCGCCGTACAGCTCCCGCACCTGCGACCGCGCCGCACCGACGGCGGCGTCGGAGAGGGTCGTGGAGTCGGTACGCATGTAGGTGATGAAGCCGTTCTCGTACAGCCGCTGCGCGACCGACATGGTCACCGACGCGCCCATCCCGAGCTTGCGGCTCGCCTCCTGCTGGAGGGTGGTGGTGCGGAACGGCGCGTACGGCGAGCGTCGGTAGGGCTTGGACTCCACCGAGCGGACGTCGTACGTCGTGTCCTGCAGCGCCGCGGCCAGCGCCTCGGCGCGGGTGCGGTCGAGGTGGACGACCTTGGCGGCGTCCTTGAGCAGCCCGTCGGGGCCGAAGTCGGAGCCGCGGGCCACCCGGGCGCCGTCGACCGAGTGCAGCTTGGCGGGGAACATCCGCTGCTCGTGCTTGCTGCCGGCGTCGAAGGTGCCCTCGAGGTCCCAGTAGGACGCGATCCGGAAGCGCATCCGCTCCCGCTCGCGGTCGACCACCAGGCGGGTCGCCACCGACTGCACGCGGCCCGCGGAGAGGCCGGACATGACCTTCTTCCACAGCACCGGGGAGACCTCGTAGCCGTACAGACGGTCCAGGATGCGGCGGGCCTCCTGGGCCTCGACGAGGTCCTCGTTGATCTGGCGGGGGTTCTCGACCGCGGCCTGGATCGCGGGCTTGGTGATCTCGTGGAACACCATCCGGTGGACCGGGATGTTCTTCGGCTTCAGCTCGTCGAGGAGGTGCCAGGCGATCGCCTCGCCCTCGCGGTCCTCGTCGGTGGCGAGGTAGAGCTCGTCGGCGTCCTTCAGCAGCGACTTGAGCTTGGAGATGTGGGACTTCTTGTCGCGCGGGACGACGTAGTAGGGCTCGAAGCCGTTCTCCACGTCGACGGCCAGCCGGCCCCACGGCTTGTCCTTGATCTTGGCCGGGGTGTCCGCCGCGTTGTTCGGCAGGTCGCGGATGTGGCCGATGGAGGACTCGACGACGTACCCCGCGCCGAGGTACCCGCCGATCGTGCGGGCCTTCGCCGGGGACTCGACGATCACCAACTTGTGTGCCACGTGTGCTTCCTTCTCCTGCTCACCTGCTGCACGGGCCACCGCTGCGGGGCCCACGGCCGCTCACGGTAGCGCGTCTTCCACAGATCCCACTCCCGCGGCCGTCCGCCCCCGCCCTGTGGAGGAGCTCGGCGGGGGACGCCCGGAGGGTGCCAGCGTGGGCCACCACACCCCGCGACCCCGCTCGGAGGAGCACGCATGTACGACGACCACGACCACCCCTGGCTCGACGAGCACGACCTCGAGGAGGTGCCCCGGCGCGACCTCGAGCGGCTCACGCACCTGGTGCTGGTGGACGGGAGGCTGGTGGACACCTGGTCCGAGCCGGTGGCCGGGACCCGCTGGCAGCGCCACGCCGACCGGTTCGACCGCGAGCGCTTCCGCGCCGAGCCGGCACCGCCCCCGCGGCCGACGTGGCAGCAGGCGCTCGACTGGCTCGCCCACGTCTGCGGCGGACCCGCAGCCGTCACCGGCCTGACCGACGAAGCCCTCGACGACGGGTGCGACCTCCCCACCGAGACGCCCGACGCCGGGTCCCGCAGCCGCCTCGAGGCGACCGCCGAGCTGCTCGACGCGGTCGCCGCCCGCTGCTTCGACCCCGAGACGGCCACCGCCCTGCGCCGGGCGCTGCTCCTGCTGTGGGCCGAGGAGCCCGAGACGGTGACCGGCGCCCGGTCCGCGGCTCACCTCGCCGGGGGGATCTGCTGGGCGGTCGGCAAGGCCAACGGCAGCTTCCGGCCGCAGGGCGACCTGACGGTGGCCCGCGTGCAGGAGGCGCTGGCGCTGTCGACGCCGCTCTCCGGCCCCGGCAGCACGGTCCGCAGTGCGCTCGTCGGGTTCCGGGACCTCGGCCCGGGCCGCTGGTGGCGCCCCCAGGGGGCACCGGCGCTCGAGCCGCTCGGCCGGGTGGAGCTGCTCTGCTCCCCGACCCGTCGACGGCTGGTCCGGCTGCGCGACCGGGCACTGGCCGCCCGGGACGCCGCCACAGATGCGGCCTGATCCGGCCCCGGGTCAGGCCTGCAGGAAGCCCTCCGCGACCAGCTCGCGGACCGTCGGGAGGTACGTCGTCCGCGCCTGATCGGCGTCGAGGTCGAGCAGCTCGGCGAGCGCGTCGAGGATCTGGCCCACGGTCAGCTCCCCGTCACAGGCACCGACCAGCGCCGCCTCCACGGTGTCGACCTGGCGGGCCCGACGCAGGCCGCGCTGCTGGCGCAGGACCACCACCTCGGGGTCCTCGGCCCCCGGGGCGCCGAGGGTCTCCTGCTGGACGTCGGGCCGGACCACCAGGCGGGAGCCCGCGCCCACGTCAGCGCCCACGGCGGTCGACCAGTCGCGGATCGCGGGGGCGATCGGCTGCTCCACGTCGTAGGGCCACACGAGGAGCTCGCGGGCCGGGCCGCCCCCCTGCTGCGCGCCGCGGCGGCGCAGGTTGATCCACCCGAAGCCGATGCCCTCGACCCCCTGCTCCTCGAACCACGACAGCCAGGTGTCGTAGCGCACCAGGTAGTCCACGGCCCCGTGGAGTCCGGCGTCCTTGAGCCAGAGCTCGACGTACGCCGCGGGGTCGAGCACCTCGCGCTGCACGACGAACGCGTCGCAGTCGTCGGCGAGCCACGAGGCCAGGCGGTCGTCCCAGGGGCGGTCGCGCGAGATCACCCAGTTGGCCAGGACCTGGCACCAGCCGCCCTCGGTGAGGTGCTGCGGCGCGGCCCGCACGATGTCCTCGACGACCCGGTCGCCCGGCAGCCCCGAGTCGCGGTAGACCAGCCGCTCCCCCGTGGCCGGCGAGATCACGAACGGCGGGTTGGTGGCGATCAGGTCGAACCGCTCGCCCCCGACCGGGCCGAACAGCGACCCGTCCCGGACCTCGACCCGGTCGGCCACGTCGTTGAGGGCCGCGTTGAAGCGGGTCGTCCACAGGGCGCGCGCGTTCACGTCCGTCGCGACCACCCGGTCGCTGTGCTGGGCGAGGTGCAGCGCCTGGACGCCGCAGCCGGTGCCGAGGTCCAGGGCGCGGCCGACTGGCATCCGCAGGGTGAGCTGGGCGAGCGAGGTCGAGGCCGAGCTGATCCCGAGCACGTGGTCGGCGCCGACGCGGACCTGCTGCCCGTCGAGTCCGGGGGTCAGGTCGCTGACCACCCACAGGTCCCGGTCACCGGCCAGCTCGCCGGTGGCGTACGGCCGCACGTCCATGCGGGCCGCCACCTCGCCGACGGTCTGCTCGACGAGGCCCTCGGCGGCCATCGGGTCGAGCAGCCCCGGGAGCGCGGCCTCGGCGGCGGCGAGCTCCACCGGCGCCTGGAGCAGGAACATCCGGATCAGGGTCTCGAGCGGCGAGCCGCCGGCGGTCGCGCGCAGCCCGGGCGTGGTCTCGTTGCGGCCGAGCGCGTCGTGCGCGAGCGGGCCGAGGGTCTCGGCCACCGCGTCGTAGGTAAAGCCGGCCAGGGAGAGGGCGGCCCGCAGCCGCTGGGGAAGGTCGCTGGTCGTCACCCGTCGACAGTAGGGGTCGATCGTTGCCGTCGCCTCACCCGCGTGGTGTCCCACGGGGGCGATGTGACCGTCCTCTCGACGTGCGGGAGACGGGCTCGGCCGCGACCGGACGGCACCGGCCCCCGGAGCGGGCGCTCCGGGGGCCGGTGTCGTGGTGCTGGTGCCTAGTGCGTCGGCGGCTCGAACTGCTGGGTCGCCGTCGGATCCGCCGGGGGCGGCGGGGCGTCCGGCGTGTAGGCCCGCGGCCGGGTCTCGCCGGCGGCGTCGGCCGGCGGGGCCGCCGGAGGCGCGGGCGGCTCGTCGGCGCCGTCACCGATCGACACCTGGCGCTGCTTGGACACGTAGACCGCGCCGGCGATGATCGCGACCGCGACCACCGCGATGATGATGCGCAGCGGGTCGTTCTGGTCCTTGCCGACGCCCATGGAGACGACAGCACTGGCGATCAGCAGCGAGACCAGGTTCATCACCTTGATCAGCGGGTTGATCGCCGGGCCGGCGGTGTCCTTGAACGGGTCGCCCACCGTGTCGCCGATGACCGTGGCCGCGTGGGCGTCCGAGCCCTTGCCGCCGAAGTTGCCGTCCTCGACGAGCTTCTTGGCGTTGTCCCAGGCACCACCGGAGTTGGCCAGGAAGACCGCCATCAGGGTGCCGGCGCCGATCGCGCCCGCCAGGAAGCCGGCGAGGGCGGTGACACCGAGCCCGAAGCCGACCGCCACCGGTGCCAGCACGGCCAGGATGCCGGGCGTGATGAGCTCGCGCAGGGAGTCCTTGGTGACGATGTCGACCACGCGGCCGTACTCCGGACGGCCGGTGCCCTCCATGATCCCGGGGATCTCGCGGAACTGGCGGCGTACCTCGAAGACCACCGCGCCCGCAGCCCGGCCGACCGCGTTGATCGCCAGGCCGGCGAACAGGAAGACCACCGCGGCGCCGAGCAGGACACCCACGAGCACCGCCGGGTTGAACACGAAGAAGTCGGAGATCTTGAACTCGTCCTGGGTCGGGTTGGCCTCGGCGAGCGCCTCGAAGGCCGACGTGGAGTAGGACCCGAACAGCGCGGTCGCCGCCAGCACGGCGGTCGCGATCGCGATGCCCTTGGTGATCGCCTTGGTGGTGTTGCCGACCGCGTCGAGCTCGGTGAGGATCTGGGCGCCCTCGGGGCTGACGTCGCCGGACATCTCCGCCACGCCCTGGGCGTTGTCGGAGACGGGGCCGAAGGTGTCCATGGCGACGATCACGCCCACCGTCGTGAGCAGCCCGCAGCCGGCCAAGGCCACCGCGAACAGCGACACGGTCAGGGACGCGCCGCCGAGCAGGAAGGCCCCGAACACGGCCGCAGCGATCACCAGCGTCGTGTAGACCGCCGACTCGAAGCCGACCGCCAGGCCGGACAGGATGACGGTCGCGGCACCGGTGAGCGACGTCTTCCCGACGTCCTTGACCGGGCGGTACTCGGTGCCGGTGAAGTAGCCGGTGAGCGCGAGGATCCCGGCGGCCATCACGATGCCGATGACCACCGCGATCGACGCGATCAGGGCCGGGTTGCCGTCGGGCTGGCCCCCGAAGAGCTCGTCGAGCGTGTTGCCCCCGACGCCGGAGAAGTCGTCGAACGACGTCGGCAGGTAGACGAACGAGAGGATGACGCTGGCCACCGCGGCGACACCGGCCGAGATGTAGAACGCCCGGTTGATCGTGGTCAGGCCGTTCTCCCCGGCGCGGGGCTTGGTGACGTAGACGCCCATCACGGCGGTCAGCGCGCCGATGGCCGGGATCAGCAGCGGGTAGACGAGGCCCTTGTCCCCGAACGCCTGCGACCCGAGGATCAGCGCCGCGACCAGGGTCACGGCGTACGACTCGAAGAGGTCGGCCGCCATGCCGGCGCAGTCGCCGACGTTGTCCCCCACGTTGTCGGCGATGGTCGCCGCGTTGCGCGGGTCGTCCTCGGGGATGTTCTGCTCCACCTTGCCGACCAGGTCGGCACCGACGTCGGCGGCCTTGGTGAAGATGCCGCCACCCACCCGCATGAACATGGCGAGCAGCGCCGCGCCGAAGCCGAAGCCCTCGAGCACCTTGGGTGCCTGGTCCTGGAAGAAGATCACGACCAGGCTCGCGCCGAGCAGGCCCAGACCCACGGTGAGCATGCCCACCATGGCTCCGGTGCGCAGGCCGATGGTCATCGCGGCCTCGCGGCCGGTGGTGTTGGCCGCCGCCGCCACGCGCAGGTTGGCGCGGACCGCCAGCGACATGCCGAGGTAGCCCACGGCGGCCGAGAAGCCGGCCCCCACGAGGAAGAAGACGGAGCGGAAGATGCGCACGGTCGCGTCGTCGGCGGGCAGCGCCAGCAGTGCGAAGAAGGCGACCGCGGCGAAGATCGCCAGGGTCCGGAACTGTCGCTGCAGGTAGGCGTCGGCGCCCTCCTGCACCGCTTGGGCGATGTTCTTCATGTTGTCGGTGCCCTCACCGGCGGCCATGACTTCCTGGCGGAACATCGCTGCCATCGCGAGCGCGCCCAGCGCGATCAGTGCGACGACGATGACCAGGACGAGATTGCCGCCGGAGACGTCCACGACGAAGGGATGCGTCCCCGCCATGTGATTCCTCCTGCGCGATCGAGGGAGTGATTCATGTCTCACGAACTGCGGGGAGTCTACGCACGCGAAGGCGCCTCGATGCGCGTAGATGTGACCGGGACCACACGGCGCGTCGCGGAGCCGACCCACCAATGGGGGCGCGGGGGCGGGCGCGGACGACCGGCCCGGCCAGCGGGGAGGACCGGCCTACGGGCCGGTGCGGTGAGGAGTGGCCGCGCTCAGTTGGCGGCGAGCGCGGCCTCGGCCGACTCGTGGATGACGAAGACCTTCGCCAGGCCGGTGATCCGGAAGATCTTCAGGAGGCGGTCCTGGTTGCAGACCAGCTGCAGGGAGCCGTCGTGGGCCCGGACCTTCTTCAGGCCGCCGACCAGGACTCCGAGACCGGTGGAGTCGAGGAACTCGACCTCCTCCATGTCGATGACGAGGTCGTAGACACCTGCGGCCACCAGCTCGGTGATCTTGTCCCGGAGCTTGGGCGCGGTGTAGACGTCGATCTCGCCCCCGACGGCAACGATGGTCTTCCCATCGACGTCGCGCGTCGCAAGAGTCAGGTCCACAAGATCTCCCCTGGAGGAACGAAACGGCTGGTTGCCGAGTCAGTCGTGGCGGCAAGCCCCGAAACTCGGCCAGCACAATAAAACCACGCGCACCCCTCGCACGCACAAAGAAGTAAAGACTCTGTTGACGCGCGTCGTCCACTGTCGGTGCCATTTGCGAGACTGACGGGGTGGAATCTGCGGTCGGGATCGTGCCCCGGAGCACGGGTCAGGTGGTCGATCGCCTGGCGTCCGTGCCCGGTCGCGAGGGGCGCCTGACGCACCTCGAGGTGCTGCCGTCCCGCGCCGCGCGGACCAGCGACTGGCCCGGCTGGGCCGACCCCGACGTGGTCGCCGCCTTCGTGGCCCGCGGCGTCGAGCGCCCGTGGGCGCACCAGGCGCTCGCGGCGGACGCGGCCCACGCCGGGCGGCACGTCGTGCTGGCCACCGGCACCGCCTCGGGCAAGTCGCTGGCCTACCAGCTGCCGGCGCTGACCGCGATCCGGGCCGCCCGCGGCCCCCGCGGCCAGCGCGGGGCCACCGTGCTCTACCTCGCCCCCACCAAGGCGCTGGCGCAGGACCAGCTGTCGGGGATCACCGGCCTCGGGCTCGACGTCCGGGTGACCACGCACGACGGGGACAGCGGTCGCGACCAGCGCGACTGGGCCCGCGACCACGGCGAGTACGTCCTCACCAACCCCGACATGCTGCATCGCTCGCTGCTGCCCGGGCACGCGCGCTGGGCGTCGTTCCTCGGCTCGCTCTCCTACGTCGTCGTCGACGAGTGCCACCACTACCGCGGCGTGTTCGGCGCGCACGTCTCCCACGTGCTGAGACGACTGCGCCGGATCTGCGCGGCGTACGGCGCCGACCCGACCTTCGTGCTGGCCTCCGCCACGGTCGCCGAGCCCGAGGTCGCCGCACAGCGGCTCGTCGGCGCCGACGTCGAGGCGGTCACCGACGACGCCTCGCCCCGGGGCGAGGTGTCGCTGGCGCTATGGGAGCCGCCGTTCACCTCGGGCGGCGGTGAGAACGGCGCCCCGGTCCGCCGGGCGGCGTCCTCCGAGACCGCCGACCTGCTGGCCGACCTGGTCGCGGAGGGGGTCCGCACCCTCGCCTTCGTGCGCTCGCGTCGCGGGGCGGAGCAGGTGGCGATGACCGCGGCCGACCTGCTCACCGAGGTGGACCCGAGCCTGCCCGGGCGGGTCGCGTCCTACCGGGGCGGCTACCTGCCGGAGGAGCGCCGGGCCATCGAGCAGGCGCTGCGCCGCGGCGACCTGACCGGGCTCGCCGCGACCAACGCCCTCGAGCTCGGCATCGACATCAGCGGCCTCGACGCCGTGCTGATGGCGGGCTTCCCCGGCACCCGGGCCGCCCTGTGGCAGCAGGTCGGCCGGGCCGGACGCGGCGCCCAGGACGCACTCGGGGTGCTGGTGGCCCGCGACGACCCGCTCGACACCTACCTCGTGACCCACCCCGAGGCGCTGCTCGGCCGACCGGTCGAGTCGACGGTCTTCGACCCGGGCAACCCCTACGTCCTCGGCCCGCACCTGTGCGCGGCCGCCCAGGAGCGCCCGCTCACCGAGGCCGACCTGCCGCTCTTCGGACCCACTGCTGCCGAGGTCCTCGACCAGCTCACCGAGGCCGGGCTGCTGCGCCGCCGGCCGCGCGGGTGGTTCTGGACCGACCGGCGCCGGGCCGCCGACCTGGCGGACATCCGCTCCACCGGTGGCTCGCCGGTGCAGCTCGTCGAGGCCGGGACCGGTCGGGTCGTCGGCACCGTCGACGCCTCCAGCGCCCACGGCACCGCCCACCAGGGCGCCGTCTACGTCCACCGCGGCGAGACCTACCTCGTCTCCTCGCTCGACCTCGACGACCACGTGGCCGTGATCGAGCGGGCCGAGCCCGACTACTCGACCTCGGCCCGCGAGGTCACCGACATCGCCGTCGTCGCGGAGCGCGCCCACCGGGACTGGGCGGACTGCCGGATCTCCTTCGGGGACGTCGACGTCTCCCACCAGGTCGTGTCGTTCCTCAAGCGCCGCCAGCCCGGCGGGGACGTCATCGGCGAGGAGCCGCTCGACCTGCCCGAGCGGTCGCTGCGCACCTGCGCGGTCTGGTGGACCGTGCCCGAGCACGTGCTCGCCGAGTCCGGGCTGGCCGAGCAGGACCTGCCCGGGGCCGCGCACGCCGCCGAGCACTGCTCGATCGGCCTGCTGCCTCTCTTCGCCACCTGTGACCGCTGGGACATCGGCGGCGTCTCCACGGCCGTCCACCCCGACACCGGCCGGCTGACCGTCTTTGTCTACGACGGCCACCCCGGCGGTGCCGGCTTCGCCGAGCGGGGGTTCGCGGCGGCCCGCGAGTGGCTGACCGCCACCCGCGAGGCCATCGAGGCGTGCGCCTGCGTCGAGGGCTGCCCCTCGTGCATCCAGTCGCCCAAGTGCGGCAACCAGAACAACCCGCTCGACAAGGCCGGGGCGGTGCGGCTGCTCGACGTCCTGCTCGGTGCCTCGACCGGGGCCTGAGCCCCCTCACGCGGGCCCCGCGCGGGCCACAGCGACGAGGTCCCCCTGCTGGCCGAGCCAGTGCGGTCCGTCCACCTCGACCCGGACCAGGACGTCGTGGCCGACCACCTCGCACGCGACCAGCCGGGCGCCGTTCGCGGTCGCGATGCCGGCACCCGCCGAGCAGGGATCCCCGCCGCCGAGCACCGCCCCTGCCACCGCGAGCGCGGTCAGGTCGGCCGCCGACTGCGCCTGCCGGTGGGCGCGCACCATGGCGGCCACCACGCCCAGGGCAGCGCCGAGGAGCAGCAGCACGCCCAGGCAGGCCACCACCACGACGCTCACCGAGCCGCGGTCGGACCGGGTCACGGCGAGGGCTCCAGCGCGGCGACCGCGTCGGCGCGCAGGGTGACCGCCGGGAACAGGTCGAGGACCGCACCGGGCCCCGACATCCGGGCCACCGCCGAGGCGGTCACCCGGTCGCCGTCCGCCCGGACGGTGATGGTGCTGCCCGGAGGCGCCACCTGCAGCCCCCGGGCGACCGCCTCGGCCTGCCCCTCGCCCCGGGCCGCGGCCCGGGCGGACTCGCGCGCCGCGTCGACGACCCGGATCTGCGCGGCTCCCACGGCGAGCAGCCAGACCAGGCCCACGGTCACCGCGAGCAGGAGCGGCAACGACATCGCCAGCTCGGCGGTAGCGGCGCCGTGGTCGTCACGGCGGCGGAGCGCCCCGGTCCGGACCGGGATCACCCGACGCCCAGCAGGCCCAGCACGTGGTCGAACAGCGTGTGCAGCAGCTGGTTGCCGAAGCCTCCGGTGAGCAGCTTGTAGAGCAACCCGGCCAGTCCGGCGCCGGCAGCGGTGCCCACGGCGTACTCCGCCGTCGTGATGCCGGCCTCGCTCCGTCCGCGGGTGCGGGCAGGGGGCTGGGCCGTCAGGGGCTGGGCCGTCAGGGGCTGGGCCGTCAGGGGCTGGGCCGTCAGGGGCTGGGTCGTGAGGGGCTGGGGCGTGAGGATCTGGGTCGTCAGGGACATGGCGTGCCTCTCGGTGTCAGTGCGGTCGCCGGTGCGACCGCCCAGGACGAGGCTCGGCGATGACGCCGACCCCGACCCGGCTCGTGGGCCCGACCTGTGGATCCTGTGTGCCCGGGACCTCGCGGTGGACGCCCGGTGGCCGGTGGTCACAGATCGAGGCTCGACAGCAGGCCCGCGACCAGGGGCACGATCCCGACCAGCACGAAGGCGGGCAGCAGGCACAGCCCCAGCGGCAGCGCCGCCTTCACGCCCACGGCCCGGGCCCGGTCCTCGACGTCCGCGCGGGCCCGGCGGGCGAGGTCCCCAGCAAGCCGCTCCACCGCCGGCACCACGGCGGCCCCGGTCGCCTGGGACCGGGCCAGGGTCCTGCCCAGCGGGGCCAGGTCGGCGTCGGAGCCGAGGGACTCCCAGACGACGACGGGGTCGAGCCCCAGCGCCAACCGCGCGGACACGGCGGCGAGACGGTCCGCCGCGGCGCCGGGCAGCGCGCTGCACACGACCCGGAGCCCGTCCCCGGGCGCGGCCCCCGCCCGGAGGGTGGCGGCGAACAGCGTGACCACGTGCGGGAGGTCACGGCGCACCTGCTCGCGCTCCCGGCGGGCCTCGGGCGTCTCGGCGCGACCGATCGCGACCCACGCGGCGACGCCCACCACACCCGCGGCGGCACCACCGGCGGGGCCACCCACGAACAGCAGCGCCGCCGTGCCCGCGAGCAGCGACAGGAGAGCACGCTGGCGACGCATCCAGCCGCCGGCTGCCGCCTCCCGGGGTCCAGGTCCCGGCGCGGGCAGCCCGGCTCGCACCGGAAGGGCGAGCGCGACGGCCAGGGCCGCGCAGACGACGGCCGTCCACTGCGTCACCGGCACCGGTCCACGTCCCGCGCGATCGCCTCGATCCAGGCCAGCCCCGCCAGGGCGAGCGCGATGCCACCGGCCAGGCAGACCAGTCCGAGCGGTCGCCCCACCAGGAAGCCCCACGGGTCGCCGCCGGCGCCCGAGCCCATGGCCAGCGCGAGCAGCGGCAGGCCGGCGACCATCCGGGCCGTGGCCCGCGCCGACGCGAGCTCGCCCTCCACGACCCTGCGGCTCGCCTCGTCGGCGCGCAGGTCGTCGGCCACGGCGTCCACGGCCCGGGCGAGGCCGTGCCCGGTCCGGTGGGCGACCTGCCACGCAGCGGCGACCAGGCGCAGGTCGGCGGCGCCGGGTGACCGGGCGAGCTGGCGCAGCGAGTCCGGCACGTCCGCGCCCACCCGGAAGGCCTCGGCAGCCGGGGCGAGCGGCGGCCAGGTCGCCGCGGCCCGGTCGAGTGCGGCACCGGGAGGCAGACCGGACCCCAGCTCGGCGGCGAGCAGCTCGCAGGTCTCGAGCACCCGGCCGGCCACCGCCCGGGCATCGCGACGGCGGCGCCGTGCGGCCCAGAGGGCCGAGGCGCCGAGCAGCGCGCCGGTCGCGACCGCCGTGGGCGCGGCGACACCGGGGTGACGGACCGCCAGCGCCACCACACCCGCCACCAGGAGGAGCAGCGGGGCGCGGCGCCCCGCCGCCGGGGCCTGGGACCGCGGACGCACCGGCAGGAGGAGCAGCACCGCCAGCGCGGCGGCGAGCGCAGCGAGGAGGGTCATCGGCCGAGCCGCTCGACGAGCCGGCCACCCGCCGGGCCGATCCTCGCCGGTCCCTCCGGACCGAGCTCCAGGGCGGTGACCATCCGGACCAGGCCGTCCGCACCCCGCTCGGGCACGGCGACCTGGCCCAGACGGCGGTGGCCGTCCCGGTCACGGGTCAGGTGCAGCACGACGTCCACCGCGGACGCGAGCTGGCTGTGGGCCGCCGCCCGGCCCAGCCCCGCGGCCAGGGCCAGCGCCTCCACCCGCGCCGGGACGTCGAGCGCCGAGTTGGCGTGAAGGGTGCCGCAGCCGCCCTCGTGGCCGGTGTTGAGCGCCGCGAGCAGCTCCACCACCTCCGCGCCGCGCACCTCGCCGACGACCAGCCGGTCGGGACGCATCCGCAGCGCTTGGCGGACCAGCGTCCGCAGGTCGATCCCTCCCGCTCCCTCGATGTTGGGCGGGCGCCCCTCCAGCGCCACCACGTGGGGATGGTCGGGCCTCAGCTCGCCCGCGTCCTCGACCAGCACGATCCGCTCGCCGGGTGGCACCAGCGACAGCAGTGCGGCCAGCAGCGTGGTCTTCCCGGTGCCGGTGCCCCCGCTGACCAGGAACGCCACCCGGGAGGCGACGACCGCACGCAGCAGCTCGACCGCGTCGGCCGTGAGCGACCCGGCCGTCAGCAGCTCCTCGAGCGTGAAGGTGCGCGCCCGCGGCACCCGGAGCGAGACCAGCGTGCCCGGGCTGGCGACCGGCGCCAGCACCGCGTGGAAGCGGGTCCCGTCCGGGAGCCGCAGATCGGCGTGCGGCGTGGCGTCGTCGAGGCGCCGCCCTCCCGCGGCCGCCAGCCGCTGGGCCAGCCGCCGGACGGCCTCCTCGTCGGGGAACCGCACCCCGCTGAGCTCGAGCCCGTGCCCACGGTCCAGGTAGACCCGCTCCGCGCCGTTGACGAGGACGTCGGTGACACCGGGCGTCCGCAGCAGCGGCTCCAGCGGCCCGGCACCCACCACGTCGCGACGCAGCGCCTCGTAGACCTCCAGCACGGTGGCGTCGCCGACCGGTCGGCCCGACTCCCGCAGGGCCTGGGCCACCCGGTGCGGGGTGACCTCGCCCGGCTCCCGGGCGAGCCGGTCACGCACCAGCCCGAGGTCCCCGTCGGCCCACGGGCCCGGACCGGAGGTCATGCCGCGGCCCGCGTCATCGCCAGCCGGGTGAGGACGTCCGCGGCGGCACGACCCAGCGGCCCCCGGCGCGACCGCACCGGCCCCAGGCCCAGGTCGATGGCCTCGGCGAGCCCGCGCTGGTCGGCCATCCTGGTCAGGACCGGCACGCCGGTGACCCGTGCCACCTCGTCGGGCTCGACACCGCCCCCGCGCACCACGAGCCGCATCCGCGACGCGTCGGCGGCGCGCGCGCACAGACGCGCCGCCGCGGCGACGCCCGCGACCGAGGGGACGACCAGCACCAGCACGAGGTCGCAGTGGGAGGCCACCTCCTCGACCACCTCGTCGGAGGCCCGGGGCAGGTCCACCACCACGGTGTCGTGGCCACGGCGCGCCGCCGAGAGCGCCTCCCGCACGGCGTACGCCGGCAGCGGCGTGCTCGTGGCCGCGTGCCAGGTCAGTGCCGCGAGGTCCCCGCGCCGGGGCAGCGCGTCGCGCAGCGACCTCGCGCTGAGCCGTCCGGTGGTCCGGCACAGGGCGTCCCACCGGACCCCCTCGTCGTTCTCCAGCCCCAGGACCCGGTCGACGCCCGGCCCCAGGGGGTCGGTGTCGACCACCACGGCCGGCCCGTGCCGCGACGCGACCTGCCCCAGCGCGCAGGCGAAGGTGGTGGCGCCGGCACCGCCGGACCCGCCCACCACGCCCAGCAGCACCCCCTGACCGCGGTCGTGGTCGCCGACGTCGGTCAGCAGCTCGACCAGCCACTCGTCGGCCCGGGGCAGCTCGACCACGCCCTCGGCGCCGACGGCCACCGCCGTGCGGAACAGCGCCTCGGGTGCCGGGCCCGGCACCACCAGGTGCACGCGCGCCCGGCGCGCCGGCTGGGTGCGGGCCACCTCGACCGCCAGGTCGGCCCCCAGGAGGACCAGCGGCGCCGCCGTCCAGGTGCGCAGGGCCGCCGCCGCGTCGGCGGCGACGTCGGGCGTGACCCCCGCGGCCGCCGCCAGGCGGAGCAGGTCGTCGAGCAGGGTCTGGTCACGGGTGATCAGCAGGGGCGCGGTCATGGCAGCAGGCTCCCCGCCACCGGGTCGCTCCACCCGCCTCCCCGGACGGGCTGTGGAGGACGCGTGCGGGAACCGGCGCTGGGGACGACAACCGGACCGGCGACGGCCGGACGGCGTCCCCACCTACGATGTGCCCATGGCGCACCGCCCCACCGCGGCCTTCTTCGACCTCGACAAGACGATCATCGCGAAGTCGAGCACGCTGGCGTTCAGCCGACCGTTCCAGGCCGGGGGCCTGATCACCCGGCGCGCGGTGCTCCGGTCGGCCTACGCCCAGTTCGTCTACCTCGTCGGCGGGGCCGACCACGACCAGATGGAGAAGATGCGGCAGTTCATGTCGCAGCTGTGCGCGGGCTGGGACGTGGCGACGGTCCGCGAGATCGTCGCCGACACCCTGCACAACATCGTCGACCCGCTGGTCTACGACGAGGCCGTCTCGCTCATCGAGGAGCACCACCTCGCCGGCCGCGACGTCGTGATCGTCTCGACCTCGGGCACCGAGGTGGTCGGCCCCATCGGGGAGATGCTCGGCGCCGACCGCGTGGTCGCGACCCGGATGGAGATCGAGGACGGTCGCTACACCGGCGAGATCGAGTACTACGCCTACGCCGAGGAGAAGGCCCGCGCCATCCGCGAGCTCGCCGAGCTGGAGGGCTACGACCTCGAGCACAGCTACGCCTACAGCGACTCCGTGACCGACGTGCACATGCTCGAGGCGGTCGGCCACCCGCACGCCGTCAACCCCGACCGCGAGCTGCGCCGCATCGCGACGGCCAACGGCTGGCCGGTCCTGGTCTTCAGCAAGCCGGTCGCGCTCCGGGCCCGGGTCCCGCTGCCGCCGGCCCGGCCGACCCTGGCCGCGCTGGCAGTCGGCGGGGTCGTCGCCGTGGGCGGCGTGTGGTGGGCC
The DNA here is from genome assembly GCF_042653125.1 of Nocardioides sp. GCM10023255. Taxonomy (NCBI): domain Bacteria; kingdom Bacillati; phylum Actinomycetota; class Actinomycetes; order Propionibacteriales; family Nocardioidaceae; genus Nocardioides; species Nocardioides sp. GCM10023255. The sequence goes on from NZ_JBHSHU010000001.1 coordinate 429,870, forward strand.
AACGCCCGCAAGCGACGGCTCGGCGCCTGATCTGTCTCGCCCTGACGCCGAATGTCAAGCCTTGAACACGGGATGGATGGGGCGTAGAAACGGGGGCAGAACTCCACAGGACAGCACGTGATCCGGGTACCCACGCGGCGATCTACCCTTCTACAGGGCGCTTGCCAGACCGGGGTGGTCCCGGGGCAGCAGTTGATGTTGCACGCTTGGTAGCCATCGGAGTCACGTGTCAGCGGCGGCATCCGAATCTTCTCGAGTCGGGTGCCGCTCGCACGTCGGGAGCCAGGTCTCAGGCCTCGTCGGCGGCACGTCGCAACGGGCTCGCCTCCGCGCCCGCGGCGTACGCCTCGGGCGCGTAGAGGATCCAGGCGTGCACGCCGGCCCGGCCGCCGTCGGCGTACCCCCGCAGGTTCGACTCGTACGCCGCGCGCAGGGCCAGGTGCCCGGCCTCCGGCACCACCAGCGACTTCTCGTCGACCCCGCGGGCGACCAGCACCAGCCGCTCGGCCGCCCGGGCCACCAGCCCGTTGTGGGAGGCGAAGGGGGCGACCGTCGCCAGCTCGGCGTGCACCACGGCGGCCTGGAGCAGCGCCGGGGCCGAGGTCGTGGCGGTCAGCAGCTCGGCCAGCCCGCGCAGCCGTTCGGCGGACGCGGCGTCCCGTGGGCGGCCCAGCAGCTCGGCGGGCAGGCTCCCGGCCGCGGCCAGCGCGTGGATGCGGGCCAGGGCCTGCAGGGGCGACCGGGCCAGCAGCGGGGCCAGCGAGAGCAGCTCGGTGGAGACCCGCACGGCGTCGTGCGCGACCTGGTCCCCGGTCCCCTCGCGGACCTCGGCGAGGGAGGATCCGGACCCCTCCAGCACCGCGCTCGAGTGGGCACCGCGGAGCAGCGACTCCGCGGTGGTCTCGGGCGAGGTCCGGCGCAGCCCGCGGTCGCGCAGCACCACGTCGATCCCGTCGCGGGCCGCGGCGTACGCCGAGGGCACACCCTCCAGGTTCGTCAGCCAGGCCAGCGGATCCGCACTCATGGCTGTGAAGGCTACGGCTCGCCGATCGGGCATCCCCAGCCGGTAACGTGATCGGTGATGAGTGACGCGCCGCAGCCCCCCTCGGACGACCGCAACCCCGACTGGGCCAGGTCCTTCGGCCCCGTCGCCGACGCCTACGACCGGGGCCGCCCCTCGTACCCCCTCGAGGCGGCGGCGTGGCTGGTCGGCGAGCAGCCGGTGACGGTCCTCGAGCTCGGCGCCGGCACCGGGAAGCTCACCGCGCAGCTGGTGGCGCTCGGCCACGACGTCCACGCCACCGACCCCGACGAGGCGATGCTGGCCGTCCTGCGCCGCGACCTCCCGGACGTGCGCACCACCGTCGCCTCGGCCGAGGAGATCCCGGCTCCCGACCGCTCGGTCGACGTCGTGGTCTGTGCCCAGGCCTTCCACTGGTTCGACCTCGACCGGGCCCTGCCGGAGATCGCCCGGGTGCTCAAGCCGCGCGGCCGCCTCGCGCTGGTGTGGAACCAGCGCGACGAGCGGATCCCGTGGGTGCGCCGCCTCGGCGCGCTCATCGGCACCCAGGAGCAGCTGCGGGAGCCGGCCGAGCCGCTGGTTCAGTCGGCGCTGTTCGGCTTCGTGGAGGCGACGACGTTCCGCTTCTGGCAGACCGTCGACCGCGAGTCGATCCAGGACCTCGTGCTCTCGCGCTCCAACGTCGCGGTGCTCGACGAGGAGGCGCGCGCCGCGAAGCTCGCCGAGGTGCTCGCCTTCTACGACGACTACGGGCGGGGCATGGACGGCATGCAGCTGCCCTACGAGTCCAGCTGCTTCCGGGCGGTGGTGGTGGACCAGCCGCGCGCAACCGAGGAGCCGAAGGCCGTGCACGAGCCGGGGCCGGACGACCAGACCGGCGAGACCCCCGTCGCCGTGGAGCCCGAGGTCTCCGACGGCACGGACACCGACATGCTGCTCATCGACTTCCGGTAGGGCAACCGGGGGCCAACCCCGCCCGTGCACGCTGGGAGAGCGGCACGTATCCACGTGCGCTGCCCACGTCCTAGGGTGGCGAGAGCCACATCGAGCGAGATCCGGGAGAGACCGTGAGCGAAGAGACCCCCTCTGACCAGACCCTGGCCAACCTGTCCCGCGAGGAGCGCCGCTTCGAGCCGCCGGCGGAGCTCGCGGAGCACGCCAACCTCAAGGTCGAGGCCTACGACCGGGCCGCGCAGGACCGGGAGGCGTTCTGGGCCGAGCAGGCGGAGCGGCTCAGCTGGGACCAGAAGTGGGACCGGGTCATGGACTGGGACAACCCGCCCTTCGCGAAGTGGTTCACCGGCGGCCGGATCAACGCGGCGTACAACTGCGTGGACCGCCACGTCGAGGCCGGCCACGGCGACAAGGTCGCCTTCCACTGGGTCGGCGAGCCGGTCGACGACAAGCGCACCCTGACCTACGCGGAGATGAAGGACGAGGTCTCGAAGGCCGCGAACGCGCTCACCGACCTCGGGGTGCGGACCGGTGACCGGGTCGCGATCTACATGCCGATGATCCCCGAGGCCGTCATCGCGATGCTCGCCTGCGCCCGCATCGGCGCCCCGCACACGGTGGTCTTCGGCGGCTTCTCCTCCGACGCGTTGGCCACCCGGCTCATCGACTGCGACGCCCGTGTCGTGATCACCTCCGACGGGGGCTACCGCCGCGGCGCGCCCTCCGCGCTCAAGCCGGCGGTCGACGAGGCCCGCGCGAAGACCGCCGAGAGCGGCCACCAGGTCGAGAAGGTGCTCGTGGTGCGGCGTACCGGCCAGGACGTCGACTGGGACGACTCCGTCGACGTGTGGTGGCACGACGCCGTCGACTCCGCCTCCACCGAGCACGCCTGCGAGTTCTTCGACGCCGAGCACCCGCTCTACGTCATGTACACCTCCGGCACCACCGGCAAGCCCAAGGGCATCCTGCACACGACCGGCGGCTACCTCGTCGGCTCGGCCTACACCCACTGGGCGGTCTTCGACCTCAAGCCGGAGACCGACGTCTACTGGTGCACCGCCGACATCGGCTGGGTCACCGGGCACTCCTACATCGTCTACGGGCCGATGGCCAACGGCGCGACGCAGGTGCTCTACGAGGGCACGCCCGACAGCCCCGAGCGAGGGCGCTGGTGGCAGATCATCGAGGAGTACGGCGTCTCGATCTTCTACACCGCCCCCACCGCGATCAGGTCCTTCATGAAGCAGGGCCGCGAGATCCCGGACCGGCGCGACATGTCGTCGCTGCGGCTGCTCGGCTCGGTCGGCGAGCCGATCAACCCCGAGGCCTACGTCTGGTACCGCTCCGTCGTCGGTGGTGACCGCACCCCGGTCGTCGACACCTGGTGGCAGACCGAGACCGGCTCGATCATGATCAGCCCGCTGCCGGGCGTGACCGCGGGCAAGCCCGGCTCGGCGATGACCCCCATCCCGGGCGTCGCGGCCGAGGTCGTGAACGACGAGGGTGAGCCGGTGCCGAACGGGTCCGGCGGCTACCTCGTGCTCACCGAGCCGTGGCCCTCGATGCTCCGCACCCTGTGGGGCGACGACGACCGGTTCAAGGAGACCTACTGGTCGCGCTTCTCCAAGCAGGGCTTCTACTTCGCCGGCGACGGCGCCAAGAAGGACGAGGACGGCGACATCTGGGTCCTCGGCCGGGTCGACGACGTGATGAACGTGTCGGGCCACCGGCTCTCCACCACCGAGATCGAGTCGGCTCTGGTCTCGCACCCGAAGGTCGCCGAGGCGGCCGTCGTCGGCGCCAAGGACGAGGACACCGGCCAGGCGGTCTGCGCGTTCGTGATCCTGCGGGAGGAGGCCGGCGACGGCGGCGAGGACATCGTCGAGGAGCTGCGCAACCACGTCCGCAAGGAGATCGGTGCGATCGCCAAGCCGCGCCAGATCATGATCGTCCCCGAGCTGCCCAAGACCCGGTCGGGCAAGATCATGCGCCGGCTGCTGCGCGACGTGGCCGAGCACCGCGAGGTCGGCGACGTCACCACGCTGGCCGACTCCTCGGTGATGGACCTGATCTCCACCGGCCTCGACTCCGGCAGGTCCGAGGACTGATCCCCCGCCGAGCCGGCGCCCGTCGACCCGCGCGATGGTCGACGAGCGCCGACTCGGAGTTCGGTAGGGTGGCCGCAGGAGCGCCGGGAAGTCTGGTCGGCACCATGCCGTCGACCCTTGGAGCGCCATGACAACGCCCCCGCACCACCGTTCGCAGGGCCCGCAGCCCGGTCGTACGCAGCGACTCTTCACCCGGGGGTCGTTCCTCGAGAGCTCACGGGTCGCCGAGATCCTCCGGGCGGAGACGACCGGCGGCCTGCTGCTCATCGCCGGCGCGTTGGTGGCGATCGTCTGGGCGAACACCCCGTGGTCCGACGCCTACGCGGCGCTGCGGGACTTCCGGGTCGGGCCCGAGGCGCTCGACCTCCACCTCAGCCTCGGGACCTGGGCCGCCGACGGGTTGCTGGCGATCTTCTTCTTCGTGGCCGGCCTCGAGCTCAAGCGCGAGTTCGTGGCCGGCGACCTGCGCGACACCCGCCGGGCCGCGCTGCCGGTGGTGGCGGCCGTGGGCGGGATGGCCCTGCCGGCGCTGGTCTTCGCCGCGATCAACCTCCGCGGTGACGGCGACCTGTCCGGCTGGGCGATCCCGACCGCCACCGACATCGCGTTCGCGGTCGCGATCCTCGCGGTGATCAGCACCCACCTCCCGGTGGGTCTGCGCACCTTCCTGCTCACCCTCGCCGTGGTCGACGACCTGCTGGCGATCACGATCATCGCGATCTTCTACACCGACCAGCTCCACCTGGCCTGGCTCGCGCTGGCGGTCGTGCCGATCGCGGTGTTCGCCGTCCTCGTCCAGCGCCGGATCCACCGGGGGTGGCTGCTGATCCCCCTCGCGGTCGTGGCCTGGGCGCTGGTCCACGAGTCCGGGGTGCACGCGACGGTGGCCGGTGTCGTCCTCGGCTTCACGGTGCCGGTACGCCGTCGCGACGGGTCGGACGGGACCGGCCTCGCCGAGCACCTCGAGCACCTGGTGCGACCGGTCTCGGCGGGCGTCGCCGTGCCGGTGTTCGCCTTCTTCGCGGCGGGCGTCACCGTCGGGGGACTCGACGGGCTGCGCACCGCCCTGCAGGACCCGGTCGCGCTCGGGATCATCGCCGGTCTGGTGGTCGGCAAGACCGTCGGCATCGCCGGCTCGACCTGGCTGCTCGCGACGTTCACCCGGGCCGACCTCGACGACGAGCTGTCGTGGGTCGACGTCCTCGGGATGGCCATGCTCGCCGGCATCGGGTTCACCGTCTCGCTGCTGATCGGCGAGCTCGCCTTCGGCTCCGGCACGGCGCGCGACGACCACGTCAAGGTGGGCGTGCTCGTCGGATCCCTGGTCGCCACCCTCCTCGCCACCGTCGTGCTGCGGGCCCGCAACCGGGTCTACCGCCGCATCTGCGAGCTCGAGGAGCGCGACGACGACGCGGACGGGATCCCCGACGTCTACCAGACGAGGGACGACGGAACGGCCTGACGGCGCAGCTCCCACGCCTCCTTCTGTAGGGTCAGCACCGAGCCCAGCCCACGAGCCCATCCGCAGGGGGAACACCGCATGGCAACCGAACCGGTCAAGGCCGCTGCTCCCACCGAGGACGAGCCGACCATCGGCAAGCTCGTCACCGACGCCAGCCGGGACATCTCCAGCCTGATCTCCAAGGAGATCGCGCTCGCCAAGTCCGAGCTGAAGGTGAGCGTCAAGGCAGGCGGCACCGGCATCGGCCTCTTCGCCGCCGCCGGGTTCCTCGCCGTCCTGGCGATCATCATGCTCTCGGTCGCGATCGCCTACCTCATCCACTGGAACGGCGACGGGCTCGCCCTGCAGTGGGCGTTCCTGATCGTCTTCGCGTTCTACCTGCTGCTCGCCGGACTGCTCGTCTACGTCGGCGTGCGCAAGGTCAAGCAGGTGCGGGCACCGGAGAAGGCGATCGCCCAGGGCAAGGAGATCCCCCGCGCCCTGAAAGGCCGGGCCTGATCCACCGGCCTGATCAAGCGGCCCTGATCACCCGGCGCAGTCGCCGGTGGACACCTCGCCGTTGCTGGCCCGGCCGAGCTCCGCGCTGCGCTGCACCTGCTCGGTCGTGAGCGCGTAGCCGGTGTCCGGGTCGGTCACCGAGGCCGCGAACACCACGCCCACGACGTCACCGGCCGACGACACGATCGGTCCGCCGGAGTTGCCGGGGCGGACCAGCCCGCGCAGCGAGAACACCTGGCGGATCACCGCGCCGTCGCCGTAGATGTTGGGCGAGCGCAGCCGCTGCTCGGCGCGGACACGGCCGGGCTGGACGTCGTACGGGCCGTCCTCGGGGTAGCCGAGGATCGCGACGCCCTCGCTGGCCGTGCCGCCGGTGTCGAAGTCGAGGACGGGGGCCGTGCCGGTGTCCGTGGCGAGCACGGCCACGTCGATGTCGGGGTTGTAGTAGACGACCTCGGCGGGGACCGAGCTGTCGCCGATGAGCACGTCGGGCGAGTCGACGCCGGCCACCACGTGGGCATTGGTCATCACCCGGTCGGGGGCGTAGACGAAGCCCGACCCCTCGACGCCGCGGCCGCAGTCGTTGGTGCCGCGCACCTTCAGCACGCTGGTGGCAGCGTCGACCACGTCGGGGTCCTTGAGCAGCCGCTTCGGCCCGGGCCCGACCTCGACGATCCGCTCCGGCGCGAACGGCTCGAGGTAGCGCGGGAAGAAGCTGGTGCCGACCACGTTGTTGAACGCCTGGAGCACGCCGCCGGCCGAGGACGGCAGCACGCCGTCGACCTCGCTGAGCACCGCCGAGCTGCGCACCATCGTGGTGATCGAGCCGATGCGGGTGCCCGAGATCGCGACCCCGAGGGCCCAGGCGACGAGCAGCACGGCCGCGGCGCTGAGCGCGGCCCCGCCCACGGCGTCGATGGCGCGGATCGGCTGCCAGGTGATCCGGTCGCGGATCTTGGCGCCGAGGAACTGCAGGATAGCCTGCCCCAGCGAGGCCGAGAGGATCACGATGAACAGCGCGCCGAGCGACACCAGCAGCGACGATTGGGCGTCGCCGAGGGCGACGGGTGCCAGCCAGACGCCGAACAGGCCGCCCAGCAGCAGGCCGGCGGTGGCGAAGGCACCGGTGACGAAGCCCTGCCAGTAGCCCGAGAGGGCGTAGGCCAGGACCAGCACCACCAACAGCCAGTCGAGCATGTTCACCGGCGTTCCTCGAATCTGGTGTTGGGCTGCACGTCGCGCGGGACGGGTTCACCCTGCAGCATGTAGTCCGGCAGGTCACGCATCGGCGGATCGTCCACCTCGGTCGTCCAGCCCAGGAAGTCGAAGAGGCGGGCGATGATGCCGGCCGTGAACCCCCAGAGGATGACGTCCTTGTCCTCGCCGATGAGGAAGCCGGGGCCGACCCAGCCGGAGGGGTGGCGCACGGCGATCCGGTGCTCGGGGGCGACCAGCTCGCTGATCGGCACCCGGTAGACCTCGTGGACCTCGTCGGGGTCGACGACCGCCACCGGGGTGGGCTCGTGCCACCAGCCGAGGACCGGGGTCACCGCGAAGTTGCTCGGCGGCAGCCACAGCTCGGGCAGCTCCGCGAACACTGTCACGCCCTCGGGGTCCAGCCCGGTCTCCTCCCACGCCTCGCGCAGCGCTGCCTCCCGAGGTGTCTCACCCGGGTCGAGCTTGCCGCCCGGGAAGGAGACCTGTCCGGGGTGGGAGCGCATGTGGTGGGCACGCTCGGTCAGCAGCAGGTCGGGGCCGTCGGGGCCTTCCCCGAAGAGCATCAGCACCGCCCCGAGGCGGGCGTCGGAGTCCTCCGGCGGCATGAACCGGGTCAGGTCGTGCACCGTGATGGACCGCGCGCCGGCCTCCACCGGGCGCAGCCAGTCAGGCAGCCCGGGCGCGGCGCTCACAGCTGCACCCCCAGGTGCTCGTCGACCAGGTCGACCAGCTCGTCGACGGAGTCCACGCCGCCGGCGGCGAGCTCGACGTGACCCGACTCGTCGACGAACGCGAACAGGGGCAGCCCCATCCGGGCCGGGAACGGGGCGGCGCCCTGGAGCTCGCCCTGCGGGTCGGCCAGCAGCGGGTAGGTCACGCCGGACTTGCCGACCAGGTCCATGGCGCCCTGCGCCTGCGGGTCCTGGAAGTCGATGCCGAGGACACCGACGCGGTCGCCGTACTGCTCGTGGAACTGCTGGAGCACCGGCATCTCCTGGCGGCAGGGGCCGCACCAGGAGGCCCACAGGTTCACCACGAGGGGCCCGCGCAGGCTCGACAGGGTGACGTCGTCGCCTCCGCCGAAGCAGGGCAGCGTCACGTCGGGGAGGCCACCGTCGACCGGGGCGGCGTCGGCGGGCCGGCAGGGCTCCACCCCGGCGTCCTTCTTGGCCTGGCGCAGCTGCTGGGTGTCCACGTCGATCTTCGCCGGGCCCGGGGCGGGCACGGAGTCGGTGCCGCAGGCGCTCAGCACCAGCACCGCCGCGGCCAGCGCGGCAACGAGGGACGGCCTCACGCTCTGCCCTCGGTCCGCACCAGCTTCGCCGCCGCCTCGGGGTCGGTGGGACCCTCGCCGTACGCCGGGCACCAGCGCGCCACCGGGCAGGCACCGCAGGCGGGGTTGCGGGAGTGGCAGACCCGCCGGCCGTGCCAGATCAGGTGGTGGCTGAGCATCGTCCAGTCCCGCTTGGGGAAGAGCGCGCCGATCGCGTGCTCGACCTTCACGGGGTCGGTCTCGTCGGTCCAGCCGAAGCGGCGGGCCAGGCGGCCGAAGTGGGTGTCCACGGTGATGCCGGGGACCCCGAACGCGTTGCCGAGCACGACGTTCGCCGTCTTGCGCCCCACGCCGGGCAGGGTCACCAGGTCCTCGAGCCGGGCCGGCACCTGGCCGTCGTACCGCTCGACCAGCGCCTGACTCAGCTTGAGCAGCGACTCGGTCTTGGCGCGGAAGAAGCCCAGCGGACCGACGATCTGCTCGAGCTTGTCGCGCTCGGCCGCGGCCATCGAGGGCGCGTCGGGGTACGCCGCGAAGAGCGTCGGGCGCACCGCGTTGACCCGCTTGTCGGTCGTCTGGGCCGACAGCACGGTCACCACGAGCAGCTCGAAGGGGTTGTCGAAGTCGAGCTCGCAGCGCGCGTCGGGGTAGGTCTCGGCGAGGACCCGGTCGATCTTCCGGGCACGCCGGACCAGGCCGGTGGGGGTTTCCGCATCGAGCACGCGCCCCAGCGTACGGCGCACCGCCGACGGCGTCCCGATCGCGACTTCCCGGTGCCGGTTGTTCCTGTGACCAATTGCACTGGCTAGGATCGTCGCGGCCGCCCGTGCGGGGCGGGTGAGGTCACCAGGAGGTTTCGTGGACAACGACGTACTTCGTCAGGCGCCGCTGTTCAGCGCTCTCGACGACGAGGCGGCCACCGCGCTGAGGTCTTCGATGACCGAGAGCCGGCTGCGACGGGGTGACGTGCTGTTCCACGAGGGCGACTCCGGCGACAAGCTCTACGTGGTCCTCGACGGCAAGGTGAAGCTCGGACGCACCTCCTCCGACGGCCGCGAGAACCTCCTCGCGATCCTCGGCCCGGGCCAGATGTTCGGCGAGCTCTCCCTCTTCGACCCGGGCCCGCGCTCGGCGACGGTGACCGCGGTCACCGACGCCTCGTTCGCCTCCCTCTCCCACGAGGACCTGCTGCGCTGGCTCGAGGGCCGCCCGGTGGTCGCCCGCGGGCTGCTCGCCCAGCTCGCCGGCCGGCTCCGCAAGGCCAACGACGTCGTCGCCGACCTGGTCTTCTCCGACGTGCCCGGTCGCGTGGCCAAGGCGCTGCTCGACCTCGCCGACCGCTTCGGCCGCACCGCCGACGACGGGGTGCACGTCCACCACGACCTCACCCAGGAGGAGCTGGCCCAGCTGGTCGGAGCCTCCCGCGAGACCGTGAACAAGGCGCTGGCCGACTTCGCCTCCCGCGGCTGGCTGCGCCTCGAGCCGCGCTCGGTCGTGATCATGGACGTCGAGCGGCTCTCCCGCCGCGCCCGCTGACGAACATTTCTGCACCCGGGTGACCCCCGGAGCCCGCGACCTTCGCGTCGTACGAGGTGAAAGGGGGCCCGGGTGCCAGCAACGTCAGCCGAGGACGAGTTCCACGCGTTCGTCGTCGCACGCACTCCTGCCCTGTCGCGCACGGCGTACCTCCTGACCGGGGACGCCCACCTCGCGGAGGACCTCGTGCAGACGGCACTGTTCAAGGCGGCGCGCCACTGGCAGCGCATCCAGGGCTCACCCGAGGCCTACGTGCGACGCATCCTCTACACCCAGAACGTCTCCTGGTGGCGCTCGCGGCGACACGTCCGTGAGACCTCTCTGGCGTCGTACGACGCCCCCTCGGCGCCGGCGGACACCGACCTGCGGCTGACCCTCGAGGAGGCCCTGGGCCGGCTCACGACCCGCCAGCGCACCGTCCTGGTCCTGCGGTACTTCGACGACCTCACCGAGGTGCAGGCAGCCGAGGTGCTCGGCATCGGCTCCGGAACCGTCAAGTCGATCACCCGTCAGGCGCTGGGCCGGCTGCGCGTCCTGGCGCCGGAGCTGGCCGAGCTGATCGGGGAGCCGTCGTGACCGGGCAGCTCCGCGATGCGCTGGCCCGGGTCGCCGAGCAGGCCCCGGTGGCCGACGTGCCCGCGGACACGTGGGCCCGGGCTCGTCGCGCGCGGGTCCGTGACCGGGTGCTGACGGGCGCGGCGGCGATGGCGGTGCTGGCAGTCGTCGGGGGCCTGACCCTCCTGCCGCCACCGGACTCGGCACCGGTCGCCTCGGGCGGCGGACCCGGGCTGCCGAATCACCTGTACTACGTCCCGGAACGGATGTCGCAGCACGACGAGGACCTCGGCTGGACACGCGACGAGGTCACCACCGACCTGAAGGTGGGCACCGCGGCGGCCGCCTGGCTGACGCCCTCGGGTGGACTCCCCGTGGTCGTCGACGCGGCCGAGGGCGGTTACCACCTGCTCGACCTGCCAGGGTTCTCCGGCAACAACCGGTTCATGACCTACGGGCTGCACGAGCCGACGATCGCACTGTCGGCCGACGGCCGACAGCTGGCCTACTCCTGGGCCACCTTCGGTGCGAACGCTGCCACCGACCCGATCCCGAGCGGGGTGCGAGTCGCCGACCTGGAGACGGGCCGGGTGCGGGAGTTCGTCCTGCGTGGCGACGAGGGCACCGCGGTCACCACGCTCGCCTGGTCACCCGACGGCCGGTGGCTGGCGTGGGCCGGCGCCCGGATGGGCTCGTGGACGACGTCCTCGATGGGCCGGGGCGAACCTGTGGCCGGTCGGGTCTCGGTGGCGGCGAGCACCGCCAAGGCGATCCCCGTCCGCCGCATCGACACGTCCGAGGCCGACCTGTCGGTCGACGACCGGGGTCGGGTCACTCTCAGCGACGGAGGGGGGCTGGTCTCCTGGGACGGGGTGCGGGCGCGGGCGATCGACCTGGCCGGCGCGAGGCTCGGGGGGATGGCGCCCGTGAGCCCGAGGGGCGAGGTGGCGCTGTCGACGTTCGGGCAGGCGAGCGTCGTCCTCGTCGACGGGGTGCGCTCGCGGACCGTGGACGTGGGGGTCCAGGACCGCGAGGCGCGGGTGATGCCGCTGGCCTGGGTCGGGGACGAGCTGCTCGTGGTGACCGACGACAACGGACCGTCGGACGGCGTCCTGCGGCTGGTGCCGGTCTCCGGCGGCGCGTCCCGGACCGTCGGGACCGTCGACGGCGGGGTCAACCCGTCCCTGACCGTGGCGGCCGACCTCGTGACGCCCGACCGCCCCACGGTCGAGCGCCCCGAGCCCGACTGGCCCTGGTCCGACGAGCGGCTCGCGCTGACGATCGCCCTCGTCGGGGCCGGCGCCCTCACGCTGCTCGTGAGCGCGTGGCGCATCCGCCGCCGCCATCGTTGAGTTGGGCCGCGTTCAGTGTTCAGTTGGGCCGGAATCGGCTCGACCAGCGGCCCCGCACGAGTCACCGGAGACCGAGCGCGTCGCGGACCTCGCGGATCCAACGGTCCGTGGCATCCGGGGTGAAGTCGTGCTTGGTCACGACGATGACGGTCCAGCCCTGTTCTCGAAGCCATGCCCGGCGGACTCGATCGGCCTCCCGGTCCGCGGGGCTGGAGTGGAACTCCTCGCCGTCGTACTCGATGGCGACGCGAGCATGCGGATAGGCCAGGTCGAGGCGGTACGTCGGCACTCCGTCGACGCAGACCCAGTGCTGGAGCCTCGGCGACGGTAGGCCTCGATCGAGGATCTCCAGCCGGGTCCAGGACTCACCGGGCGACTCGGAGCTGCCGTCGACCAACGGGATCAGCTCACGCAGCTGGACCACGCCGCGCCGCCGGAAGTACCTGGGAAGCAACCTCAGCATCTCGGCCAGCGTGATCCCGTGGATCCGGGCCAGGGCGTCCATGGCAGCCAGGGCATCTCGACGCGAGAGCTTGCAGCCCAGGTCCATGGCTGTGCGCAGCGGCGTCGTCACCCGGACCCCACCGATCGTCATCCAGTCCACCGGGAGCAGGTCTCGCGTGCCTCCGTTGCACTCCGGTCGGTCCGTCGGGTCGTGTCCGCGCAGGACGTACGACTCGAGCTGCGGCACGACGTCGCGCTCGCGGAACCGGTGGACGTCGACGCCGTGGATCCAGGCGGCGCTCCGGTCGCAGAGCACCGAGTGCCTGCTCATGACGAGCAGGGCCGCCTGGGCCCGCAGCACGGGGGTCAGCTCGACGTCGGCCCGGACGTAGACACCCGTGAAGAGGCGGAGCAGCGTGCGCTCGCGCACTGCGGCGTCGAGGTTCCAGCGCCGGCAGCCGAGCCTGCGCGTCTGACCCCACGTGAAGGGGACGGAGGGGAACTCGGTACGTACCTGCATCTGCACACGATCCGGCGGGGCGGCAGCAGAGGAGGCGGACGCCGCGGGAGCCTGTGGACGGCGCCGGCGGCGCAGCACACTGTGGACGGCTCGTCGCGGCACGATCGGCTGCAGGCACCCGGCTCGCCCAGGACCGACAGCGGATCAGGCCCACCTCGGAGCCGAACCTGGCCCAACTGGAAGCCGAATCAGGCCCAACTCAACACTGATTTCGGCCCAACTCAACGACGGGCGAGGTAGGCCAGCTGGGCCCGGACCGAGAGCTCGGCCGCGCCCCAGAGCACCGGGTCGACGTCGGCGTAGACGTGCTCGACCACGGCACGCGGGGTCAGGGTGGCGCCGGTGCCCGCCTCGAGGTCCACGTGGGGCAGCGCCCGCGCGAGGGAGGTCTCCCCCGACAGCGTGAGCACGGCGGCCTCCACCTGGGCGAGCCGCTCGCGCCGGTGGGCGATGTAGAAGTCCAGGGCGCCCAGGGCGTCGTCGATGACCGGACCGTGGCCGGGCCAGATGCGGGACACCTCGTGGGCCGAAGCCAGCGCGTGCAGGCGGTCCAGCGAGTCGAGGTAGGCCCCGAGCTGCCCGTCCGGGTGGGCGACCACGGTGGTGCCGCGACCCAGGACCGTGTCACCGGTCAGCACCGCACCCTCGGCGGGCAGCAGGAACGACAGCGAGTCGGCGGTGTGGCCGGGGGTGCCGACCACGCGGACCTCGAGCCCGTCCAGCTCCACCACGTCACCGTCGCCGAGACCCTCCGCGCCGAGGCGGTACTCCGGGTCCAGGGCGCGTACGCCGCAGCCCATCCGCTCGGCGAACTCCTTGGCCGCCTCGGAGTGGTCCGCGTGGTGGTGGGTGAGCAGCACGACGCCGACCTCGCCGGCCTCGGCCGCCACCGCGTCGAGGTGGGCGAGGATCGACGGGCCCGGGTCGACCACCACCGAGCGTCGGGCACCCGGCTCGCGCAGCACCCAGGTGTTGGTGCCGTCGAGCGTCATCATGTTGGCGTTGGGGGCCAGCACGCACCGGGCGCGCTCGCCGAAGGATCCCCCCGCCCATCCGCTCCCGGTCACGACCCCAGCCGCTCCTCGACCAGCGGCCGCAGCGACTCCGGCATGGACAGCGTGGCCCCCTCGCCCTCCCCCTCGACCTCGGGCGTGAACATCTCCACGCGCCGTCCCGCGGCCGCCGCGAGCACGTCGCCGGGTGCGTCGTACTGCGCGATCTCGAGGCAGGTGAGGTACGTCGGCGGCAGCATCAGCAGCTCCTCGGCGTCCACCGCCTCGACCGCCGACATCGCCGGCGTCCAGTGCACGGACGACGACTCCGTCGACACGTCGCGGGTCCGTTGCCCGTCGGGCATGGCCGCCACGAAGAACCAGGTGCGGTAGCGACGCGGCTCGAAGACCGGCGTCAGCCAGCCGGACCAGACGCCGAGCAGGTCCGAGCGCAGCACCAGCCCGCGCCGCGCCAGGAACTCGGTGAACGCCAGGTCGCGGCCCTCGAGCGCCACCCGGTCGGCCTCCCAGTCCTCGCCGGTGGTGTCGGCGATGACGGTGTCGGGCGACGGCCCCGCCAGGAGCACGCCGGACTCCTCGAAGGTCTCCCGGACCGCCGCGCACACCAGGGCGCGCGCGGTCTCCTCGTCGGTGCCGAGCCGGTCGGCCCAGTCGGCCGGGGAGGGCCCGTGCCAGGCGACGGTGGCGTCGAAGTCACGCTGGTCGACACCGCCGCCCGGGAACACGCACATGCCTCCCGCGAACGCCATCGACGTCTGGCGGCGCAGCAGGTAGACCGACGGCCCGCCCGCCGGGGACCCTGACGAGGAGGGACGCAGGAGCACGACGGTCGCCGCGTTGCGCGGCTCGGCCGGCGTGCGCGTGCCCGCGGCGTACTCCTTGGCCTGCTCGACGAGCTGCGGCGGCAGCGGGATGCGGAGCACCGTCGTCACACTTCGACGAGGATCTCGACCTCGACCGGCGAGTCCAGGGGGAGCACGGGCACGCCGACCGCCGAGCGGGCGTGCACGCCGGCGTCGCCGAAGGCCTTGCCGAGCAGCTCGGAGGCGCCGTTGGCCACGAACGGCTGGCCGGTGAAGTCGGGGGTGGAGGCCACGAACGCCACGACCTTGACGACCCTCTTCACCAGCGACAGGTCGCCGATCTCCGCCTTGACGGCCGCGATCGCGTTGAGCGCGCACTGCTGGGCGCACTCGACGGCCTCGTCCTGGCTGACCTCGCCGCCGACCTTGCCGGTGAGCATCAGCTCGCCCGCGCGCATCGGCAGCTGGCCCGACGTGAAGACGTGGTTGCCGCTGCGCACGGCCGGGACGTAGACCGCCACCGGCTTGGCCACCTCGGGCACCGACAGGCCGAGCTCGGCGAGGCGCTCCTCCGGGGTGCTCATGCCTCGACCGGACGCTTGAAGTAGCCGACGAGGTTCTCGGGGTTCATCCCCGGCGCGATCTGGACGAGCTCCCACCCGTCGGCGCCGAAGTTGTCGAGGATCTGCTTCGCTGCGTGCGTCAGGATCGGCGCCGTCAGGTATTCCCACTTGGTCATGCCGGTGACTCTACCGACGCCCTCGGGCGCACTACGCTCCTGGCGTGGACAGGAGCGATGCGGCCAAGGACCGGCACAAGGACGACGGGCGCGGTCGGTTCGAGAAGTTCGTCGAGGCGGTCAACCAGGTCGTCAGCCGCGCCCCCTTCTTCCTCGTGATCGTCGCGATCGTCGTCGCCTGGCTCGCCAGCTACCCGCTCTGGTCGTCGTCGAAGTCCTGGCAGGTCGCGATCCACACCCTCGGCACCGTGCTCTCCCTGCTGCTGCTGGTGCTGCTGGAGAACGCCGGCCGGCGCTCGGAGGAGGCGGCCCAGGAGAAGCTCAACGTGATCGCCGAGGCCCTCTCGGACCTGATGGACTCCCGGGCGCAGGACGACCCCGGGCTCCAGCAGTCGGTACGCCGCCTCCGCGACGCCGTCGGTCTCGAGGAGCGGCACTGACCGAGGCCGCGGAGTCGCTCCCGCTTGCTGCCCGGGCAGCGGTCGGCGCCGGGGACGTACGACCTCGGTAGGACGCGCGGCGGGCCACGGCTCCTCTAGGGTCGGCTCGTGACGACCGGGGGCAGCACACCCGACCGGGCCGCCCGCCGCCCGCCGCGGCTCGGCGTGCGCGGCCGGCGCTGGTTCGACGCGGGGCTGGTGCTGGTGCTGCTGGCACCGGTCCCGGTCCTCGGCGTCGCAGGAGCGGACCCGACAGGGGTGGCCCTGACTGCTGGCCAGCTGCTCCCGCTCCTCTGGCGGCGGCGGCATGCGGTGCCGGTCTTCGTGGTCGTGGCTGCGCTGAGCGCCCTGCAGGCGGTGCTGGTCGACACCCCGCTCTGGGGCCAGGTGGCGTTCCCGGTCGCGGTCTACTCGGTGGCCCGGTTCTCGCGGCCCCGCTTCGGCGTGGCGGCCCTGCTGGTCGGGCTGTGCGGCGCCGCCGTCGCGGCACCCGACTGGATCGGGGGGTACGGCGTGACGCTCTCCGGTTCCGCGGTCGCCTCCTACTTCCTCACCATCGCCACCATCGTGGTGACCGCCTGGGCCCTGGGGACCCTGGGTCGCACCCGCAGCGCCTACGTCGACGCGCTGGTCGAGCGCGGCCAGCGGATCGAGCTCGAGGCCGCCCAGCAGGTCGAGCTGGCGGCCTCCGCCGAGCGGGCCCGGATCGCTCGGGAGATGCACGACGTCGTGGCACACGGCCTGTCGGTGATCGTGGTCCAGGCCGACGGGGCGCGGTACGCCGCGCCGCACGACCCGGTCGCCGCGACCGCGGCCCTGGCGAACATCTCGACCACAGGACGCGAGGCGCTCACCGAGATGCGCCGGATGCTGGGCCTGCTGCGGTCCGATACGCGGCCGGACCTCGCCCCCCAGCCCGGGCTCGCCGATCTCGGCGCCCTCGTCGACGAGGCCCGCAGCGCCGGGGCCGTGGTGGCGGCGCGGCTTCCGGACCGGGCACCGTCGGTGCCCGACGGAGTGGCGCTCACGGCGTACCGCGTGGTGCAGGAGGCGCTGACCAACGTCCGCAAGCACGCCGGCCCTGTCGTCGCCGTCCGTCTCGAGGTGACGGTGGGCGACGAGGTGGAGGTCGTGGTCGAGGACGACGGGAGGGGCGCCGCTGCGCCCGGCGACGGTCGGGGCCTGGGCCTGGTCGGGATGCGGGAGCGGGTCGCCGCGCACGGCGGTGAGGTCGAGGCCGGGCCGCGGTCCGGCGGCGGGTTCCGGGTCTGCGCGAGGCTCCCTCTGTGAGCCGGGAGAGGATCACCGGGTGAGTGCAGGGGCGAGCGGACCGATCCGGGTCTTCCTGGTCGACGACCAGCAGATGGTCCGGGGCGGCTTTCGGATGCTGGTGGACAGCCAACCCGACATGGAGGTCGTCGGCGAGGCGGGGGACGGCGCCGAGGCCGTGGAGAGGCTCGCCGTCACCCGCACCGACGTCGTGCTCATGGACGTCCGGATGCCCCGGCTGGACGGCGTGGAGGCCACCCGCGTGGTCACCGGCCGGGGTGACTCACCCCGGGTGGTCGTGCTGACCACCTTCGACCTCGACGAGTACGCCTTCGCCGCCATCCGCGCCGGAGCGGCCGCGTTCCTCCTCAAGGACGCCGCACCCGAGGACCTGCTCGCCGCGATCCGCACGGTCCATGCGGGCGACTCGGTCGTCGCGCCCAGCACCACCCGACGGCTGCTCGAGCAGTTCGCGACGGCCCTCCCCGACCCTCGGTGCGCAGGACGTGCGGACGCCCGGCTCGAGTCGCTGACCGAGCGGGAGCGCGAGGTGCTCACGCACGTCGGCCGCGGCCGCTCCAACACCGAGATCGCGGCCGACCTCGTGGTGGCCGAGGCCACCGTGAAGACCCACATCGGCCGGCTGCTGGCCAAGACCGGCAGCCGCGACCGGGTCCAGCTCGTCGTGCTGGCGTACGAGACCGGCCTGGTGCGTACTCCCTGAGTCGTACGCCGGTCCCGTTCCCCGGTCTGACGATCCGCGGGCCGCCGGACGGGATCGTCGTCGCATGACCTCAGGCACCACGACCACCAGCACCTCACTCCAGACCAGGTTCGCCGCCCGGGCCCGTGGCCTCACTCGCGCCTACGGCCGCGGTGACGCCCAGGTGCACGCTCTGCGCGGCGTCGACCTCGACCTTCCCTCAGGCCGGTTCACCGCCATCATGGGCCCCTCGGGCTCCGGCAAGTCCACCCTCATGCACTGTCTCGCCGGCCTCGACGTCCCCACCGGGGGGAGCGTCAACATCGCCGGGCGGGAGCTGGGCGCCATGGACGACACGGCGCTGACGGTGTTCCGGCGCGAGCACGTCGGCTTCGTGTTCCAGTCCTTCAACCTGCTGCCGATGCTCACCGCGCGCCAGAACATCCTGCTGCCCCTCGAGCTCGCCGGGCGTCGGGGCGGCGAGGCGGTCCGGGCCCGCTTCGACCTCGTCGTCGAGGTGCTCGGGCTCGGAGACCGTCTCGGCCACCGGCCGGCGGAGCTCTCCGGCGGCCAGCAGCAACGGGTGGCGATCGCACGCGCCCTGGTCACCCGTCCCGAGATCGTCTTCGCCGACGAACCGACCGGCAACCTGGACAGCCAGGCATCCGCCGAGGTGCTCGACTTCCTGCGGCGCTCGGTGCGCGAGCTCGGCCAGACGGTCGTCATGGTGACCCACGAGCTCGATGCCGCGGCGTACGCCGACGACGTGGTCGTCATCGCCGACGGCAGCATCCGGGCCCACCTGGTCGACCCGACCGGCGAACAGCTCGTGGCGGCACTGCGCGGGGAGCCGACCCGATGAGGACCGTGCTGCTGGCGTCGCTGCGCACCCACACCCGTCGCTACCTCTCCGCGGCGCTCGCGGTCGTGATCGGAGTGGCTTTCGTCGTCGTCACCAGTCTCCTGTCGTCGGCTGCCCGGGACGGGCTGGTGTCGGGCGTGGGGCTGCCCTACCGAGGAGCGGACGTGGTGGTCACCGGCCTCGACGGCGAACAGGCCGGGCGCCTGCTCGACCGCGCCGCGCAGGACCGCGACGCCGCTGCCGTGCTCGGCTGGACCACCCAGCCGGTCCGGGTCGACGACCGGCTCGTCTCTTCCCGCACCGAGGTGGGCGGGCTCGCCGACGACAGCGCGCTGCGGTGGCAGGTGCTGCGCTCCGGCCACCTCCCCGACGGCCCGGACGAGCTCGTCGCCGATGCGAACGCCGTCAAGGGGGACGGTGTCGGTCTCGGGGACCGGGTCCGGATCGGCACCGGCAGCCACGCAGTCGAGGCGACGCTGGTCGGCCTCGTCGACACACCGTCGGCCAGCGCCGGAGCGGCGTACTACCTGCCTTGGGCGCAGCTGCGTCACTTCGCGGGCGACCTCTGGGTCGACTCGGTGGCCTACGCCGGACCGGGGTCCTCCTCGCTCGGCGACCGGCTTCCGGCGGCGGCCACCGTCACGCCGCGCGACCGCTTCGTCGAGGACCGCCAGACCGAGCTCACCCGCCAGGTCAACGTGCTCGCCATCGTGCTGCTGGTCTTCGCGGCCATCGCCCTCCTCGTCTCGGTGCTGGTCATCACCAACACCTTCTCGATCCTGTTCGCCCAGCGTGCTCGCGACTTCGCCCTGATGCGGTGCGTAGGTGCCACCCGTCGGCAGGTGCTGCGCTCGGTCCGGGTCGAGGCGCTCGCGCTCGGCATCGGCTCGGCCGCGATCGGCCTGGTCATCGGCACGGTGCTGGGCCACGTCCTGGTCGCGCTGGCCCGGGCCCAGCTGCCCCCCGGCGCCATGGGCGCCCCGACCCCGTCCGTGCGGTGGTACGCCGCCGCTTTCGCGATCGGCCTGCTGGTCACCGTTGTCGCGGGCTGGTTGCCCACACGCCGCGTGGTCCGGGTCAGCCCACTCGCCGCACTGCGCCCCGACGACACGACCAGCGTGCGGACCCGCGCCGGCCGGGTCCGCATCGTGCTGGGCCTGGCCACCACCGGCGTCGGCGTCGCGCTTCTCGCGCTGTCCATCTCGCAGAACAACGCGGCCGTGATGGTGCTGGGCGGGGCTTCGTCGTTCAGCGGCGTGCTCATGCTCGGCCCGGTCCTGGTGCCCGGGCTGATCCGGCTGGTCGGTGCGGCGGTGGGCCCGGTGGCCGGTGCCCCGGCCCGGCTCGCGGCCCAGAACGCCGTCCGCAACCCGCGACGTACCGCCGCGACGACGGCGTCGCTGCTCGTCGGCGTCACCCTGACCACCGCGGTCCTGACCGGGCTCGCCAGCTCCCGCAGCGCTGTGGACCGCGACCTGGACAAGGACTTCCCGGTCGACCTCGCGCTGACGGCGGACGACGGCGCCCTGCCCGCCGACCTCGTCGACGACGTGAGGGCGGTCCCCGGGGTCGCCGCGGCGGTCGCGCTCGACGGCACGGCGGCCCGGGTGTCCGGCATCGGCGACCTTCCGGTGCTGGCGGCCGCGCAGGTCGAGCAGGTCGTGCACGGCAGGCCCGACCTGGCCACCCCTGGCCCCGGGGAGCTCTGGGTCCCGTGGGAGTCGATGTCGAAGCTCGAGGACGGCGACCGGGTGACGGTGAGCGTGGGCCGGCAGAGCGTGAGCCTGCGGGTCCGCAGTGGTGACGGCTGGGGTGAGGCCGCCGTCGTCGCGCCGTCGACACTGGCTCGGCTGACCGACCGGGCCGCCCCGCTCGCGGTGTGGGTACGAGCCTCTGCCGGCGCAGACGCCGAGGACCTGGCCGGCGACCTCGACGCACTCGCCCAGCCTGTCGGCGCCGACCTCGCCGACACCCTCACGCGCCGCGCCTGGGTCATGCTCCAGCTCGACGTGCTCACCGGCGCCGTCGTGGCGTTGCTCGAGATAGCCGTGGTCATCGCGCTGATCGGCATCGGCAACACGCTGGGCCTGTCGGTGCTCGAGCGAAGCCGGGAGAACGCGCTCCTGAGGGCCCTCGGCCTGACCCGTCGCCAGCTGCGTGCGGCCCTCGGGGCCGAGGCCCTGCTGCTCTCGGTGGTCGCCACCGTGCTCGGCACCCTGATCGGGGTGGCCTTCGCCTGGGTCAGCCTGCAGGCACTGGTCCGGGCGGCGGTCGACGAGGCCCCGCTCGTGGTGCCCGTGGACCAGCTCGCGCTGGTGGTGCTGGTGGCGGGCCTGGCGGGGCTGGTGTCCTGCCTCCTGCCTGCGCGTCGGGCGGCGCGCACCGCTCCCGCCGCGGGGCTCAGCCTCGACTGAGCCCCGCGGGGCCTCCGCTCACACGTAGGGCGACAGCACCCCGCGCAGCTCGTTCGCGGCCAGCACCACGAACAGCACGGCGCACAGTCCCATCAGCGCGTTCGAGAGCCACCCGTTGCGCCACCCGGCCGGCACGTCGCTGCCGTCGGGGTGGCCGGCGCGGCGCCGGTTGAGCAGGAGCAGCAGGGTGATCGCCAGGAACGGCATGAACAGCGCGCCGAGGGTGCCGTAGGCCAGGATCAGCCCGACCGGCTTGTCGAGGAGCAGGAGCAGCATCGGCGGGAACGTCAGCCACAGCATGTAGGCCTTGAAGTAACGGCCGCCGGTGCGCGTGTCGGGGTGGCCGGACGGCAGGTCCCTCAGGTTGCCCCAGAAGTCCGCGAACATCAGGCTCACACCGCTCCAGACGCCGATCAGCGACGAGAACGACGAGGCCCAGAAGCCGACGAGGAAGACCTGGCCGAACACCTCGCCGTACTGGTCCTCCAGCACGTCGGAGAGCTGCACCAGCCCCTGGTCGCCGGCGTCGATCGCGATGTTCGCGGAGTACAGCAGCTCAGCGCCGACGATGAGCATCGACACCACGAAGACGCCCGTCACGGCGTAGGCGACGCCGTTGTCGATGCGCATCACCCGCATGAACCGCGGCGTCGACCAGCCCTTCTCGCGCAGCCAGTAGCCGTACGCCGCGAGCGTGATGGTGCCCCCGACCCCACCGGCGATCGCCAGCACGTTGATCACCGAGTCGTCGGGGAAGGTGGGACGCAGGCCGAGCACCACGTCACCGAGGTTGGGCAGCGTGAGCAGCGCGGCGCCCACCACGGACACGAACATGATGCCGACCAGGGCGACGGTGATCTTCTCGAAGACCGCGTAGGAGTTGAACCAGACCATCACCAGCCCCACCAGGCCGAACGCCACCGCGACCCAGCGCAGCGAGAGGTCGGGGAAGAGCGCGACGACCGGCAGCGCCGAGGACGACATCGCGGTGGCGCCGTAGACCAGGCCCCAGATCGCGATGTACGGCGCGAAGTACCACGTGGTCCAGCGCCCGAGGCTGCGCCAACCCTCGAAGATCGTGCGCCCCGAGGCCAGCGAGTAGCGCCCGGCGCCCTCGACGAGGACCACCTTGATCACCGCCCCGAGCACGGCCACCCACAGCAGGGTGTAGCCGAACTTGGCCCCCGCGACCAGCGTGGCCACGAGGTCCGCGGCGCCGACGCCCGTGGCGGCCACCACGAGCCCGGGTCCGACGACCTTCCACCGTGGCGGCTGTTCCGACTGGAGCTGGCTGTGCTGGACGTCCGTCATCGATGCCTCCCGAGATGAGTCATCGGCCCATCATGGCGCGCCGCCACCGTGCGCGGAACCGTGCGACCGAATCCGGTTGACCTCGAGTGCGGTTGAAGTCCTAGCGTCGTCCCGTGACCGTCACCGCCCCGCTCCGTCAGCCGCGCCCGCGACTGCTCTCCCCGACGTACGCCGCCACGACCGTCGGCATGTTCGCGCTCTGCGCGTTCGTGGCGTTCGAGGCGGTCGCGGTGACGACGGTGATGCCGACCGTGGCCGAGGACCTCGACGGCGTCGGGCTCTTCGCGCTGTCCTTCGCCGCCCCGCTGGCGAGCGCCGTCGTCGGCATGGTCGCCGCCGGCGGCTGGAGCGACCGCCGGGGTCCCGCGGTCCCGCTGGCGGTTGCCCTCGCCCTGTTCGCCCTCGGGCTCGTCGTGTGCGGCTCGGCGCCCTCGATGGAGGTGCTGGTCGCCGGCCGGGTCCTCCAGGGCCTCGGCGGCGGCGCGCTCACCGTGGTGCTCTACGTGCTCGTCGGGCTGGTCTTCCCGCCGGTGCTGCAGCCGGCGGTCTTCGCCAGCTTCGCGGCCGCATGGGTGCTGCCCTCGCTGTTCGGACCCGCCCTCGCAGCATGGGTCGCGCACGCGGTCGGCTGGCGGTGGGTGTTCCTGGGGGCCGTCGTCCTGGTCGCGGCCGCGGCCGCCCTGGTCTCGCCGTCGCTGCGGCGCCTCCCGCACCGGCCCTCGGGTGCGACGGCGCCGCGGTCGCGGCTCGCCTGGGCAGGCGTGGGCGCGGTGGCGGTGCTGGGCCTCGAGCTGCTCGGCTCCCGTCGGGGCCCGGTCGTGCTGCTCGCGGTGGCCGCCCTGGCGCTCGTCGGGCTGGCCCTGCGCCACCTGCTGCCGGCCGGCGCCCTGACCGCCCGGCGGGGGCTGCCGTCGGTCATCGGCACCCGAGGGCTGATGAGCGCGTCGTTCTTCTGCGCCGAGGCCTACATCGTCTTCGTGCTCCAGGAGCGGTGGGGCTGGACCCCGGGCACCGCGGGCCTGGCGCTCACCGGCGTCGGCGTCACTTGGGCCGCGGCCAGCCAGGTGCAGTCGCGCCTGGGCGAGCGGGTCAGCGACACCGCCGCCATGCGCTGGGGCAGCGGCCTGGTGCTCGCCGGCACGGTCGCGCTCACCGTCGTGGTCGCCGCCCAGGCGGCGCCCGTGCTGGCGGTGGCGGCCTACGTCCTCGCCGGCGCCGGCATGGGATTCGGCTACCCGCGCACCGGCGTCGCGATGCTGGCGGCGTCGAGCGACGGCGACCGCGGCTTCAACTCCTCCGCGCTCTCGATCGCCGACTCGCTCGGGGGTGCGCTCGCGCTGTCGGCCTCGGGCGTCGCGTTCGGAGCGGCGACCCGGGCGGGCGGCGACGCGTTCGTGTCGGTGTTCGTGCTGGCCACCGCGGTGGGGGTGCTGGCCACGTTCACCGCGGCCCGGACCGGCCGGGCCTGAGGAGCCCGGCCGGCCCGGCATGCTCAGCCGACGAGGAGCTCGGGCTCGGTCTTCTCCCGGACCTCGTCCTCGGTCACGCCGGGTGCGAGCTCGACGAGCCTGAGCCCCTGGGGGGTGACGTCGATGACGCACAGGTCGGTGATGATCCGCTCGACCACCCCGCGGCCGGTGTAGGGCAGCGAGCACTCCTCGACGATCTTGTACGACCCGTCCTTGGCGACGTGCTCCATCAGCACGATCACCCGCTTGGCGCCGTGGACCAGGTCCATCGCGCCACCCATGCCCTTGACCATCTTGCCGGGGATCATCCAGTTGGCGATGTCGCCGCCCTTGCTGACCTGCATCGCGCCCAGGATGGCGGCGTCGATCTTGCCGCCGCGGATCATCCCGAACGACGTCGCGGAGTCGAAGAACGACGCCCCGCGGCGCAGCGTGACGGTCTCCTTGCCCGCGTTGATCAGGTCCGGGTCCTCCTCGCCCTCGACCGGGTAGGCACCCACGCCGAGGATGCCGTTCTCCGACTGCAGCACCAGCTCCACGTCGTCCCCGACGTAGTTGGGCACCAGCGTCGGCAGCCCGATGCCGAGGTTGACGTACGACCCGTCGTGCAGCTCCGAGGCGGCCCGGGCCGCCATCTCCTCGCGCGTCCAGCCCTTCTGCTCGGCCATGTCAGCTGTCCTCCTTCGGACGCACGGTCCGCTTCTCGATCCGCTTGTCCGCCGCCTGCTCGGGGGTCAGCGCGACCACGCGCTGCACGAACACCCCCGGGGTGTGGATGTCGTTGGGGTCCAGCTCGCCGGGCTCGACCAGCTCCTCGACCTCCGCGATCGTCACCCGCCCGCACATCGCGGCCAGCGGGTTGAAGTTGCGCGCGGAGTCGCGGTAGACGAGGTTGCCGTGCCGGTCGCCCCTCCAGGCCCGCACCAGGCCGAAGTCCGCCACGATCGCGTGCTCGAGGACGAACTCCTTCTCCCCCTCCGCGGTGGCGAACGTCTGGGTCTGCTTCGCCGGCGAGGCGACCACCACGTTGCCGTCGGCGTCGTACTTCCACGGCAGCCCGCCCTCGGCGACCTGGGTGCCGACACCGGTGGCGGTGAAGAAGGCCGGGATGCCCGACCCGCCCGCGCGCATCCGCTCCGCGAGCGTGCCCTGCGGGGTCAGCTCGACCTCGAGCTCCCCGTGGAGGTACTGCCGGGCGAACTCCTTGTTCTCCCCCACGTAGGAGGAGATCATCCGGCGCAGCCGCTTGGCCATGAGCAGCCGGCCCAGGCCCCAGTCGTCCACCCCGCAGTTGTTCGACACCGCCTCGAGCTCGTCGACACCCGACTCCAGCACCGCCTCGATCAGCACCGAGGGGATGCCGCACAACCCGAAGCCGCCCACCGACAGCGTCGCCCCGCTGGGGATGTCGGCCACCGCCTCGGCCGCACTCGCCACGACCTTGTCCACGCGCTCGTCCTCCCTTGCCCGGTCCCGGGCGTCCTGGTCCGGACCGGATCACCCCGGCCTCGCCTCCCGGCGATCCTAGTCATGACGGCCGTCACAGGTTCATGGGCGGGAGGCACAGAGTTCCGGCGCCGGGATGGGGGCTGCGGACATGGACCCGACCACGACCGAGCGGCACCTCAGGGGCCGGGTCCTACGCTGCTCTACGTGTCCCAGCAGAAGCACGACTGGCCCGACGTGCGGCTCCACGTCGTCACCGGCAAGGGCGGCACCGGCAAGTCCACCGTGGCCGCTGCGCTCGCGCTCGCCCTCGCCGACCACGGCCGCAACGTCCTCCTGTGCGAGGTGGAGGGGCGCCAGGGCATCGCCCGCATGTTCGACGTCGACCCGCTGCCCTACGAGGAGCGCCGGGTCGCGACCGGCCTGCCCGGCGAGGAGGGCTCGCCCGGGGTCGTCCACGCGCTGCACATCGACCCGGAGTCGGCGCTGCTGGAGTACCTCGCGATGTACTACAAGCTCGGCCGGGCCGGTCGGGCCCTCGACCGCTTCGGCGTCGTCGAGTTCGCCACCACCATCGCGCCCGGCGTGCGTGACGTGCTGCTGACCGGCAAGGTGTTCGAGGCGGTCCAGCGCAACAGCCGCAACAAGAACGCGATCCGATACGACGCCGTCGTGCTCGACGCCCCACCGACCGGCCGGATCGCCCAGTTCCTCAACGTGAACAACGAGCTCGCCGGCCTGGCGAAGATGGGGCCCATCAAGAGCCAGGCCGACACGGTGATGACCTTGTTCCGCTCACCCCGGACCGCCGTGCACCTGGTGACCGTGCTGGAGGAGATGCCCGTGCAGGAGACCTCGGACGGCATCGAGGAGCTGCGCGCGGCCGGGCTGCCGGTCGGCGGCGTGGTCGTGAACCTGGTCCGCCCCCGGGACCTCGACGCCGCGGACCTCGACGCCGCCCGCGGGGGCACGCTCGACGCCGCGGCCATCCGCTCCGACCTCAAGGAGGCCGGCGTGGAGGACGGTGACGAGCTCGTCGACGGCCTGCTGGTCGAGGCCCGTGACCACGCCGAGCGCCGGGCCCTCGAGGACGCCCAGCGCCGGCTGGTCGGCGACCTGGGCGTGCCGACGTACGAGCTGCCCCGCCTCGCGGGCGGAGTGGACCTCGGCGGCCTCTACGAGCTCGCGGCGGACCTGCGCGAGCAGGGGATGGCATGAACACCCCGGCCGGCTCGACCCAGGGCACCCGGTCCCAGCGGCGGGTCGGGCCGCTCACCCAGGCACCGGCGCCCTCGCTCGACGTCGACGCCCTGCTCGACGACCCCCACACCGGCATCATCGTGTGCTGCGGCTCCGGCGGGGTCGGCAAGACCACGACCTCGGCGGCGCTGGCGCTGCGGGCGGCGGAGCGGGGGCGCAGGGTGGTCGTGCTGACCATCGACCCCGCGCGCCGGCTCGCCCAGTCCATGGGCATCGAGGCGCTCGACAACACCCCACGCCCGGTCTCCGGCGTCGACGCCGCGGCGGGCGGCTCGCTGGACGCGATGATGCTCGACATGAAGCGCACCTTCGACGAGGTGGTCGAGGGCCAGGCCAGCCCGGAGAAGGCGCAGCAGATCCTGGAGAACCCCTTCTACATCGCGCTGTCGAGCTCGTTCGCGGGCACGCAGGAGTACATGGCGATGGAGAAGCTGGGCCAGATCCACCACGACGCGCGCCGCGACGGCACCTACGACCTGATCGTGATCGACACCCCGCCGTCGCGCTCGGCGCTGGACTTCCTCGACGCCCCCGAGCGGCTCTCGAGCTTCCTCGACGGGCGGTTCATCCGGCTGCTGCTGGCCCCGGCGAAGGGTCCGGCCAGGTTCATGACGGCCGGCTTCAGCATGATCACGAACGCGCTGACCAAGATCCTCGGCGCACAGGTGTTGCGCGACATGCAGACGTTCGTCGCGGCGTTCGACACGCTGTTCGGCGGGTTCCGCCAGCGCGCCCAGAAGACGTTCGAGCTGCTGCAGGCCGACGGTACGGCGTTCCTCGTCGTGGCCGCCCCCGAGCCGGACGCGATGCGCGAGGCGGCGTACTTCGTGGAGCGGCTCAGCGAGGACGAGATGCCGCTGGCCGGGCTGATCGTCAACCGGGCCAGCCCGGAACCCGCCGGCAGCCTGTCCGCCGACGAGGCGATGACCGCCGCGGCCCGGCTGCGCCGGCACGAGCAGGGCTCGCTCACCGCGGGGCTGCTGCGGCTGCACGCCGACCAGTCCCGCATGGTCGAGCGCGAGGCCCGGCTGCGCGAGCGCTTCGCCGCGGCGCACCCGCAGGTGCCGACCGCGGTGGTGCCCGCCCTGCCCGGCGACGTGCACGACCTCGACGGCCTGCGCCGCGTCGGCGAGCTGCTCAGCGAGCGCTGACACCGACCCGGGCGCGAGCCCACCGCACCGGCCGCCTCGGCGGCCGGGACGCACGTGGCTCAGGCGGTGGCCGTCACCTTGGTCGGGCTGGCGCCCTGCTCCCGAGCGGCCTCGAGGACCGCGCGCCACGAGGCGTTCGGGCGTCGACGCAGCAGGGCCCGGCGCTCGCGCTCGGTCATGCCGCCCCAGACCCCCCACTCGATCTGGTTGTCGAGCGCCTCGGCCAGGCACTCGGTCCTCACCGGGCAGCCCGAGCAGAGCTGCTTGGCCTTGTTCTGCTCCGCGCCGCGCACGAACAGCTGGTCCGGCTGCGCCTGTCGGCATGCCGCCGCGGACGTCCAGTCTTCAACCCACATGATGATGTCCCCACATCGTCCGAGATAGGCGGCGTCCCCATGACGTCTACCCGGGTGATCCCCTCAGGGTCACAAAGTTAAGGACTCCGCCGCGGCGGGGGCAGACACCTTTTACCCAAATGTCCTAGTCCGAAGTGACTAGTCATATTGGGTCATGAATGGGTTGGGGCTCGGTCGCTCCCGTACATTGGGCGCATGTCCAGCCCTCGGTCCCCCCTGCCCGGAGAGCGTCTGACGGCCGGTCGCGTGGCCAAGCACCTCGGCGTCATGCTGGCCGTCGCGGCGGTCATGGGCGTCGTCGTGGCGGGTCTCGCCATCCCCTTCGCCGGTGTCGTCGGCATCGGCGCGCGCGACGTCGCCCGGACGATGGACAGCCTCCCGGAGGAGCTGAAGACCGAGGCGCTGCCCGAGAAGACCAACATCCTCGACGCCAACGGCGAGGTCCTCGCCACGCTGTACGACGAGAACCGGGTCACCGTCCCGCTCAACCAGATCTCTCGCACGATGGTCAAGGCCATCGTCGCGATCGAGGACTACCGCTTCTACCAGCACGGCGCGCTGGACCTGAAGGGCACGCTGCGCGCCCTGGTCACCAACCAGGCCGCCGGCGGGGTGTCCCAGGGTGGCTCGTCGATCACCCAGCAGATGGTCAAGCTGACGCTGCTCAGCCAGGCCAAGACCAAGGCAGAGCGCAAGGCCGCCACCGACGACACCTACGCGCGCAAGCTGCGCGAGCTGCGCTACGCGATCGCCTTCGAGCAGAACTACTCCAAGGACTGGATCCTCGAGCGCTACCTCAACATCGCCTACTTCGGCGACGGCGCCTACGGCATCCAGTCCGCGGCGCGGCACTACTTCGACAAGAACGCCAAGGACCTCGACCTGCGCGAGTCCGCGATGCTCGCCGGGCTGGTGAAGAGCCCCACCGGCTACGACCCCACGAGCTACCCCGCCAAGGCGCTGGAGCGGCGCGACACGGTCCTGAACCGGATGGCCGAGCTCAACGTGATCAGCCACCACCAGGCGCAGAAGACCTCGAAGATGCCGCTGGGCCTGCACACCATCCCGGCGCGCAACGGCTGCGTGAACTCCCGCGCCCCCTTCTTCTGCGACTACGCCATCGCCACCCTGATGAAGGACCGGTCGCTCGGCAAGACCAAGGAGGAGCGCAAGAAGCTGCTCTACTCCGGCGGCCTCACGATCCACACCACGGTCGACCTGCGCGACCAGGTGGCCGCCGACAGGTCGGTGGCCTCGCACGTCGACCCGACGAACCAGGCCATCGGCGCGCTGGCCATGGTGGAGCCGCGCACCGGCGACGTGAAGGCGATCGCGCAGTCCCGCCCGATGGGCACCGACAAGGCGCGCGGCGAGACCTACCTCAACTACGTGGTGCCCGAGGAGTACGGCCACTCCAAGGGGTTCCAGGCCGGCTCGACGTTCAAGGCGTTCGTGCTGGCGGCCGCGGTCAAGCAGCACATCCCGCTCAGCAAGACCATCAGCGCGCCGCCCGAGGTGTTCCTGAACATGAACACCTTCCCGGACTGCGACGGCAACTACCCGAGCACCCAGGTGTGGAACCCGCACAACTCCACCGACAGCGGGACGTTCAACCTCTACACCGGTACCCAGCTCTCGGTGAACACCTTCTACGCCCAGCTCGAGCAGCAGACCGGCCTGTGCGAGCCGTACCGGCTGGCCCGGGAGATGGGCGTCGAGCTGACCGACCCGCCGCACGAGCGCGTGCCGTCGTTCACCCTGGGCGTGCCGAGCACCAGCCCGCTGGAGATGGCGGAGGCCTACGCGACCTTCGCCGGCCGCGGCCTGCACTGCGACGCCCGCCCGGTCACCTCCATCGAGGACTCGGCCGGCAACCTGCTCAAGGAGTACCCCTCGCAGTGCCAGCAGGTGCTCCCCGCCTCCGTGGCCGACGCCGTGAACGACGTGCTGCGGGGCGTGCAGGAGCCCGGCGGCTTCGGGTACGACGCCGGCATCAGCCTCAACCAGGCCTCGGCCGGCAAGACCGGCACCATCGACGACAACATGGCGGTGTGGTTCGTGGGCTACACCCCCAACCTCGCCACCGCCTCGATGATCGCCGGCGCGAACAGCCTGGGCCACTGGGTCTCGCTGAACGGCCAGACGCTGCACGGCACCTACGTCGCCTCGGCGCACGGCTCCACCACGGCCGGTCCGATGTGGGGCGACGCGATGAAGGTCATCCAGCAGTGGCTGCCCGACGAGGACTTCGTGAAGCCGTCGGCCGAGGACATCGCCGGCGTCCTGACCGTGGTGCCGGACGTCCGCGGCATGAGCGTCGACCAGGCCAAGCAGGTGCTCGAGGACGCCGGCTTCACGACGATGCTCGGCGGATACCGTGACTCCGACTACTCGCTCGACACGGTCGCCTACACCTCACCCGGCGCCGGCTCGCAGTACGGCAGCGGCAACACCATCACCATCTACCAGTCGACCGGTCACCCCTACGTCCCGCCGAGCAACAACGGTGGTGGCGGCAACGGCGGTGGCGGCGGCAACGGCGGTGGCGGCAACGGCGGTGGCGGCGGCGGCAACGGCGGTGGCGGCAACGGCGGTGGCGGCAACGGCGGTGGCGGCGGCGGCAACGGCGGTGGCGGCAACGGCGGCGGCCGCGGCCGCTGACCCGGTCAGCGATCGCGGCCGGGCCTGACGCTCACCCGAGCTGGCGGCGGACCTCCGCCGCGACCGCGGCGCCGTCGGCCCGCCCCTTGACCTGGGGCTGCACGACGCCCATCACGCGACCCATCGCCTTCATGCCCTCGCCGGCCGCGCCGACCTGCTCGACCGCGGCAGCGACGATGCCGGCGATCTCCTCGGCGGTCAGCTGCTCGGGCAGGTAGTCGGCGATGACCGCGGCCTCCGCGGTCTCCTTGGCGGCCATCTCGGCACGCCCGCCCTCCTCGAAGGCCACCGCCGCCTCGCGGCGCTTCTTGGCCTCGGTGGACAGCACGCCGACGATGTCGTCGTCGCTCAGCTCCCGCTGCTCCTTGCCCGCGACCTCGGCGTTGGTGATCGCCGTGAGGACCATCCGCAGGGTGGAGGAGCGCACCTCGTCGCGCGCCTTCATGGCGGTGGTGAGGTCGGCGCGGAGACGGTCCTTGAGGGTGCTCATGCGGGCCATTGTGGCAGCCTTGCCGCATGACTCCCTCGGCACCGGTATGGCGCACGATCGCGACGCTCGCAGGCACCGGTGTGGTGGCCGGCGCGGGCGCGACGGCGTACGCCGCCTGGGAGGCACGGCAGTACGTCCTGCGGCGCGTGAGCGTGCCGCTGCTGCCCGCGGGCCACCGGCCGCTGCGCGTCCTCCACGTCAGCGACATCCACATGACCCCCGGCCAGACCCGCAAGCAGGAGTGGTTGCGGGGGCTGGCCGGCCTACGCCCGGACCTGGTGGTCAACACCGGTGACAACCTCGCGCACCGCGACTCGGTGCCGGTCGTCCGCGACGCGTTCGGGCCCCTGCTCGACGTGCCGGGAGTCTTCGTCTTCGGCTCCAACGACTACTACTCCCCCACCCTGCGCAACCCGCTGCGCTACCTGCTGCCCGACGACGGCCAGCGCAACATCCACACACCCCATCTGCCGTGGCGCGAGCTGATGGCCGTCTTCACCGACGCCGGCTGGGTGGACCTCTCCAACACGCGCGGAGCGTTGGAGGTCGGGGGCACGTCGTTCGCCTTCGCCGGCGTCGACGACCCCCACCTCGAGTACGACCGCCTCGAGGACGTGGCCGGACCGGCGGAGCCCGGAGCCGACGTGCGGCTCGCGGTCACCCACGCGCCGTACCTGCGGGTGCTCGACCAGTTCGCCGCCGACGGGTACGACGCCGTCATCGCCGGGCACACGCACGGCGGCCAGGTCTGCCTGCCCGGCCGCGGCGCACTCACCACCAACTGCGACCTCGAACCCGCGCGGGCCAAGGGGCTGCACCGTCATCCGGCGCGCTCGCGCGACGGCGACCCGGGCTCGTCCTGGCTGCACGTCTCCGCGGGCCTCGGCACCAGCCCGTACGCCCGTATCCGGGTCGCGTGCCGACCCGAGGCGACCCTGCTGACCCTCACCGCACGCGGCTGAGCAGGCCCCGGCGTCCACGGGTGGAGGCCGATTACGAAGCCGCCGAGGTGCTCGGGTATGCTCGCCGTGCTTGCGGGGCCGGACCCACGGTCAGACCCCGCAATCGGGCTGTGGCGCAGCTTGGTAGCGCGCCTCGTTCGGGACGAGGAGGCCGCAGGTTCAAATCCTGTCAGCCCGACCAGTCGTGAGGGCCCCGATCCCCGGGTGGGATCGGGGCCCTCACGCGTTGCGGCGGGCACGCGGCGCGTTCTGGCACACTGCCCGCATGGCAGATGAGCATCACGGGAGCGACGGACCGTCCCTGGAGCTGCCGTCGCTGGGCTTCGGCCGGCGCAAGCGCAAGGAGCCACGAGACGCCGAGGGCTCCGGCGAGCCCCCGATCGAGGTGCCGGTCGCGAGGATGCCGCCCCCGGCCGTGTCGGAGCCCGCGCCCGACCCGGTGCCGGCGTCCGCGGAGACCCGACCGCTGTTCACCGACGAGGTGGCGCCGGCGCCCCTCGCGCCACCCGCCCCGACCTCCACCCCGGAGCCGGTCGCGTCGTCCGCGCCCGGCCCGGCCGCGGAGCCCGAGCGCAAGGCCCCCGCGCGGGCACGGCGGGCGCGCAGGACGCCGTCGCTGCCCGCGATCGGGGGCATGCTGGCCGCCATGGTCACCGGCGCGGTCATCGGCATGGCCGTCGTCGGGCTCACCTGGGGCTCGCAGCGCACCTGCGAGGCGGCCCGCGGCACGTCCTCGTGCGGCGCCGCCGGCTTCTGGCTGCTCGTCGCGATCATGGTCGCGATGGTCTTCCTGGGCTCGGTCCTGCTGCGGGCCTGGCGCGTCCCCGACCCCGGCTCCACGAGCTTCCTGGCCGTCGGCCTGCTCGCGGTCCTGGCGCTGCTGTTCCTCGTCGACGTGATCTTCAGCGGGTGGATGGTGGTCGTCGTGCCCGTGCTCACCGTCGCGAGCTTCGCGCTCGCGCACCGGGTCACCACGGCGTTCGACGAGCCCGGCAGGGACTGAGCCCCGCCCGCGACCGAGCGGTCAGCGGGCGGCGAGCAGCTCCGCGATCTGCACGGTGTTCAGCGCGGCACCCTTGCGCAGGTTGTCGTTCGAGATGAACAGCGCGAGGCCACGGTCGCCGTCCACACCCGGGTCCTGCCGGATGCGGCCGACGTACGACGGGTCCTTGCCGGCCGCCTGCAGCGGCGTGGGGATCTCGGAGAGCTCCACGCCCGGTGCGGTCGCCAGCAGCTCACGAGCCCGCTCGGGCGTCATCGCGCGCTCGAACTCCGCGTTGATCGCCAGGGAGTGGCCGGTGAAGACCGGGACCCGGACACAGATGCCGGACACCCGCAGCTCGGGGATGCCGAGGATCTTGCGGGACTCGTTGCGGAGCTTCTGCTCCTCGTCGGTCTCGCCGAGGCCGTCGTCGACGATCGACCCCGCCATCGGCAGCACGTTGTAGGCGATCGTGCGGGCGTACTTCACCGGGTCCGGGAACGCCACGGCCTCGCCGTCGTAGGCCAGCTCGCGCGCCTTGTCGCCCGCCGCGGCCACCTGGCCGGCGAGCTCGTCCACGCCGGCCACACCGCTGCCGGAGACCGCCTGGTACGTCGAGGCGATCAGGCGCACCAGCCCGGCCTCGTCGTGCAGCGGCTTGAGCACCGGCATCGCGGCCATCGTGGTGCAGTTGGGGTTGGCGATGATGCCCTTGCGGGCCTCGGCCACCGCGTGCGGGTTGACCTCGGAGACGACCAGCGGGACGTCGGGGTCCATCCGGAAGGCGGAGGAGTTGTCGACCACCGTCACGCCGGCGTCGGCGAACTTCGGCGCCAGCGCCCGGGAAGTGGCGGCGCCGGCCGAGAACAGCGCGATGTCGAGGCCGCGGGGGTCCGCGGTCGAGGCGTCCTCCACGACGACCTCGCGTCCCGCGAACGGCAGCACGGTGCCGGCCGAGCGGGCGGAGGCGAAGAAGCGGACCTCCTCGGCGGGGAACCCGCGCTCCTCGAGGATCTGGCGCATGGCGACGCCGACCTGGCCGGTCGCGCCGACCACTCCGATGCGGCTCATCGGCCGGTCCCGCCGTAGACGACGGCCTCGACCTCGTCGGCGTCGAGGTCGAACGCCGAGTGGGTCGCCCGCACGGCCTCGTCGACCTGGGCCTCGTCGACGATCACCGAGATGCGGATCTCGGAGGTCGAGATCATCTCGATGTTCACGCCCGCCGACGCGAGGGAGGCGAAGAACTTGGCGGTGATGCCGGGGTGCGAGCGCATGCCCGCACCGATCAGCGAGACCTTGCCGATCTGGTCGTCGTACAGGAGCTTGTCGTAGCCGACCTCCTCCTGGATCCGCGCCAGCGCACCCATGGCCGTCTGGCCGTCGGCACGCGGCAGCGTGAAGGAGATGTCGGTCAGGCCGGTGGCGGCCGCCGAGACGTTCTGGACCACCATGTCGATGTTGACCTCCGTGGCCGCCAGCGCCTCGAAGATCCGGGCGGCCTCGCCCACCTTGTCGGGCACGCCGACCACGGTGATCTTGGCCTCGCTGCGGTCGTGGGCGACACCGGCGATGATCGCCTGCTCCATGGGCTCTTCTCCCTCCGAGGGGTCCGGGATGATCCAGGTCCCCTCCTTCTGGCTGAACGAGGACCGGACGTGGACCGGCATGTTGTAGCGGCGGGCGTACTCCACGCAGCGCAGGTGCAGGATCTTGGCGCCCGAGGCGGCCATCTCCAGCATCTCCTCGGTGGAGACCCGGTCAAGCTTGCGGGCAGCGGGGACGATCCGCGGGTCGGCGGTGAACACGCCGTCGACGTCGGAGTAGATCTCGCAGACGTCGGCCCCGAGGGCCGCCGCCAGGGCCACGGCGGTGGTGTCCGAGGCACCGCGGCCCAGGGTGGTGACGTCCTTGGTGTCCTGCGAGACGCCCTGGAAGCCGGCCACGATCGCGATCGCGCCGTCCCTGATCGCGGCCTCGATCCGGCCGGGGGTGATGTCGATGATCTTGGCCTTGCCGTGCACGGAGTCGGTGATGACCCCGGCCTGGGAGCCGGTGAACGACTGCGCCTTGTGGCCGAGCTGCGCGATCGCCATGGCGACGAGCGCCATCGAGATCCGCTCACCCGCCGTCAGCAGCATGTCGAGCTCGCGCGGCGGCGGCAGCGGGGTCACCTGCTCGGCGAGGTCCCTCAGCTCGTCGGTGGTGTCGCCCATGGCGGACACGACGACGACGACGTCGTTGCCCGCCTTGCGGGTGGCGACGATGCGTTGCGCGACCCGCTTGATCCCGGCGGCGTCAGCGACGGACGAACCGCCGTACTTCTGCACGACAATGCCCACTGGTAGTCCTCGAGGCTCGGTTGGCGTCTCCGGCCGCCCGTCCCGGCCAGGTGCCCGGACCACGCCGCGCTGCGCTGCGACCGGGCCAGAGTCTACCGGGGGGCGCCGTCCGTCGAGCCCAGCATCTCAGCGTCGAGCATCTCGTCGGCCGCGGCGACCTGCTCGTCCTCGCCCTCGAACTCCGCATCGAGGCGGTCGTGGGCCACCACGGACAGGAGCGCGTTCAGCGCCGCGCCGGCGAGGTTGCCCCAGGAGGCGACGTAGGAGAACTGCCACCACCACAACGCCTCCTCGACGTTGCCGTCGCGGTAGTGCCGCAGGCCGTTGACCAGGTCGAGCGCGATGGCCGTCAGGTCGTCGGAGAGCTGGCTCTCGACCACCTCGGGGACGTAGGGGTCGAAGACGAAGCTGTAGGTGTCGACGCTGTCGAGGATGCCGCCCAGGCGCATCCGCATGTCGTCGAGGTCGGGCTCGGGCCCGACGTCGGGCTGGTACTCGGCACGGGGCGTGAAGTCGCGCTGGGCGCCGAGCCGCGCGCCGGCCAGGAGCACCTGGCTGATCTCCAGCAGCAGGAGGGAGATCGCCCGTCCGCCGTCGCCCTCGCGCGACACCGCCTGCAGCGCCAGCAGGAAGCTCTCCACCTGGTCGGCGATCTGCTGGGCGAACTCCTCGGTCTCGGCGTCGAGGTTCGTGGTGCCGGTCATTCAGCGTTCCGCCTTCCTGCGAATGCACGTCCGAGGGTGACCTCGTCGGCGTACTCGAGATCACCACCTACGGGCAGTCCACTCGCCAAACGGGTCACGCGCAACCCGAGCGGCTTGAGCATCCGGGTGAGATAGGTCGCGGTCGCCTCGCCCTCGAGGTTGGGGTCGGTGGCCAGGATGACCTCGGTGATCGCGCCGTCGGCCAGCCGCACCATCAGCTCGCGGATCCGCAGCTGGTCGGGTCCGACCCCGTCGATCGGGGAGATCGCGCCGCCGAGCACGTGGTAGCGGCCCCGGAACTCCCGGGTGCGCTCGATCGCGACGACGTCCTTGTACTCCTCGACCACGCACAGCACCGCCGGGTCACGCCTCGGGTCCCGGCAGATCCGGCACTGCTCGTCCTCGGAGACGTTGAAGCAGATGTTGCAGAACTTCACCTTCGCCTTGACCTCGATCAGGACGTCGGCGAGACGGCGTACGTCGGCCGGCTCCGCCTGCAGCAGGTGGAACGCGATCCGCTGCGCGCTCTTGGGGCCGACCCCGGGCAGCCGGCCGAGTTCGTCGATGAGGTCCTGGACAACGCCTTCGTACAACGCCGGGGCCTTCTCAGAATCCGAGCTGACCGGGCATGCCGCCCGCGCCGCCGCCACCGGCGAGCGGCCCGAGGGTCTCGCTGGCCAGCGCGTCGGCCTGGGCCTTGGCGTCGCGGTAGGCCGCCACGATCATGTCGCCGAGGTCGGAGAGGTCGTCGGGGTCGCTGGCGTCGAAGCCGCCCGCCTTGATGTCGACGCCGACGAGCTCGCCGACGCCGTTGACCCGCACGGTCACCGCACCACCGGCGACGGTGCCGTCGACGATCGTCTCGGTCAGCCGCGCCTGGGCGCTCTGGAGCTGCTCCTGCATCTGCTGGGCCTGCTGGAGCAGCGCGTTCATGTCGAAGCCGCCGGCGCCGCCGAGGGCGTCGAAGGGGTTCTGGCTCATGGTGTGGTCACCTCTCGGGTCGTTCGTGCGATCACTGGTGCCGCACCTCGTCGATGATCCTGGCCCCGAGCTCGCGGCGCAGCAGCTCGGCGGTGTCGATGCCCTGGTTCTCGGCGTCGAGGTCGTCGGGGTGCGCCTCGGCGTCGGCCGCGGCGAGGTCCTCGGCGCGGTTGGGCCGCTCCGTGCCGTTGGCCCGGGTCTGCTGGATGGCCCCCCGGGCCGCGGCGATCGACTCGGGGTCGGCCCGAGGCTTGGACGACTCGGGCGACTCGGGCGCGGCTCCGGCCCCGGGCGCGGGGTCCCCGCCGGCCCAGTCGGGCGGGCCCGCGGGCTGGGTGTCGGGCTGGGCGGCGGGCGCCTCGGGGGCGGGCGTCGGGGCGGCCGGCGCCGCCGGGGCGTCCGGGAGGGCGTGGGGCGCACCCGCGTCGGCGCGTGCTCCGGGGTCGACGATCGTCTCGATGCGCCAGTCGGTGCCCACCACGTCGATGGCCGCCTGCCGGACGATCTCGGGGCTGCCGCCGTTGTCGAAGGAGTCGCGTGCACCGGCGTTGCTGAAGCCCAGGGTCAGGGTGCGGTCGTCGACCGCGACCACCTGGGCGTTCTGCGTGAGGTGGATCCAGGTGACGCGGCGGCGGAGCTTGGTGGCCTCGACGATGTCGGGCCACAGCCGGCGCACGTCGACGAGCGTGAGCCCGCCGGCACGAGGTGCGGCCTCGGCGGGGGCAGCAGCAGGTGCGGCGGGGGCGACCGGCTCGGCGGCGGGAACGGCCGGGGCGGGCGGCGCGGGCTCCGCGGCGGGGGCGACCTGCTCGCGGACCGGCTCCGGCTCCGGGCGGACGGGCTCCGGGCGGACGGGCTCCGGGCGGACGGGCTCCGGGCGGACCTGCTCCGGATCGGGGCGGACCGGCTCGTGGTGGACGGGCTCGTGGTGGACGGGCTCGTGGCGGGCAGCGCCGGGGGTCGGCGCCACCACGTCG
The DNA here is from genome assembly GCF_042653125.1 of Nocardioides sp. GCM10023255. Taxonomy (NCBI): domain Bacteria; kingdom Bacillati; phylum Actinomycetota; class Actinomycetes; order Propionibacteriales; family Nocardioidaceae; genus Nocardioides; species Nocardioides sp. GCM10023255. The sequence continues at coordinate 468,146 of NZ_JBHSHU010000001.1, forward strand.
CTCTTGACGGTGACCGACGCGGGCCGGTCCTGCGCCGGTGGCAGCGGCGCCGCCGTCGCGGTCGCCTGCGCGGAGGGGGTGCCGGTGATGGCGATCCGCTTCTCGAGCCGGTCGAGCCTGGCGAGGACGCCGTCGGTGGCGTGGTCGGCACCCGGGAGCAGGACCCGCGCGCACACCAGCTCGAGCAGCAGCCGGGGCGCGGTCGCGCCACGCATCTCGGTGAGCCCGGTCGCGACCAGGTCGGCGGCCCGGCTCAGCTCGGCCCCGCCGAAGCGCGCGGCCTGGGCCACCAGCCGCTCCCCCTGGTCCTCGGAGACGTCGATCAGGCCCGTGGCCGGCGCGTCGGGGACGGCCGCCACGATGACCAGGTCGCGCAGCCGGCGCAGCAGGTCCTCGGTGAAGCGACGTGGGTCCTGCCCGGTCTCGATGACCTTGTCCACCACACCGAAGACCGCGGCACCGTCACCGGCGGCGAACGCGTCGACCACCTCGTCGAGGAGCGTGTCGGGGGTGTAGCCGAGCAGCCCGGTCGCCAGCGCGTGGGTGACGCCCTCGGGACCGGCACCGCCGAGCAGCTGGTCGAGCACCGAGAGCGTGTCGCGCGCGGAGCCGGCGCCGGCCCGGACCACCAGGGGCAGCGCCGCCGGCTCGATGGAGACGCCCTCCTTCTCGCACAGCTCGGAGAGGTACGACGACAGCAGCCGCGGCGGGATCAGGCGGAACGGGTAGTGGTGGGTGCGCGAGCGGATCGTCGGCAGCACCTTGTCGGGCTCGGTGGTCGCGAAGATGAAGCGCAGGTGCGGCGGCGGCTCCTCGACGAGCTTGAGCAGGGCGTTGAAGCCCTGCGTCGTCACCATGTGCGCCTCGTCGATGATGTAGACCTTGTAGCGGCTGCGGACCGGCGCGAAGAACGCCTTCTCCCGCAGGTCACGCGCGTCGTCCACGCCGCCGTGCGACGCGGCGTCGATCTCGATCACGTCGATGGACCCCGGCCCGCCACGGGCCAGGTCACGGCAGCTGTCGCACTCGCCGCACGGATCGGCGACCGGCGCCTGCTCGCAGTTGAGCGCGCGGGCCAGGATGCGGGCCGACGTGGTCTTGCCGCAGCCGCGCGGGCCGGAGAAGAGGTAGGCGTGGTTGACCCGGTTGTTCGCCAGCGCGGCCCGGAGCGGCTCGGTGACGTGGTCCTGGCCGATGACCTCCCGGAATGTCTCGGGCCGGTAGCGGCGGTACAACGCGAGGGGTGACTCCACGCAAGAACCCTAACCACCCGCGCCGACAGCCGGTAGCGCGCGGTACCCGGGCATGAAAAGGCCCCCCGCGCACCCGACAGAGCTCGCTTACCCTTGCTGCCTTCCGGCCCTGGGGGAGTTCGGCAAGATGCCGCCACACGGGGGGTTGGCCCGAGTGTAGGGGAGCGGCCCGACGCCCACCAAGACGGCACCTCTGGGTGGGGGGATTTCGTCCCGCCCGGGAGCGACCGGTACTCTCCTCCGCGGAGGATTCGCCTAGTGGCCTATGGCGCTCGCTTGGAAAGCGGGTTGGGTTAACAGCCCTCAGGGGTTCGAATCCCCTATCCTCCGCCACGAAACGAACGGGCGCCGACCACGCGGTCGGCGCCCGTCGTCGTTCGCAGGCCTCGTCAGGTACGCCGGCGCGCGGTCACCGGCCGCAGCAGCAGGGCGAGCAGCAGTGCGCCGCCGCCGAGGAGCCCCCACCACACCGCGTGCTCGCGGGTGGCTGCGAGGACGTCGGCCTCGGGCTCGGGCGACGTGGCGCGGGGCGTCCGGCCCTCCTCGGGCCGGGCCCGCGGGAGGTCTCCCGCCCGGTCGGGGTGCAGCGGCCGGGTGAGCGCCTCGACGGGCTGCACCACACCGGCACCCCGCAGCGGGGTCGGGTCCAGCGCGGACCCGTCCGCGGTGTCGAGGAGACGGGCGACGATCTGGGCGGGCTTCTCCGTCGGGTAGCGCGACCAGAGCAGGGCCAGCACCCCGCTCACCTCGGCCGTCGCCCAGGAGGTCGCCACCTCCTGCACGACGCAGGTGCTGCCGTTGAGGTCGATCGACACCCCGCCGTACGTCGGCGCGGCGACGTCCGTCGCGGAGTTCTGGACGACGTAGGTGGTGGGAGCCGGGTGCTCGGGGTCCCCGTCCGGCGTCGCCGTGACGGCGACGACGTGCTCGTAGCGCGCGGGGGCGACCAGGTCGTGGGCGTCCTCGCCGGTGCGGAACGTGCCGAGGGTCTCGTAGTTGAGCTGCCCCTCCCCCGGTCGGTTGCCGGCCGCGGCGACCACGACCACGCCCGCGTCCCACGCCTTCTCCACGGCCCGCTCCAGCTCCGGCGTGTGGGCGGTGGCGAGCGAGATGTTGGCGACCTTGATGCCCTCGGCCCGGGCGTGCCCGGCCACCCACTCCAGCCCGTCGACGAGCGCCGACGTCGAGACCTTGGTCTGTGGCGGCTGCGCGCCGTCCTGGGGCAGGTCCGTGTCGTAGACGCGCACGTCGATGATCGACGCACCGGGTGCCACGCCGACCGGCTTGCCGTTGGCGCGGGCGTGCCCGGCGACCAGGCCCGCGACCACGCTGCCGTGGCCCGAGACCAGGCCCTTGGTCGCGGTGCCGAAGGACTGGTGCGACCTCACGGTCAGCAGCGGACTGTCCACGACGCCCGAGTCGAGCACGGCGACCGTCACCCCGGAGCCGGGCGCCCGGTCGCCGAAGAGCTCCTGCGCCTGCTCGGCACCGAGGGCCTCGAGGGGCACGCTGGTGTTCTCGGTGTCGGTCCGCGGGGTGTCGGTCTGGCTGCCCAGGCAGGCGGCGTCGACGTCGGCCTGCGCGGGCACCGCCGGGACCAGCAGGCCGGCCAGCGCCAGGCCGGTGACGGCGCCCGAGGCGGCGACGCTCAGGCGCACCCCCGGCTCCCCTCGCTGCGCGGCGGGCACAGGGCGGCGTCCACGGAGAGGTAGACGCCCTCGTCGAACAGCCCCACCCACGAGTCGGGCACCTCGGCGACCGGGTAGTCGCCGTACCCGAGCCGGGTCGCGACGTCGGGCCCCTCCAGCGGGTAGGACTGCCCCTTGGCGTCGATGAGGAAGGGGGCACCCCCGGCGGACTGGCCCCAGTCGCCCGACAGCACGTAGGCGCCGCGACCGGGCTGCACCCGGACCGAGCGCTCGCCCTCGCGCACGTCGGCCGGGGAGGCGTCGCCGGTGGCGTCCGTGGCGACGTGCGCCACGGGTGCCTCACCCTTCTCCGCGGCGAGCAGGGCGCAGTGGTCGCCCTCGGTCGCGCGCAGCGTCCCGGACGGCCAGTGCTCGGACTCGTAGGGACCCTTGACCTGCCCGACGTTCGGGGGGCTGTCGAGCGTCCACTCCACGGGCGCCCGGCCGGAGCGTGAGCCCTCGGCGATCCGGCCGGTGGGGGTGGGTGAGTTCCGGTAGACGGCGAGCGCGAAGTCGTCAAGCGGCTCCGGGCCGTCCTGGGTCAGCAGCAGGGACTCGTCACCCGTGGTGAGCACGTCACCGATCCGGGCGTCGCCCGGGATCCCGAACTCGCCACGGTCGGGCGCCGGGTCCCCGAAGCCCGTCAGCCCGAAGGTGTCCCAGCTCAGGTCACCGCCCTCCGGGAACAGCGCCAGCCACTCTTCGGGCACCTCGGTGCCGCCGGCGCGGTTCGGCAGCTGCAGGTCGGCGAGCAGGTTGTCCTGGCCCTCGCCGAGCTTGCCGCCGGCCGGGAGCTGGTAGCGGTGGGCGCCGGTGCCGTCCGAGGCCTCCGCGATGACGTACGTGGTCTTCTGGCTCGTGACCACGAAGCCGTTGTCCAGCGCCGCGCGCGCCTGCGACGTCGCGGACACGTCGACGCGCAGTCCGCTGCCGGCGCGCGTGCAGGCGGTCCAGCCGTCGGGGATGAGCAGCGAGTCGTCGGGCACGCTCGCCGGCGCACCCAGGATCCCGATGTCGTCCCCGATGGTCTGCGACTCGATGGTCTTCTGCGAGACGATCCTGGGCTCGACGTCACCGCCGGTGTCGAGGATGAGTCGTGCCGAGGTGATGTTGATGACCGGGCGCAGGACCGGGTGCTCGCTCTCCTCGACGATCACGTAGGCGGCACCGGTCTCCTTGGAGACGATCAGGCCGGGCTGCGTCCAGTCCTCCGGGTCCTTGGGGGCGAACACGCCCGCGATCGCTGCTCCGGCCATCAGCAGCACGGCCAGTGCCAGGCCTCCGACGATGGTCCGGCCTGGCCGCGCCGGCTCCACCTCACGGCCGCCGGGCGCACCGGACACGAACGCCGTGACGAGGCGGCGCCGGCTGAAGGAGTAGGCCTCGACGAGGTCGCGCTTGGTGGCCATCGACGCCTCAGCCCCGGATCGCCGAGTAGACGCCGACCGCCACGACCAGGAGCGGCAGCAGCCCCACGAGCGCCACGGTCTCGGCCACGTCGCCGAGCCGCCCGCGGCGCACGGACGGCGTGGAGGGCAGCAGCGTCACCAGCAGCAGCACCCCACCGGTGACGGCGAGCGCGACGGCAGCGGTGGGTCGCCAGTCCGGGTGCAGCCAGAGCATCGAGCCCGCGACCGACACCAGCCCCACGATCCCGGAGACGAGTCCGACCAGCACCTCGGACCCGGTGCGGTACTGGCGGGTGCGGAGCATCACGACCAGGCAGGCGAGGACGGCGAGCAGGGTGCCCGCGAGGCCGAGCGAGACCGAGAGCGGCGCGATCAGGACCAGCAGCAGCCCCACGGTGGCCGAGACCGCCACCAGGATCTCGTGCGCGACGCGCGCGTCGGCACTGACCCGGGCGGGGTCGACCTCGGCGGGGTCGGCGGTGATGTCCGCGACGGAGTACAGCTGGTCGACCGTGGTGCCGGTGGCCCCGAGCGCGAGCCACGGGAAGACGCTGCCGGCCATCACGACCAGCACCAGCGCCGTGGTCAGCACGACCGCAGGGTCGAACGCCGCGGCCCGCATGACCAAGCCGGTGGCCAGGAAGATGGCACCCACGACGACCGGCGGGATCACGAGGGTGCGGCCCTCCCCGACACCGACCAGGGCGACCAGCCCGGCGACCAGGGCGCCGGCACCGGCGCACGCCACCGGGAGGCCGAAGAACTCGCCGTCGGTGACCAGCATCAGGCCGGCCACGGCGGCGTACACCGAACCCATCCAGGCGAGGGCCACGGCGGTCTCGGCCTCGTGCTGGACGCGGGAGAGGACGATCGCGCCGACCACCAGGGCTGCGGCGACGACCACGGCTGCGACCGCGGCCAGCAGGGAGCCGCGCTGGATCAGCAGCGCCACCGCCCCCAGGGCCATGAGCAGGCCCGCCGCGGACAGGGCGGTACGCCGGCCCGACGCCGGTTCCCAGGGCTTGAGGTCGTGCTCGACGACGTCGGTCATCGCCTCCACGACGTCGTCGTAGACACGCGGCGGCGGGTCGTCGATGCCGGCCGTCACGGTGAGGAGACCACCGTCCTCGACGCCCTGGATGATCAGGCCGGAGTCGCTGGCCAGCTCGCGACCCTCCGCCGTCACGAGGCGGTAGCCGCCGAAGACGGTGGAGGCGTCGAGCAGGCCGACGCTGCGCGCCAGCTCCGGCACCAGCTCGGCGACGGGGACCGCACCCGGGAGGACGAGGTCGACCCGTCGGGTGCCTGATGCGACGGTCACACGGACCAGTCCGGACGTGGTGACGGGCGCCTGGCTCATCGTGTCTCCCCCAAGGTCCCCAAGATGTACCCCGATGTCGTGGTGGCCGCGGTCCTCACCGGGCCCGTGACCCCGGGTCCGGCCGGACCGGCTGAGATGCTACCGCCCGGGACGGCCGTGGCGACCGTCCCGGGCGGGAGCAGTGAATCCGTCGGACTCAGTCGATGACACCGGGAGCGGCACCCTCGTCATCGACCCAGTCCTGCTCCTCCTCGAAGAAGTCCGTGTTCTTCTTCCGGGGGTCCTTGTTGGTGCGGCCGCCCTGGCCGCCGGCGGCACCACGGCCGCCCGCGGCACCGCGCGAGCCGCTCGCGCCGCGTCCTCCGGCAGCCGCGCCGCGCGCCGTGCCCGTGGCACCTCGAGCCCCGGCACCGCCGCGAGCCCCGG